>DATKIV010000009.1:0-54073 GCA_035543935.1 Allosphingosinicella sp.
ATGGTCGGGCTTGAACGGGCCCTCGACGGGCACGCCCAGATAGTCGGACTGCTTCTGGCTCAAAGTCGTCAGCTGGACGCCGAGCTTGCCGAGATGAAGCGCCGCGACCTTCTCGTCGAGATGCTTGGGCAGTACGTACACGTCCTTCTCATATTTGTCGCCGCCGGTCCAAAGCTCGATCTGGGCGAGCACCTGGTTGGTGAAGCTGGCGCTCATCACGAAGCTGGGATGGCCGGTGGCGTTGCCGAGATTGACCAGCCGGCCCTTCGAGAGGACGATGATCTTCTTGCCGTCCGGGAATTCGACCTCGTCGACCTGCGGCTTGACCTCGGTCCACTTCATGTTGGCGAGCGCCGAAATCTGGATCTCGCTGTCGAAATGGCCGATGTTGCAGACGATCGCCATGTTCTTCATCGCCCGCATGTGATCGAGCGTGATGACGTCGGCATTGCCGGTCGCGGTGACGAAGATGTCGGCGCGCTGCGTCGCCTCCTCCATGGTGATGACCTCGAAGCCCTCCATCGCCGCCTGCAGCGCGCAGATCGGGTCGACCTCGGTGACGAGGACTCGGGCGCCGCCGTTGCGTAAGGACTGGGCGCTGCCCTTGCCGACGTCGCCGAAGCCGGCGACGCAGGCGACCTTGCCGGCGAGCATGACGTCGGTGGCGCGGCGGATGGCGTCGACCAGGCTCTCCTTGCAGCCGTAGAGATTGTCGAACTTCGACTTGGTGACGCTGTCGTTGACGTTGATCGCCGGGAAGGGGAGCTTGCCCTTCTTGGCGAGGTCGTAGAGGCGGTGGACGCCGGTCGTCGTCTCCTCGGAGACGCCCTTGATGTTCTCCACGGTCCTGGTGAGGTAGCCCGGCCGCTCGGCGAGGAAGCGCTTCAGCGTGGCCGCGAAAATCTCCTCTTCCTCATTGGTCGGCGTGAACAATTCCTCGCCGGCCTCGACACGCGCGCCCCAGAGCGCGAACATGGTGGCGTCGCCGCCGTCGTCGAGGATCATGTTGCAGGTCTGGTCCTGCCCCCAGTCGAAGATGCGAGCGGCATAATCCCAATATTCCTCGAGCGTCTCGCCCTTCACGGCGAAGACCGGCACGCCGGTCGCGGCGATGGCGGCGGCGGCATGGTCCTGGGTCGAGAAGATGTTGCAGGACGCCCAGCGGACCTCGGCGCCCAAAGCGGTCAGCGTCTCGATCAGCACCGCGGTCTGGATCGTCATGTGCAGCGAGCCGGTGACCCGCGCGCCCTTCAAAGGCTTGGAGTCGCCAAATTCCTCGCGCAGCGCCATCAGGCCCGGCATTTCGGTCTCGGCGATCTCGATCTCCTTGCGGCCGTAGCCCGCGAGGCCGATATCGGCGATGACATAATCGTTGAAGCTGGTCTGGGCCTGGCTCGCCACGGGCGGTCTCCTGAAAGTGAAAAGACCGCCGGCAAAAAAGGCGGTCGCGCGCTCGTCCACTAGCCGCGACCGCCCCCGAATGCAAATATAAAGATATCTTTATATGTGCTCAATTCCCTCCCGCGAAGGCGAAGGTGACGCTGCACTGGCCACCGGGCAGCGGCGTGGCGAAGCCAAGCCGGTCCTCGATCGCCACCAGGACATCAATGTCGCCATCGGCGGCGGCCGCCTCTTCGGCCAGCACCGCCGTGTCGCCGCAGACCGACGGGCTGGTGGCGTCGTCGCCGTAAATATTGGCGAGCGACGTCGCGAAGCGGTCGTAATGGACCAGCCCCTGGCGGCCGAATCCGGCTTGGAACTGGGCCAGCAGCACGGCATTGGCGCCCTGGATCGCGCGCCTGTTGGCGCCCAGGAAGCGGTTATAGGCCGACGCCACGTCCACCCCCATCGCCTGGCAGCGCAACGTCGCCACCATCAGCCGCGACTGCAAGTCCCGCACCTTGGCGGCCGCGACCTGCGTTGGAGTCCAGCATTCCATCGCCGCATTGGCCGGGGCCGCGACGCACATCATCCCCGCGACGCTCATGAAGAGCCCGCGCCTTATCCATTGTCCACTCATGGTAAGTCCCCACTCACTCGGCCCGGCACATCATGCGCCGCGGCCGATTCGAAGGTCTCATGCGAGTGGTTACCGAGGTCTCAACGCCGGCGGTTAAAAGCGACGAACGGATTCGGAGTCAGGGATTTAGGCCGTCCCGAACTCCGCCGTCAGCACGCGGTGGAGGCTCCCCCTCGACGTGCACGCCGCGCGAAGCCCAGCCGAGGAAGAACGGTGCCCCGAGCAACCCCGCCGCGAAACCGCCGAGATGCGCTTCCCAGGCGAGACCTCCCATTCCTCCCGAACTCGAGACCAGCAGGTACAATGCGAGAAAGAGGACGATATTCCATCTCGCGAAATCGACCAGCGCGCGGCCGACCCTGACAGATAGGAGAGGAACCAGCGCCGGGCTTTCCGGGTCGAGGCGCGCGGCAAAGCCCAGCAGGCCGCAAATCGCGCCCGACGCGCCCACCATCGGCACCGTGCCGTAGGGATTGATTGCGAGGAACAGCAACCCGCCCGTCAGGCCCGACAGGATCAGCAAGGCGGCAAAGGCAAGCAGCACCCGCACGCCGGGCCCGAACCGGCGGATCGGGACCTTGCTCAAAGCGACGAGCGCCGTGACGTTCAGCCACAAGTGCATAAGCCCGGCATGAGCCGCCATGTGGGTGAACAGAGTCGCGATCCGCCCCTCGCGGATCGACTGACTCGAAACCGCCAGATCGAGCATTCCGCCCGAAAAAGCATAAATAATGAAAACCGCGACCAGGATCCCGGCCAGAACGACGCCCGGAAGCAGGGACGTGTCGAACTGGAAGAAAAAGAGGTCGATTTCCCATTCGGCGCGCTCCGGATCGACAACCTCGCTGTCCAAATACGCCATAGCGGGCTGCTCCATGCCAGCCTGTCGTCGCGTATACGGGTTCCAACCTTTTCAGTCGAGTTCGCCGGAGACCTGGCTCAGGCCGTCCCGAACTCCGCCGTCAGCAGCCTCGGGTCGACGCCGGCGCCGCTGAAGCCGGCGGCCCAGCGGGCGTTGACGTCGCTGTCGTAGAGCAGGCTCTCGTCGCCCGGGGTGACGAACCAGCCGTGGCGGCGCATCTCGCGCTCGATCTGGCCGCCTTCCCAGCCGGCATAGCCCAAAGCCGCGACCCAGCGCGCGGGCCCCTTCCCGTCCGCGATGGCGCGCAGGATATCGAGCGTCGCGCTCAGCACCCAGCGGCCGCCGACGTCGATCGAATCGCTGCCGCCCCAATCGGGCGTGTGGAGGATGAAGCCGCGCTGGGGCTCGACCGGGCCGCCCTGGTGGATCGGCGCGTTGGGCGCCTCGCCCGGGTCGATGTCGAGCTGCTTGAGCAGATCGTGAAAGCCGATCCTGGGAGCGATGCGGCCGAGGCCGATGCCGAGCGCGCCCCCCTCGTCATGGACGCACATCGCGATCACCGCTTTCTCGAAGCGCGGATCGCCGATGCCCGGCATGGCGAGCAGGAACTGGCCGGAAAGGAAGCGCGGCGCGTCCATCCCCTCCCCTATAGTCCGGCGCGAGCCGCCGCGACAGCCTCCCGGTGCGGGGACAGTCACTAGTGACTGTCCCCATTCTCCCCTGCTAAGGGGCCGGCCTGTTTAAAGGAGATTGACGATGACGATCAAGGTTGGCGACCGCATCCCCAGCGCGACTCTGCTCAAGGCCGGCCCCGAAGGGCCGCAACCGGTCGAGACCGACGCTTATTTCGCGGGCCGCAAGATCGCCTTGTTCGCCGTGCCCGGCGCGTTCACGCCGACCTGCTCGGCGCGCCATCTGCCCGGCTATATCGAGCGCGCCGACGAGCTCAAAGGCAAGGGCGTCGACGAGATCGCCTGCCTCGCGGTCAACGATGCCTTCGTCATGCAGGCCTGGGCCGCGCAATCGGGCGCGGAGGGCAAGGTCACCATGCTCGCCGACGGCAGCGGCGCCTTCGCCGACGCGCTCGGGCTCTCGGCCG
This sequence comes from Allosphingosinicella sp., assembly GCA_035543935.1. Classification (GTDB taxonomy): domain Bacteria; phylum Pseudomonadota; class Alphaproteobacteria; order Sphingomonadales; family Sphingomonadaceae; genus Allosphingosinicella. The sequence continues at coordinate 3,982 of DATKIV010000009.1, forward strand.
ATTTCTCCAAATTCGGCATGGGCAAGCGCAGCCAGCGCTGGTCGGCGATCGTCGACGATGGCGTCGTCAAGGAGCTGAACGTCGAGGAGCCGGGCGCGTTCAGCGTGTCGAGCGCGGAATTCCTTTCCGCCCAGCTTTAACGAGAAAGGGGACCGAGAAAGGGGACAGTTACTTTTCCGCAGGGTAGCGAGAAAAGGGACAGTTACTTTTCCGCACGGCATCGCCTGATTGAGTGCGACAGTGCGGAAAAGTAACTGTCCCCGTCACTGTCCCCGTCACTGTCCCCGTAACCGTCCCCGTCACTGCCCGTCACTGCGCCGGCGCCGGTGCGTTCAGCACCTCGGTGACAAAGCGGTCGACCTGGCCGGCGAAGACGAGCAGATTCACCGCCAGATTGCCGCGGATGAAGCCGTAATCGGCGGTGAGGTAACGCTGCAGCGTCGGCCGGCCGTCCGCGGTCACGAAGGCGCGGGCGAAGGCATAACGCTGGTTGAAGGCGTGCAGGCCGGCGCCGAGCCGCTCGGGCGGCAAATCGGCCGGCCGGTTCCACACCGCCTGGATCGAGATCGCCTTGCACGACGCACCCTGGCACGCGCCGAACAGGATCGCCGCGCGGCGCCCGTTGGCGAAGGTCACGCTCAGCGCCGGCCGGTCGCCGCTGATCTGCCGCTCGAACCGCGCCCCGATCTGGGTGAGCACGGGTTCGACACTCTCATAGCTGAAGGCGGGCAGAATTTGCCGGTTTTCCGGCGCGTTGGGATCGAAGCGGGGCGGCGGCTGCGGCGCCGGCTGTGCCTGAAACGCGGCGAGCGATGCGAACAGGACCAGCATCGCCCCCACCTAGAGCGGCGCCAGCGCGAAATCGACGCTGACCGCGACTCCGGTGTCGATTTCGGGGCTGGCCTCCCGCCCGCTGAAACTATTGCCCTCGCCGCGCCGGAACCGCCGCGCCTGGCCATAAGCGAGACGGTAGAGATCGGTCCCGTCGCGCTCGCTGACCCGAACGATCCGCGCCACCCGCATGCCGCGCGCCGCGGCGTAGGCGTCGGCATCGGCGCGAATCCTGGCGATCGCCCGGACGCGCGCCTGGCGCTGCGCCGCGCCATAGTCCGAAACCGTATAGAGGGGCGCGCTCTCCTCGTAGGCCACCCCTTCCGCTTCCAGCGCGGCGCGGACCGCGGCAACGCGGTCGATGTCGGCGATCCGGATGACGACGATATCGCCGGACCAGTAATTGTTGAAATCGGCGGCGGTGCCGAAGCTTTGGGGATGGCTCCCCGGCGGCAGGTCTTCGCCCGCCTGCACCGCATCGGCGGGCAGGCCGGCGCCGCGCAGGGCCTCGCGGATGCGCGCGAGCCTGGCGCGATACAGGCGCCGCGCCTCCTCGAACCCGGGCGCTTCGGCGCCGACGGCGATGGTGATCGTCGCCAGGTCGGCGCGCGCCGCGGCGACGCCGATCGCGCCCAGCTCGAGCAGGACTTCGCCGGGCGCGAGCGGCGCGGTGCGCACCGGCGTCGCCGTCACGCCGCGCAGCGGGCCGGGCGGCGCGATCTGCGCGGCCATGGCCGGCGCGGCGAACGCCAGGGCCAGGCCGGCGGCGGCGCGCCGCGCGGTTCTCACCGAGGCGCCAGCGCGAAATCGACGCCGATCGTCACCGATGTCTCGATGTCGGGGCCCCGATTCTCGCTCCCTTCGAGCTGCCGGCGCATCGCCCGCTCGTTCATCATCATCGACACGAAATCGAAGCCGAGCCGCTCGGTGACCCGAACCACGCGGACCACGCGCATGCCCAGGGCCGCCGCATAGGCCTCGGCATCGGCGCGCGCCCGCGCCAGCGCCCGATTGCGCGCCTCGCGCCGCGGCGTATCCGTGTCGTTCAGCGAATAAGCCGGCATCGAATCGACGAGCGCATGCGCCTCCTCCAGGGCCCGAAGCATGGGCGCGAGCCGCGCGACGTCGCGCCCGCGGATCGCGATCAGGGCATGGGCGCTCGCCGCCCGGGGCGGAGGCCCCGTCATCGGCCCTTCGCCGGCGGAGGCATTCGCTTCCGCGACGTCGAAAAGCGGCGGCGGCGTCTCGAGCATATCGAAGCTTGGGCCGATCATGGAATCGCCGACCCTGATGTCGGCCGGAGCGACGCCCGCCTGGCGCGCGACCGCGGTGAGGCGCGCCACTTCCGCCGCGACCGCCTGGCGCGCCTCCGCATTGGTGTTGCCTTCGGCGGTGGCGCGGATCGTCATCACGGCGATATCGGCCCGCGTGGTGACGCTTCCGCTCGCGTTCAGCTCAAGCAGCACCTCGCCGGGCGCGAGCGGCTGGGTGGCGACCGGCGCCTGCGCGGTTGCGCTCGCGCCCGGCAGGGTGCCGGCAAGCGCGAGCGCCGCCCAGAGCGCTACCAGCCGCACCGCCGGCCCCTGTTCTGCTCGCGCAGCCAGCCGAGCAGGGGCCGGAAATATTCGACCATCGGCTCGGCGCTGATCTCGCGGCTGCCGGTGAACGCCTCGAGCGCGTCGGGCCAGGGCCGCGATGCGCCCATCGCCAGCATCGCGTTCAGCCGCCGGCCGACCTCGCGATTGCCGTAGAAGGAGCAGCGGTGCAGCGGCCCGCGCCAGCCGGCGATGTCGCAGGCGGCCTTGTAGAATTGGAACTGGAGGATGCGGGCGAGGAAGTAGCGGGTATAGGGCACGCTCGCGGGTACGTGATATTTGGCGCCGGCGTCGAAATTGCGCTCCGTGCGCGGGCTCGGCGGGACGATGCCCTGATATTGGAGCCGCATCCGGTCCCACGCCGCCTGATATTCGGTGGGCGCGATCTGGCCCGAATAGATGCCCCAGCGATAGCGGTCGACGAGCAGGCCGAAGGGCAGGAAGGCGATCTTGTCGAGCGCCTGGCGCAGCAGCAGCGCCCGGTCCTGCTCCTCGTTCGGCATCTGGTTCTGCCTGAGCAGGCCGATCTGGACCAGATATTCGGGCGTGACGGAGAGCGCGATCGTGTCTCCGATCGCTTCGTGGAAGCCGTCATTGGCGCTGTCGAGATAGAGCGTCGACTGGCGGTTGTAGGCGCGCTGATAGAAATTGTGGCCGAGCTCGTGATGGGCGGTGACGAAATCGTCGGCGTTGACGCGGGTGCACATCTTGATGCGCAGATCCTCGACATTGTCGACGTCCCAGGCCGAGGCGTGGCAGATCACCTCGCGGTCCCTGGGCTGGGTGATCATCGAGCGCTGGTAGAAGGTCGCCGGCAGCGGCGCGAAGCCCAGAGAGGTGAAGAAGCCCTCGGCGGTGCGGATCACGCGCTCGGGCGTGTAGCGGGCGCGCACCAGCAATTGGGTGAGATCGTAGGGCGCCGGGCCGCGGCTCGGCGGCGCGACGACGTCGTAGATATTGCCCCATTCCTGCGCCCAGAGGTTGCCGAGCAGGTCGGCGCGGATCGGGCCCTGGGCCGGCTGGACCTGCTCGCCATAGCGGCGGTTCAATCCGGCGCGGGTGAAGCAATGGAGCTCGTCGTAGAGCGGCTTGACCTCGTTCCACAGCCGCTCGGTCAATTGCTCGAACTGCTCGGGCGTCATGTCGTAGCGCGAGCGCCACATCGCGCCGGTGTCGGGGAAGCCGAGCTCGCGCGCGCCTGCGTTCGAGATTTCGGCCATGCGCGCATATTGCGGGCGCATCGGCGCGCCGACATTGTCGTTCCAGCTCGTCCACATCTCGCGCAGCTGGGCGGGGTCGCGGACCGTGCCCATGCGCGCCTCGATCTCGTTGCCGGTGAGCTGCTGCCCGCCCATCGTGCCGCGGCCGCGGCCATATTGCGAGGAGAGGTCGGTCGAGATGCGGTTCAATTCGGCGGCGGCGCCCGCCGTGGTCGGCGCCGGCAGGGTCAGCGCGCTGCGCAGCAGATCGAGCTTGCGCCGCGTGTCGTAGCTCAAATCGGGCACGTTGGCGTAGCGCGCCGCCTCGTTGGCGAAGCGTACGCCCATCTCGGTGCCGATCGTGCCGAAATGGGCGGCGAGCGCGTCGGTGTCGGGCGTGATGTAGGTGGCGTTGACCCATTGGGCGCGGGCGGAGATGACGATGAACTCGCCGAGCTCGCGCTCGGCCCGGGCGACGAAGGCGTCGGCTTCGGCCGCGGTCGGCGTCGCCGCTTCGGACGCGGCGGCTGCAGCGTTCGTGACGCCATCCGCGGAGGACGCGACTTCCGCAGCGCTCGGCTCACTGGCGGAGGTGGTGGTGCAGCTCGCGGCGAGGCAGGCGGCGACGGTGATGGCAAGCAAGGAAACGGTCGACTTCATGGCGGGCATCCCTCGTATTTTCTGTTCTCGCGTCGCGCTAATGGACCCGCCGGAAGGGCCGGTCAACGGGCCAGGAAATCGGCGATGGCGCGGCCGAGATCGGGCTTGGTCACGGCGCTCATATGGTTGCCTGGAACGGACACATATTCGCCCTTCGGCAGAAGATCCGCGAGCGCCTGCGGAGAGCCGTTATCGTCGTCCTGCGCGCCGCTCAGCACGAGGGTCGGCATAAGAATGCTGCGCAGCATTTCCTCGCTCGTGTCGACGAACGAATCGAGCAAGGGGAGCAGCGCCTCGGGGTCGCCGCCGGTGGTCTTGAGGAACGCCTCGGCCAGCCATTCGGGCGAGCCGCGCTCGTGCGTGCCGAGCCCGGTCAGGATCGCCTTGAAATGCTCGGCGCGATGGCCGGTCTTATGGAGCCCGGCGAGCCCCATTCCGCTGACGATCAGCCGCTTCGGCCGCGCCCCCTTCGCCACCATCCGCACCGCCGTTCGCGCGCCCAGCGAATAGCCGCCGAGATCGTAATCGGTAAGGCCGAGACGGGCGATCAGCGCGAGGCCGTCATCGGCCAATATGTCCGCCGGATAGAAAGCCGGATCGTGCGGCTTGCCACTGTCGCCGTGCGCACGCAGGTCCGGCATGATCACGCGCAGGCCCCGGCCTGCGATCTCGGCGGCGTGGCCGAAGCGGATCCAGTTGGTCCGCGCGTCCGAGAACAATCCGTGCAGCAGGACCACCGCCGGCCCCTCGCCGAGCGCGTGCCAGGCCAGCTTCGTCCCGTCCGCCGCCGTGAAATGATGGATCTCGACGCTCATTCCTTCTCCTCGACCGGGGGCAGCCTGCGGACCACGCCGAACAGGACGATGACCAACGCGCAGGCGGCGAGCAGGGCGGCAAGCAGGAAGGCCCCGCCCGGCTCGCCGCGCTCGGCGCCGAAGGCGAGCGCCTGGGTCATCGCCAGCGGCCCGACGATCGCGGCGAGGCCGGCGATGCTCAACATGCCGCCCATCAGCGCGCCCTGGCGGGATGGGTCGGTCATCCGCGACAGCAAGGCGTTGATCGACGGGTAGACCAGCCCCTGCAGCGCGCCCACCGCGATGATCGCATAGACCATCCAGTCCTGGGTCACGAAGACATAGCCGAGGAAGCTCAGGGCGCCGACGACCATTCCGATCACCACCGTGCGCGCCTCGCCGAAGCGGGCGATCATCCGCCCGGTGACGAAGGTCTGGGCGAGCGCCATGGCGAGGCCCGCGGCGGCGAGCGACCAGCCGATCGCCTTCGCATCCCAGCCCCTGGCCAGCTCGGCCCAGAACGCCCAGGTCGCCGGATAGACGATATGGGCGAACGCCCAGAGAAAGGCCGCGATCAGCAGCGGCGTCGCGCCGCCGGCATGGAAGAGCGGCTTGAACGCGCCCCAGATGTGCGAATCGCGCCAGCGGAACGGCCGGCGCTTGTCCGGAGGCAAGGTTTCGCCGAGGCCGAAGAAGATCCACAGCGCGTTCAGCCCGGCCAGCGCCGCCGCCGCGATAAAGGGCGCGCGCGTGCCCAGCTCCGCCATCAACCCGCCGATCGCCGGCCCGAGGATGAAGCCGAGCCCGAAGGCGGCGCCCATCAGCCCGAAGGTCGCGCCGCGCTTCTCGGGTGGGGTGACGTCGGCGAGCACCGCATTGACCGGCCCGTTGGTGGCGCCGGCGATGCCCGCGATCAGCCGCCCGACGAACAGCCAGGCGAGCGTCGGCGCCGCCGCCATCAGCAGATAATCGAGCGCGAAGGCCAGGGTCGAGAAGAGCAGGACCGGCCGCCGCCCGAAGCGGTCGCCGAGATTGCCGAGCACCGGCCCGGCGAAGAATTGCGCACCGGCATAAGCGACCAGCATATAGCCCGCGATCCGCGTCGCCTCGGCAAGGCTGACCTGGCCGAGATCGACGATCAGCCTGGGCAGGACCGGCAGGACGATGCCGAAGCCGATCGAATCGATCAGCAGCGCCGTCAGCACGATCGGGATGGCGGGATGGTGGAAGCGCATCGGACACCCGTCATTCCAGCGAAAGCTGGAATCTCGCTTCTTCAATGACGTGAAAGGCAAGGAGATTCCAGCTTTCGCTGGAACGACGATTGCGATGGAGGCGCCTGGCTCAGTCGGGCATCTTGCCGACCGCGTCGATCCATCGCTGTACGAGAGGCTTGTGGTCCTCGGTGCGATATTCCGGCAGGCCTTCGGTGTTAATCCAGGCGCGGTGCAGCGATTCGACTCCGAAATGGTGGACGGGTCGGAAGCGCGCCGGATCGTCGAACGAGGCGACGGTCAGGTCCATCTTGTCGCTGTCCGGAAATTCGAAGCCCAATGAAGCCCCGCAACCCGCGCAATAAGGCCGCCGCGCGATCGGCGAGCTTTGATACCAGTCCGGCCCGCTCTCCCAGGCGACGTTCGCTTTGGCCAGGGTCTTGAACGCGATCGACACGCTCCCGGTCGCCCGCTGACACATCCGGCAATGGCACAGGTACGCCTCGTCGCTGTCGATCCGCGCCGTGTAACGAACCTTGCCGCAGGCGCAGCCGCCCTTCATTTCCTCAGCCACTCAATCCACCCCAATCCTGCAGCATGATCACGCGGTCATTGAATGGCGTGCCACGCGTCTTCGCCCACAACCGCTTGTCGGACGTGACCAGCGGGAAGTCGAGCGACTGTGCGATTGCGAGGAAAAAGCAGTCATAGACGGAGTGGGCAAGGACAAACGACAGCTCGAGCGCGGATTCGGCGAAAGGCTCCGCGCGGAACAGGGTCACGGCGCGCGCCAGATGCCCCAGCGCACTCGCGCCCTGGTCGAGCGTGAGCTGTCCCAGCCGAATCTTCTTCCAGAGCGTGTTGGCGACCTCCACACGGATCAGGTCCGGAGCAGCAAGCGGGTGTCTGAAAAGAGTGCGAGCAAGGAGGCTGTCCGGCTCGGCTGCATACCATTTGGCGGCGACGCTGCTGTCGACGACGACGATCAAATGTCGCGAAATCCATCGCGGTCCGCGCGGATCAGGTCTTCGCTGGGCGTTTGCGGCACGTTGGGTGTCATCGCGCGGATGCGATCAGCTTCCGCCACCAACTGGGCAACCCTCTCGGGCGTCATCGGCTGCATCACCCACAGCGCCTCCCGAAGCTGGGCTTCAAGCGACCGACCTTCGCGCTTCGCGGCCGCGCGATAGGCGTTCACCAGCTCGTCGTCGAGATTGCGGATCAGGACCTGTGCCATACCCGCTTGATAGCATAATGCTATCAAATCCTCAAGCGGACCGCCTCCAGCTTCCTCCGCCATGCCTCCGGCAGCGGCACCGGCCGCCGGCTCTCGCGGCCGACATAGACGTGGGTGAAATGTCCTTCGGCCGCCGCCTCCTCGGCCCCCTTGGCGAAAACGCCGATCCGGTAGCTGACGCTGGAACTGCCGAGCCGCTCGACGCCGAGCCCGATCTCGACCGGCTCGGGATAGCTCAGCGCGCCCGCATAGCGGCAGCCGGTCTCGACGACGAGGCCGATCGGGTCGCCTTGGGCGATGTCGAGCAGGCCGGCCTCGATCAGCCAGGCGTTCACCGCGGTGTCGAACCAGCTGTAATGGACGACGTTGTTGACGTGACCATAAGCGTCATTGTCGGCCCAGCGGGTCGCGATCTCGCGCCACACGGGATAGGCCGCCCTCCCCTTCAGGCCCCCGTCCCTCGTCTGCGCGGGGCTCAAAGCGCCGCCTCGTAGAGCCGCCGCGCATCGGCCTGGCTGATCGGGCAGGGATTGTTGATCAGCAGCCTTTCCTGCTTCATCGCCTCGGCGGCGAGCAGGTCGAGATGCTCCGGGCCGACGCCGACCTCTGACAGGCGCCGCGGCACGCCCGTCGCGCGCGACAGCCGGGCGAGATGCTGGACCAAGCCCTGCGCCTGGCCCTGTAGGCCGAGATCGGCGATGCCGGGGTCGAGCATCGCCCCCAATTCGGCATAAAGCGGCATCGCCGATTGCATATTGTGGCCGAGCACATGGGTCAGCATCAGCGCATTGGAAAGCCCGTGCGGAACGTGGAAATGGCCGCCGAGCGGATAAGCGAGCGCGTGCACGCCGGCCACCGGCGCGTTGGCGAAGGCGATGCCGGCGAGATGGGCGGCGAGCAGCATCTTGCCGCGCGCCTCGAGATCGTCCGGCGCGTCGCAGGCCCTGACCAGATAGTCGGAGATGAGCCGCATCGCCTTGCGCGCGAACATGTCCGACATCGGGTTCTTGAGCCGGGCCGAGGTATAGGCCTCGATCGCGTGGACCATGGCGTCGATGCCGGTCGCCGCGGTGACCGCGCGCGGCAGGCTCAAGGTCAGCTCGGGATCGAGCACCGCCCAGTCGGGCAGCAGGGCCGGGCTGTTGACGCCGCGCTTCTCCGTGGAACCGACGGTGATGACGGTGACCGGCGTCGCCTCCGATCCGGTGCCCGCGGTGGTCGGGACCAGGGCGAGCGGCAGCTTGCGCCCCAGCGCCTTGCCGACGCCCCACAAAGTGTCGAGATCCTCTTTCGTCGCGATCAGATATGCGGCGAGCTTGGCGACGTCCATCGGGCTGCCGCCGCCGAAGCCGACGACCGAGACGCAGCCCTCGCCGGCGGCCACCGCCGCCATCAAGGTCTCGCGCGACGGGTCCTGCTCGACCGCATCGAAGACGATCGCGTCGGGCAGCGCCTCGAGCACCGCGTCGGCGAGCCCGAGCGCGCGGACATTGGCGTCGGTGACGAACAGGCACGGCCCGGGCGGCAGCACCTCCTTGAGCCGCCGCGCCGCGCCCGGCCCCGCGATCAGCTTCGGCCCGTATTGGAATTCGTAGGGCTGCATCGGCAACACCTACCTTCCCCGTCATTCCCGCGAAAGCGGGAATCCACCTGCCTTTCTTCCTCTCCTCCGCGAGAAGAACGGGGGATTCCCGCTTTCGCGGGAATGACGAGGGTCAGAACGAGCGCTGCAGCCGGCTGATCAGCGAGCGCGCCGGGCTGCCGGCCTGATCCGCGGCGCCAGTGCCGAGGTCGAGTCGGCCGACCCGGTCGTACAATTCCTCGCTGGCGCGGATGAGGTCCGCCGCCGCTTCGGGGAGGCGGGCGAGCAGCGCCCGGTCGGTTTCCGCGGCGGGGCCCAGCCGACGCTCGGCCGCGCCCGCCTGCGCGCGGCTGAGCTCGCCTGCGGCGACCGCGCGCTGGGTCAGGAGCCAGGCGATGACGTGCATCAGCCGCGTCGTCACCTTGAGCGATTCGCAGGAGAAGCCGACCCGGTCGAGCGGATCGAGCGTCAGCCGGTCGTCGCGGCCGCCCGTGTCGAAATAGGAGCGCGCCTCGTCGGCGAGCACCATCGCCTCGACATAGAGCCCGTCGATCAGCTTGGGCGTCAGCCCCTCGTCCATGGACATTTGCATGGCGCCGGAATGCCACAGGGCGCGGCCCCCGCAAAATGCAAAAGAAGGTGAATGGCGTCCCGATTCGGACGGGGTGGGAAAACGATATCGTCGACACCTCGACAATCGTCATCCCGGACTTGATCCGGGGTCCACCTTTCCTTGGTGCTGAAAGAAGGTGGATGCCGGATCAAGCCCGGCATGACGGACGCGCGCGCGTCAGGCGATGATGTTGGGGACGGTTTGGTCCTCGAGGATCTTGATCTCGTCCTTGAGCCGCAGCTTGCGTTTCTTGAGCCGCGCCAGCTGGATATCGTCGCTCGCCGCCATCGCGCTCAGGGCTTCGATGGCGCTGTCGAGATCACGGTGCTCGGTGCGCAGAACCGCGAGTCGCGATTCCGGATCCTGAGCGGCTGAGTGGTTCCCTTCCATGGGTCTCCCTCGCTCCTCTCTTTTTCGATGCGGGCATCTTAAACCTTCGGTGAGGCGTCGTACATATGTGTTGGACCGCCGTCCCCGGGGGAGACAATGCCCGCCTTCGCTGGTTAGATGGCGGCACCCAAGCGAAGGAGAGCTTTATATGCACCAGGCGCACGTTTCGGCCCTTCAGGCCAAGCATGCCGGCCTCGAAGCCCGGATCGTCGAGGAAAGCCAGCGGCCATTGCCCGACATGGCGACCCTCGCCCGGCTCAAGAAAGAGAAGCTCAAGGTCAAAGAGGAGATGACCGGACTGAGCGAGCCGCACTAGGGGACAGTCACTTTCACGCGCGGTGGTGCGAGGATTTGCCCGACGGTTGGAAAGTGACTGTCCCATTCGAAGGCGCGGGAAGGGGGACAGTCACTTTCACCCGCGACGCGCAAGAGTTCTCGCCGCGGCGCGTGAAAGTGACTGTCCCCTGTCAGTCGTCGCGGCTGATGCGCTCGTTCTTCTCGTGGCGCTCCTGCGCCTCGACGGTCATCGTCGCGATCGGCCGCGCCTCGAGCCGGGCGAGGCTGATCGGCTCCCCCGTCACCTCGCAAAAGCCATAGTCCCCGGAGTCGATGCGGCGCAGCGCCGAGTCGATCTTGGCGATGAGCTTGCGCTGGCGGTCGCGAGTGCGAAGATGGATGCCCCAATCCGTCTCGCTCGACGCCCGGTCGGTCAGGTCGGCCTCCTGGATCGGGCCGTTGGCGAGCGCCGTCATCGTCTCGCGCGATTCCCTGACGATGCTGTCCTTCCAGGCGAGCAGCTTCACGCGAAAGTAAGCAAGCTGCTCATTGTTCATGAATTCTTCGTTGGCGGTAGGGCGATAGCCGTTCGCCAATTGCGGATTCAAAGCGTCACTATGAAGCGTAGCCATTACCCCTCCACTCCCGTCACCCGGCAAATAGCCGAGGGTTCCGAACTTGGGGGCCGAGGCGAATCTATGCCCTTAATTTAAGCCTCCCACCCCAGCGCGCCCTATAGCCATGGCTTATTGCCAGCACAAGTCACTCAAAGCGGGAGAAAAAATATTGATGGATCGTTTCGCGCACGGTCCAATTCGGCCGCCGCGCCGGCGCCGATCGCCGGCCGCGAATCGGGGCGCGCCGGAGGATCGGGCCTTGCCGTTAACCCTGATTTCGAAAAACCGGCGGCGGGCGCGCGTTCACCCCCTCCAAGAAGCTGTTCAGTTATGGGACGGAAGCCGCCCAAAGGGCCGGAATCCGGGGCTTTTCGGGCAACAAGATGGTTAACGCGCTTGCGCTTAAAGGGAACGTTTGCATCTGCTCGCTAGGCCCAACCGGCGATGAATAAGGCTTCGGCCCGATTTCCATCCAACCGGACGGTCTGGAACAGGGAATGCTGTTATGTCGGTAAGAATGGCTCTGGCAAAACTCTGCGCTTGCACGTGCGGCGGCGCGATCATCGGCGGCGGCGCGATGCATGCCGTGGAAAGCCCGTCCGCGCGGCCCGCATTGACCAATCACAGCGAGGCCCGCTCCCATGTCCGGCGCTCGGGCGGCTATGTCCGCCGCGCCTCCGGCTCGCACCGGCGAGTCGTCAGGCGCACCGTCCGGCGGGTGGCCTGCGCCGCCCCGACCCAGACGGTGACCCGAACCATCATCCCGCCGGTGTTCGCGCCGCCTCCCCCGCCGCCGGTCGCGGTGGCGTCGAGCGGCGGCAGCAGCGGCCTGGTCGTGGTCGGCGGGTCCTCGGGCGGCGGCTTCGGCTTCGGCGGCGGCTTCTTCTCGGGCGGCTTCTTCGGCGGCAGCTCGTCGAGCAGCGGCGGCAACATCATCACCATCCAGAACAGCAACGCCCAGAATCAGAATCAAAACCAGAATCAGAACCAAAATCAGAATCAAAACCAGAACCAGAATCAGAACGAAAACCAGAACCAGAACCAGAATGGCGGCTCGTCCAGCCACGGCTCGTCGAGCAAGGGATCGTCTAGCCACGGTTCGTCGAGCCACGGCAGCTCCAGCCACGGCTCGTCGGGCTCGTCCAGCTACGGCAGTTCCAGCCATGGCTCGTCCGGTTCGTCCAGCTACGGCTCGTCGGGCTCGTCCAGCCGCGGGGGCTCCAGCTCGACGTCCTCGACCAGCTCGGGCGCGTCGACCTCCACCAGCTCCGGGGCGAGCGGCGGATCGAGCAGCTTCGGCTCCTCGGGCAGCACCAGCGGCTCCAGCTCCTCCTCGTCGAGCAGCAGCTCGTCGAGCTCGAGCAGCAGCTCCAGCTCCTCGAGCGGCGGCTCCTCGTCGAGCTCGTCGGGCGGCACGCCGGTGCCGGCGCCGCCGATGATCCTGCTGTTCGGCGCCGCCGCCGCGACCCTGGTCGCGCGCCGCCGCCTGGGCCGCAAGCAGGACGCCTAGTCAGCCAAATCAAGGGCAACGAAGAGGCCCCGTCCGGTCCGTCCGGGCGGGGCCTTTTTCTTGCCTGGCGGGCAGCGCCGCCCTTCAGGAGTCCTTGAGGATTTTCTCGATCTCGGCGACCGGCAGGTTGACGAGGTCCTTGGCCAGCTCCGCGACCAGCCTTTTCTCGACCTCTTTGTGATAATGCTTGCGCAGCTCGCCGAGCGTGCGCGGCGGCGCCACCACGATCAGCGCTTCATAATCGTTGCCGAGCGCCCGCTCCTTCAGCATCCGGGCGGTGTCGGCGGCGAAGCGGTCCTCCTCCAATTGATGGAAATCGACCTCCTCCATCGCGCCGCCGCGGCCGTCCACGGTCCGCATCGACTGGCCGGCGAGATCGCTCGCCTGCTCGTGATGGGCGGGATTGGGATGGACGTCCTTCTCCTCGACGCTGAGATTGGGGAAATCGGCATCGCCCTCGTTGCGGAAGAACAGGCTCTTACGGCCGTCGGCGACAAGGATGACTGTATCATGGGGGACCTGCATCGCTCGCTCCATATTGTGTGGCGGGAGAACGAAGCGGGCGCGAACTTGGTTGCCGCGCCCCGCCCGCCCCGGCATAGCCCGGGCCATGCGCATCCTGCTCACCAATGACGACGGCGTGAATGCCACCGGGCTCAAGGTTCTCGAAAAGATCGCCCGGGCCTTTTCCGACGACATCTGGATCGTCGCGCCGACCGAAGAGCGTTCGGGCGCCGGCCATTCGCTGACTTTGACCGTCCCGGTGCGCCTGCGCAAGCTGGGCGAGCGCCGCTTCTGCGTCACCGGCACGCCGACCGACGCGGTGATGATGGGCCTTGCCCATGTCATGAAGGACATGCAGCCCGACCTCATCCTCTCCGGCGTCAACCGCGGCGCTAATCTCGGCGAGGACGTCACTTATTCGGGCACGGTCTCGGCGGCGATGGAAGGCGCGCTCGCCGGCATCCCGTCGATCGCGCTCAGCCAGAGCTATGCGCGCGAGGGCATGGGCGATACCGTCCCCTTCGCCGCCGCCGAGGCCTGGGCGCAGCGCGTGCTCGCCCCCTTGATCGAAACGCCGATGGCGACCCGCACCCTGGTCAACGTCAACTTCCCCGCGCTGGCGCCCGACAAGGTGAAGGGCGTCCGCGTCGTCCGCCAGGGCCTGCGCGATTACGGCCGGCTCAGGATCGACCGGCGCACCGACACGCGCGGCTATGATTATTACTGGTTCGGGCTCGGGCCGATGATCCACACGTCCGGCCACGCCACCGATCTCGAGGCGATCGCCGACGGCTATGTCGCAGTCACCCCGCTCCACCTCGATCTGACCCACGAGGATTCGCTGCAGCGGCTCGCGGAGCATTATAAATGATGCGCCCGCTCTCGCGCCTGGGAATTCGCCGGCGCGGGATCGACCGGCCGACGCTGCGCCGCAAGAGCCCGCTGCCGGTCTGGGTGCAGATCGGGTGGCGCGTGGCGCTCGTCCTCGGCCTCCTCCTCTTCGCCATTGCGGTCCACTGGTTCGAGCGCGACGGCTTGCGCGACAATCTCGACGGCGAGGTCAGCTTCGTCGACGTCGTCTATTTCACCATGATCAGCATCACCACCACCGGCTACGGCGACGTCGTGCCGGTCGCCGACCATACCCGCATGTTCGACGCTCTGGTGGTGACGCCGATCCGCATCTTCTTCGTGCTGATCTTCATCGGCACCGCCTACACCTTCGTTTTCCGCCGGACATGGGACAAATGGCAGATGGCACGGCTTCAGCGCACCTTGAGCAACCATATCGTCGTCGCCGGCTTCGGCACGAGCGGCTCCGAAGCGGTCGACGAGCTGATCGCGCGCGGCGCCGACGCCTCCAGGATCGTCGTCATCGATTGCGAGGCAGAAGCGCTCGATCGCGCCGAATCCCTCGGCTGCGCGGTGCTCAGCGCCGACGCCACGCGCGATACGACTCTGAAGGCCGTCCATATCGACCGGGCCACGGCGATGATCGTTTCCGCCGGCCGCGACGACACCTCGATCCTGATCACGCTGACCGCTCGCCACCTCGCCCCCAATATCAAGATCAGCATCGCCGTGCGCAATGAGGATAACGAGCTGCCCGCCCGCCAGGCCGGCGCCACCACCGTGATCAACCCGGTCAGCTTCGCCGGCCTCTTGCTCGCCGGCTCGACCCAGGGCGCCCATATCGCCGATTATATCGCCGACCTCGCCTCATCCAGCGGCCGCGTCCAGCTCCAGGAGCGCGAGGTGACGCCCGACGAATGCGGCAAGCCGCTCTCCGCGATCGCCAGGGGGCTGGGCGTGCGCGTCTATCGCGACGGGCAGCCCTACGGCTTCTGGGAGCCCGAGGCGCGCTCGCTCATCCCGGGCGACTGCATCGTCGAGATATTGCCGACCGCGAAGACGGAGGCCGAGCTGGGGCCGACCTGAATCAGCTGCCGCCGCAGCCGCCCCCGCAGCCGCCGCCACCCCCGTCGCTGCCGCAACCGCCGCTGCCGTCGTGATGATTGCCGCCCGAGCATCCGCCGCCGCCGGAGCAGCCGCCGTCATCCCTCTTCCGCGTGGTGCCCCGCCCGGCCAGGGCCACGGCCCCCGCCACGATGCCCAGCATGACCAGGATCGAGATGATCACCATCGGGCCGTCGTCCGCCCCGGCACTGTTCGCCGTCAGCGCCGTGCAGGCCGCGACCAGCAGCGCCCCGAACCCCAGCAGCGGCAGGCGTCCGGCGCGCATCCTGGGCAGGAGCCAATAGCGACCGGCGTCGACCCTGAGCGGCCGCGCGGCGAATCGGGTCTTGGCATCCGGCCAGACCTGGCGAGGCGGCGGAGCGCCGAAGATCGTCCGGTAGCGGGCCAGCGTCTCCTCATATTGACGGCGATAATGCGCCCGCTGGCCGGCCCCGCCCTCGGTGGGATCGTGGTGCAGCGGCATGCCGATGATCCGGCCGCACAGCACGTCCCAATAATGGCGCGTATAGGAGAGATGGAGGTGCCAGGCCTGGTCGACATCCTCGGACGGCGTCACCGGGCCGGCCGTGGCGGCGAGGTAGAGGAAGCGGCGATATTCCTCGACCACGGCCGCCGCGCGCCGCGCGCTCCATCCATTCTCCCGCCCCAGCCGCGCGGCGAACGTGAGCGTCGCGCCTTCGGCCTGGATCCGCATCGCCGCGAGGCGCTGCCATAAAGGGCTGAGGCGCCAGGCCTCTCCGGTTGAGCCTCGTCCGCCTTTCATCATCGCACGTCTCCTCGAGAGTCCGATTGGCCCGATAATAACTCTACTTCCGTGGTTGATAATAGGGGGAACAAACCATTTTCCTACACGCACGGGGCCAAGGCATAGGCTGGGGATGGACGATTCGGACCTCCTCGCCTTCGCCCCGGTTCCCGTGCGCGCGCGCGCCGGCGGGTGGACGCCGAAGAAGCAATATTTCTTCATCCTCGGCCTCGCCCGCGGCTTCACGCCGGCGCGCGCGGCGGCCTTGCTCGGGATGACGCGTAAGACGGCCTACGAGCTGCGCGGGAAGCCCGGCGCCGAGGGCTTCGCGCGCGCCTGGGCCGCGGCGGCCGCCCGGGCACGGGAGCGGCGCATCGCGGCGCGCCGGCCGAGCCTCGCCCAGCGCACCTTGCACGGGGAATGGCATCCGCGCCTCTATCGCGGCCGCGTGATCGGCTGGACCCACCGGCCCGCCAATGCTCGCGCGATGGGCCTGCTCAAGCGCCTCGACAGGCAGGTGGAGCGTCTTCCGCCCGGTACGGACGTGACGAATTTCGACACCTATATGGACCAGCTTCGCGCCGAACGTGACAGATCGAACGAAGATTCACGCATCCGGCGTCATTCTTGTCACGTTCCGCCTTGCGGCAAGGCCTAGGAAAATCGGTCGATTGCCCCTATGTGGCGCGCTCCCATGGAACTCGAACTCCCCTCCCCGCCCAAGGTCGGCATGGTGTCGCTCGGCTGTCCGAAGGCGCTGGTCGATAGCGAGCGGATCCTGACCAAGCTCCGGTCCGACGGCTATCATATGTCGCCGGATTATGCCGGCGCCGACGTCGTGCTCGTCAACACCTGCGGCTTCCTCGATTCGGCCAAGGAGGAGAGCCTGACCGCGATCGGCGAGGCGATCGCCGAGAACGGGCGGGTGATCGTCACGGGCTGCCTCGGCAAGGAAGCGGAGATGATCCGCGCGCGCTTCCCGCAGGTGCTCGCGATCACCGGCGCGGCGCAATATGAGGACGTGGTCGGCGCCGTCCACGTCGCCGCGCCGATTCCGCCCTCGGCCTATCTCAACCTGGTCCCGGACGCCGGGCTGAAGCTGACCCCGCGCCACTACAGCTATTTGAAGATCTCGGAGGGCTGCAACCACCGCTGCGCCTTCTGCATCATCCCGACGCTGCGCGGCGACCTCGTCAGCCGCCGCCCCGACGCGATCCTGCGCGAGGCCGAGAAATTGGTCGCGGCGGGGACGAAGGAATTGCTGGTCATCAGCCAGGATACCTCGGCCTACGGCGTCGACCTGCGCCACGCCTCCTGGCCCTGGAAAGGCGGAGACGTGCGCGCCCATATGACCGACCTCGCCCGCGAGCTCGGCAGACTCGGCGCCTGGGTGCGGCTCCATTATGTCTATCCCTATCCGCATGTGGACCGGGTGATCCCGCTCATGGCCGAGGGGCTGGTCCTCCCCTATCTCGACATCCCCTTCCAGCATGCCAGCCCGAAGGTCCTGAAGGCGATGAAGCGGCCGGCCAACGAGGCCAAGGTGCTCGAGCGGATCCGCGGCTGGCGCGAGATCTGCCCCGACATCGCCATCCGCTCGACCTTCATCCTTGGCTTCCCGGGCGAGACCGAGGCGGATTTCGACTATCTCCTGCAATGGCTCGACGAGGCCCAGTTGGACCGCGTCGGCGCCTTCAGGTTCGAGCCGGTCAGCGGCGCCGCCGCCAATGCCTTGCCCGGCATCGTCCCCGAGGAGGTCAAGGAAGAGCGCTACGCCCGCTTCATGGAGAAGACCGCCGCCATCTCCGCCGCCAAGCTCGCCGCCAAGGTCGGCCGCACGATCGACGTCATCATCGACGCGGTCGACCCCGAAGGCGGCGCCACCGGCCGGAGCAAGGCCGACGCGCCCGAGATAGACGGCGAGGTCCATCTGCGCGATGCCGGGCATCTGGCCCAAGGCGACATCGTTCCGGTGATCGTCGAGGATGCCGACGAGCACGACCTGTACGGCGTTCCCGCCGCGGGATAAGCTCGTCGCCGATCGCGGGAGGCGGCATGCTGAAGCCCTTATTTCTTGCTTTGGCGCTGCTGCCGGCGGGACCACAGGACGGGATAGGGCGGGATCCCCCCTGCGCGGACGTGCCGGCCTGCATCGCGGCGCTCAGATCGGACGTCCGCGGCGGCCGTCAGGTGACCGAGCCCGTGCGGCTCCGGCTCGCCGCGCTGGGCGACCCGGCCGTCAATGCCCTGATGCCGCTGCTGATCGATACGGATATCCGGGTCCGCGAATCGGCGGGGCTGGCCTTGACCTATTTCCCGCGCATCGATCCCCGGCACCTGCCCGCGCTGGTGCGCGCGTGGCGCGAGGGCGAGATTGGGACGGTTCGGCGCGGCAATGGCTGGCTGCCGGGGCCCATCGCCGCCACCGGCACGGAAGAGGCGCTGCGGCTGCTCTGGCAGGATTTCGAGAGGGAGCCGGATCTGGGCTCCAACGCCCAGACCTTCTTCGCGCTCGCCAGGGGCATGGGCGAGCGGGTCCGGCCGCTGCTCCTGGCCCGCGTCGCCGCCTGTCGCGACAGCGCCGATGGCGGCCCCTGCGCCGGCATCCATGTCTTGCTGGGCGAGTTCCGGCCGCGCTTCCCCGCCTGGAGCGTCGCTGCGATCCTCGACCTGGCCGAGCATGCCCGCTCCGACGCGGTCCGCGAGGAGGCGGAGGACAGGCTCGCCTCCCTGTCGCACCCCGCCGCGCTCGCCCCGCTGCAGCGCCGGCTCGCCGCCCTCCCGCCCGCCGGCGCCGTCACGGACGGTCATTGGACGGTGGGCAACCTCATCGGGCAGATCGCGCGCTACGGCGCCGCCGCCCGCGCGTCGGGGCCCGCGATCATGCTTTATCTCGATGCGGGCTATGACGAGGATCTGCGGGCGAATGCGGCGCTCGCGCTGGGCAGGATCGATTCCCGCGCGGCCGTGCCGGCCTTGCTCGCTCTGGCGCCCGCGCTGCCGGACGACTGGCTGCTCGCCTATAATGTCGCCGAAGGCCTCGGCCGGCTCCGCGCGGAGGCGGCGCGGCCCCTGCTCGAGCATCTGGCGCGCGAGCATTGGCACCGGGGCGTCCGCCGCAACGCGGCGCGCGCGCTCAGCGCCCTCTCCGGCGGTCCCTTCGCCGACCCGGCCGAGCCGGGCAGCGGCGCGCCTTATCCCAATCCGCGCAACGCGAACGGCGAGGAATATTTCTATACCGGCGGCCTTCGTTTCGCCGGCGACGATGCCACCGGCGCCTGCCGGCGGCTTGCGCGCATGCCGGGCCTGGTGGCCGGCGCCGCGGCCCGGAACGCGCTCCGCCGCCGCATCCCCGACGCGCTCGCCCGGGGCGACGTGACATTCGTCCTGCCGGTAACCCGCGGCGCGCTGGTCGGGCTCAACGGCGGCGAGTTCGGCGGCGGCCTCGTCATGCTGCCGGACCGCGGCAGGCCGCGCCTGCTGACCGGCGAGCCGGTTGCGTTCGCCTGGCGGATGGGCAGCCGCCTCTACGTCGCGGCCGGCCTCGCCCATCTCGGACTCGACAGGGGTCATCTCTATGTCGTCGACCCGGTCCAGCAGCGGATCGAGCGGACCATCCGCCTGCCCGCGAGTCCGCGCATCCTCTATGCGGCACCGAACGGCACGGTGGTGATCGACACGGAGGCCGGGCAGGTCGCCGTCGGTCCGGACGGCCGGCTCGTCGACAGCGCGCGTATCGACGGTTGCACGGCGCCGTGAAGGGGCCGAAGGAGCGCGGATGACCGATCTCAAAGCCTTGCTGAAGCCCGATCAGGGGCAGCCCGCCGTCCCGCTGCAGCTCGTCGACAAGAAGGGCTTCGACGGCTGGCTGAAGGCACAGCCCGCCCGCGTTCGGAGCGCGCTCGGGGCGCAGGGGTTCAAGGGCGAGGGCTATCAGCTCGCCATAATGCCCGGCGAGCGCGACCAATGGGCGGCCGTGCTCGGCGTCGCCAATGTCGAGGAACTCAGCCCCTGGTGCCTCGCCAAAGCGGCCGAGAGCCTGCCCGAGGGCACCTATCGCGTCGCGACACGCGGGCCGGGCCCGGCGATGCTCGGCTGGCTGCTCGGCCAGTATCGGTTCGATCGCTACAAGAAGGACGGGCCGGCCAAGGGCCCGCGCATCCTGCTCACCGACGAGCCGGCGCGGATCGACGAGACGCTGCTGCTCGCCGAATCGACCTTCCTGGTCCGCGACCTCGTCAACATGCCGGCCGGCGATCTCGGCCCGGCCGAGCTGGCGGAGGAGGCGCGCACGCTCGCCGAGGCGGCCGGCGCAAAGTTGAAGGTCACCATCGGCAAGGCGCTCGACGAGGGCTATCCGATGATCGCCGCGGTCGGCCGCGCCGCCGCCAAGGGCCGCGAGCCGCGGCTGATCGAAATCGAATATGGCGACCAGCGCCACCCTCGGATCGCCATTATCGGCAAGGGCGTCTGCTTCGATTCGGGCGGGCTCGACATCAAGCCCTCGTCGGGCATGCGGCTGATGAAGAAGGACATGGGCGGCGCCGCCCACGCGCTCGGCCTTGCCCGGCTGATCATGAAGAGCCGGCTCAAGGTGCGGCTTCATCTGCTCATCCCGGCGGTCGAGAACGCCATATCGGGCGACGCCTTCCGCCCCGGCGACATCCTCGCCAGCCGCCAGGGGCTGACCGTCGAAGTCGGCAATACCGACGCCGAAGGCCGGCTGATCCTCGGCGACGCGCTGACCCGGGCCGGCGAGGACAAGCCCGAATTGATCGTCGATTTCGCCACGCTGACCGGCGCCGCCCGGGTCGCGCTCGGCCCGGATCTGCCCGCCTTGTTCACCAATGACGAGGATCTGGCCGAAAGCCTGCTGGCGGGCGGCACCGCGGTTTCCGATCCCTTATGGCGGATGCCCCTGTGGAAGCCCTATGAGGAGATGCTCTCCTCCGATGTCGCCGATCTCGGCAACATGGCCGACGCGCCGCTCGCAGGCGCGGTGACGGCCGCCTTGTTCCTGCAGAAATTCGTGCCCGAAGGCGTCCCCTGGGCCCATCTCGACACCTTCGCCTGGCGCGCTTCGGCGAGGCCCGGACGCCCGAAAGGCGGCGACGCGCTCGGCCTGCGCGCGGTCTGGACCGTGCTAAAAGCCCGCTATGGCGAGTGATCGCCGCGTTCCTTTTTGCGACAAAAGGGAAACGAAACGGCGCCTGACTGGTTGTAGCTCCGAAACGTCGACCTTCGCGAATTGGAGCAGGACCCGTGGCGGACCAAGCCCTCGGCAGCTGGATGCGCACCCTCATCGGCTATGTGCGCTCGGGCGAGCCCGATCTTACCAACCGGCAGATGGCGCTGATGCTGCTCGTCTATCTCACCCCCGGCCCGCATACGGTGCGCGGCCTCGCCGAACGGCTCGGCGTATCGAAGCCGGTGATAACGCGCGCCTTGAACACGCTCGGTGCGCTCGGCTATCTGCGGCGCGTTCGCGATGAGAGCGACCGGCGCAACGTCTTCGTCGCAAAGACCGGCACTGGACAGGATTTCCTTGAAGGCTTCGAACGCAATCTCGAACAGCAAAGCGGGCGGCAAAGCGCCGGCGGCGGATCCCGCAGCGCGGTCGGCGAACGGGGATTCATCCTCCAGAACGGATGAGTGGTTCCACCTGACCGGGCCGTCGCTGACGCTCGACCCGCGCATTCACGCCTATCGTGACGATATCGCCGATATCGGCCTCGCCGGTCAGATTTTCGCGCCCCATTATGCCCGGCCGCTGCTCCGCGGCTGCGGTTCGCGGCCGACGCTGGTCCGGCCCGATCCCGATTCGGACAGCGAGGCCGTCACCGAGCTGCTTCCCGGCGAAGATTTCGCGGTGCTCGAATATGCCGGGGGCTGGGCCTGGGGCTATTGCCGGGCCGATCATATCACCGGCTATGTCGAGGCGATCGCGCTCGCCGACCCGATCGAGCCCACCCACATCGTCTGCGAGAAATGCGCCCCGGTCACCCCCGACGGGCGCATCACCTCGACCGTGATCGCCTATCTGCCGATGGGCGCGCGCCTGCACGGGAGGGAGCAGGGTGCCTGTCTGACTACCGAATATGGATGTGTTTCAATGAGCCATTTGCGCGCGATCGGCGATCTGGAGCCCGATGCCGCGCTCGTCGCCGAGCGGCTGCTGGGCGCGCCCTGGCGGTCCGGCGGCCGCACCATGGAGGGGATCGACGCGCCCGGCCTCATCCAGCTCGCCCTCGCGCTTGCCGGCCTGCCCGCGCCGCATCTGATCGACCAGCAGCGCCGGCTCGGCGCCGCCGTGCCGGACCGGGCGCCGTCGCACCGCGGCGACCTCGTCCTCACCGAGACCGGCGGCGGCCTGATGCTCGACGATATGATGATGATCCACGCCAGCCGCGAGGCCGGCAAGGTCTGCGTCGCCCCCGCTTCCGCGCTCGGCCCGGCGGTCCGCCGCCGCCCCTGACCCGGTTGCATTCCGCCCCCGGAACGAGCAGTCTCGCGCCAAGCCAAGGGGAGGAAAAGATGAACGACCTGATCGGCGCGCGCGCCCCCGCCTGGTTCCGCCTGCTGGCGGTGCTCGGCCTCGCCTGGAACGCCTTCGGCGTCTATATGTACCTCATGAAGGTCGGCGTGTTCGGCGATCCGCTCGCCGGTCTCGACCAGGCCCATCGCGACCTCGCCGCGACGGTCCCGTCCTGGGTGGTCGGCGCCTTCGCGGTCGCGGTCTTCGCCGGCCTGCTCGGCTCGCTGCTGCTGGTCATGCTGAAGCGCCTGGCCAAGCCGCTGCTGATCCTGTCGCTGCTCGCCGTCCTGGTCCAGTGCGGCTGGATCGTCGGAATGAGCAATGCCCGCGCGGTCGAGGGCAATATGGCCCTGATGATGCCCGGCGTGATCGTCATCGTCGCGCTGCTGCTGGTCTGGCTGGCCATGGTCGGCGACCGCAAGGGCTGGCTGAGCTAGACTTCACATCTCGCCGCGCGCCCGTCGCAGGGCGCGCCAGCGGGCGACATTGGCTTCGTGCTGCGCGAGCGTGTCGGCGAAGACGTGGCCGCCGCTGCCGTCGGCGACGAAATAGAGCGCATTGGTCGGCGCCGGATCGAGCACGGCGGCGATCGCGGCGCGGCCGGGATTGGCGATCGGCCCCTGCGGCAGGCCCGGCAGCCTGTAGGTGTTGTAGCCGTTAACCGCATTGAGCTCGGAGCGCAGGATCGGCCGCCCGAGCGGCCGGCCCCGCGTTATCGGATAGATGACGGTGGGATCGGCCTGGAGCGGCATGGAGCGCCGCAGCCGGTTCGAATAGACCCCGGCGACGAGCCGCCGCTCGGACGCCTTGCCGGTTTCCTTCTCGACGATCGAGGCGAGGATCAGGGCCTCGCGCGGGCCGGCGACGGCGCTGCCCGGCCGCCGCCCCGCCCACAGGCGGGCGAGCTCGGTCCGCATCGCCGCCTGCATCCGCGCCAGCACCGCCGAGCGGCTCTCGCCGCGCCGGAAGGAATAGGAGTTGGGCAGCACGCTCCCCTCCTCCGGCACCGGAATCGCGCCGGTCAGAAAGGGGTTTCGCATCAGCCGTTCGTGGACGAGCACCGAGGGCATGCCTTCGGGGATCATCACCAGCCGTCGGACGGGCCGGCCGTGCTGGAGCAGGTCGAGGATGGCGGCGGCGCTGGTGCCGGGCGGCACGACGAACTCGCCGGCCTGGATCGGATCGCCGGAGCCCAGGACGCGCGCGAACAGGCGGAACGAGCCCGCGCCGCGGATCAGGCCCGCGCCTTCGAGCTGGTCGGCGACGCGGGTCACGCTCGATCCCTGCGCGACGATCAGCGTCTTCGGCTCGGAGGCCGGCCCAGGCCCCGCCCAGAACAGCCAGATAGCGAGGAACGCGGCGAGGATCGCGACGCCGGGGACGAGGATCAGCAGCAGCCGCTTCGTTGCGAAACGGCGCATGATGCTAAACCGCCTTCATCACCAGGCTGGCATTGGTGCCGCCGAAGCCGAAGCTGTTGTTCAGCACCGCCTTCACCGGCCGCTGCTTGGCGACGTGCGGGACCAGGTCGACGCCGGCCGTGCCCTCGCTCGGATTGTCGAGGTTGAGCGTCGGCGGCACGATCTGGTCGCGCAGCGCAAGGATGCAGAAGATCGATTCGACCGCCCCGGCGCCGCCGAGCAGATGGCCGATCGCCGACTTGGTCGACGACATGGAAAGATCGCCAATCGCATTGCCGAACAGGCGGCGGACCGCGCCCAGCTCGAGCTCGTCGCCCAAAGGCGTCGAAGTGCCGTGAGCGTTGATATAATCGATGTCGGAGAGGCTGAGGCCCGACTTCTTCATCGCCATCTGCATCGAGCGGAACGCGCCGGAGCCTTCGGGATGCGGCGCGGTGACGTGATAGGCGTCGCCCGACAGGCCGTAGCCGACCACTTCGGCATAGATTTTGGCGCCGCGCTTCTTGGCATGCTCATAGTCCTCGAGCACGACCACGCCCGCGCCCTCGCCCATGACGAAGCCGTCGCGGCCCTCGTCCCACGGGCGGCTGGCGCGCCACGGCTCGTCACGGAAACCGGTCGAAAGCGCGCGGGCCTGGCCGAAGCCGGCGATGCCGATCGGGCAGATCGCCCCCTCGGCGCCGCCCGCGAGCATCACGTCGGCATCGTCCATCGCGATCATCCGCGCGGCGTCGCCGATCGAATGGGCGCCTGTCGAGCAAGCCGTGACGACCGCGTGGTTCGGCCCCATCAGGCCATATTTGATCGAGACCTGGCCGGAGATGAGGTTGATCAGCCGGCCATGGACGAAATGAGGGCTGACGCGCTTCGGTCCTTTTTCGGCGAGCACCAGGGATTCGCTCTCGATCCCGGGAAGGCCGCCGATCCCCGAGCCGATCGAAACGCCGGCGCGAAGCCGCTCCTCCTCGCTCATCTCGGTGAGGCCGGCATCCTCCATCGCCTGGCCGGCGGCGTCGATGCCGTAGATGATGAAAGGATCGACCTGGCGCTGGACCTTGTGATCGACGCGCTTGCCGGGGTCGAAGCCATATTCATGATCCGCCGGCTTCACTTCGCACGCATAATTACTGTGGAAATCGGTGGCGTCGAAGCGGGTGATGGTCGCAGCGCCCGATTTGGCGGCGAGGATGTTCTTCCAGCTCGTCTCGACGTCGCCGCCCAACGGCGTGACGAGCCCGAGACCGGTGACGACGACACGGCGCATGATTCAGCCTCCAACATCAAACAGGCCCAGACCCGTTCGGGCTGAGCCTGTCGAAGCCCTTCCTTTTTCGACCGCCAGGAAGTAGCAAAAAGGCCCTTCGACAAGCTCAGGGCGAACGGCAGGAAGACTATCTCCGCTTACGCCTTGTTCTGGTCGATATAGTCGATCGCATCCTTAACGGTGGTGATCTTCTCGGCGGCGTCGTCGGGTATTTCCACCCCGAACTCCTCCTCGAAGGCCATGACCAGTTCGACGATGTCGAGGCTGTCCGCGCCGAGATCGTCGATGAAGCTCGCTTCTTCGGTGACCTTGTCCGCTTCGACACCCAGATGCTCGACGACGATCTTTTTAACGCGGTCGGAAGTCTCGCTCATAGTCCACCTTTCCCTAGCGGTGTTATGCCTTAACCCCCGCCCTAGCCGCTCGCGCCGGCAAAAGGCAAGTGGCGATGGTCGGGAAGATGGAACCGCTTCGGGTGGCTTTTCGCGGGCTTTTGCGCCACTCGGGGGCATGCTCAGCGCGCTGGCGGACGGATCATGGCTTACCCGCAACCGGGTCCGCGCGGTGGCGGCGATGGCGCTCGTCGCCTTCGTCCTCGCGCTGGGCTATTTGCTGGTCACGGCGCACGGCACGCTCGACCGCTATGGCCGCCCGCTCGGCACCGACGCCTCGAACGTCTATGCGGCCGGCCGGATGGCGCTGGAGGGGCGGGCGGCCGAGGCCTGGGACTGGGCGGCCCATTACCGCGCCCAGCAGGCGCTGCACGGCGATCCGAACGTGCCTTTCTACGGCTGGCATTATCCGCCGCCCTTCCTGCTCGTCGCCGGCCTGCTCGCCTTGCTGCCCTATCTTGCCGCCTTGTTCGTCTGGCAGGCGGCGACGCTCGCCGCCGCGGCGGCGACGGTTCGGGCGATCGTGCCGGGGCGCACCGCCTTGCTGGCGGCGCTCGGCGCACCGGTCGTCTTCATCTGCCTCGGCCATGCCCATAACGGCTTCCTGACCGCCGCTCTGTTCGGCGGCGCTCTGCTGCTCCTCGACCGACGGCCGTTCATCGCGGGGCTGCTCATGGGCTGCCTGATCTACAAGCCGCAATTCGCCCTGCTGATTCCGCCGCTGCTCCTCGTCGCGCGGCAGTGGCGGGCGATCGCGGGCGCCGCCGTCTCGGCCGCCGCGCTCACCGGGCTCACGCTGGCGATCTGGGGCTGGCCGGTCTGGCGAGCCTTTTTCGATTCGCTGCCGCTGACGCAGCGGGTGGTGATCGAAGCGGGCGCGACCGGCTGGGAGAAGATCCAGAGCCCGTTCGCGATGGTGCGGATGTGGGGCGGCGGCCTCGCGCCCGCTTATGCCGTGCAGGCCGTCGCCACGCTCGCCTCGATCGGCCTCGTCCTGTGGCTGGCGCGCCGGGCGCGGCCGGCCGAGCGCAACGCGGCGGCGCTGGCGGCGGCTTTGATCTCGACGCCCTACGTGCTCGATTACGATTTCGTGCTGCTCGGCGTCGCCATCGCCTTCCTCGCCGCCGACGGCCTCAGGCGCGGCTTCCTGCCCTGGGAAAAGACTCTGCTCGCTCTGGCCTGGATCGCGCCGCTCTTCGCCCGCCAGCTTGCCGCCGCGACGCTGATCCCGCTCGGCCAGGCGACCGCGATCATCGTCCTCGCCCTCGCCGCGCGGCGCGCCGCTGCGCTCGATCGGGCCTTCAAACCATCATTGGAGAGTGAAATCGCCGGCCGAGCGATTGGCCAGGGCCAAGCCGAATAAGCCGCGCGCGATTTCGTGGCCCAGGCGTACCCATTCCTCGCTGCCCGGGGGAATGTCGTGGCCACGGGCGACGAGGCGCCGCATCGCGACATCGGCCGCATGATCCAGATTGCTGTCCCTGGCGGACGACAACAGCGCGGCGATGCCGCTCTGGCCGAGCTCGGCCTGCACCTCGTCAAGGAAGTGAACATCCAGGCCCCGCCCGCGCAACACTTCCACCGCTTTGTCACGCATCACCAGGCCGATCGCGTTGTTGAGAGCGGCGCTGGCCCGGTTGGGCGTCCAGGCATATTCGTCGGCGCAGGCCTGCATGATTGCGGAGACGCGTGCCAGGGCCGCCGAATCGTCGCCTCGCGGCGGCCGCCTCTCCCGTTCGACCGCCTCGGCGACAAGGAGATCCGCCGCGGCGATGCTGTTATAGGGGCAATTGATGCCTCGGGCATCTTCAAAGAGTATGACGGGCGGCCTAAGCGCCAAAGCCGCGACGACGATCGGCAGGCCTATCACGAACATGGCCGTTCTCCCGGCTCAGATCATCGCCATTCCGCCGTTGACATGCAAGGTCTGGCCGGTGACGTAGCCGGCCTCGCGGCTCGCCAGGTAGACGGCGGCGGCGGCAATATCCTCGCCGCTGCCGAGATCGCCGAGCGGGATGCGGCCGAGCAAAGCCGCCTTCTGCGCCTCGGGCAACCCATCGGTCATCGCCGAACGGATGAAGCCGGGAGCGACGCAATTGACGGTGATGCCGCGCGAGCCGACCTCCTGCGCCAGCGCCTTGGACATGCCGATCAGCCCGGCCTTCGACGCCGCATAATTGGCCTGGCCCGGATTGCCGGTGACGCCGACCACCGAGGTCACCGAGATGATCCGGCCGAAGCGCGCCCGCATCATCGGCTTCAGCGCCGCCCGCGCCAGCCGGAAGGCGGCCTCCAGGTTGATGCGGATGACGTCGGACCATTCCTCGTCCTTCATCCGCAACGCGAGATTGTCGCGGGTGACGCCGGCATTGTTGACGAGGATGTCGATCTTGCCGAGCGCCTCGACCGCCTGCGGCACGAGCGCGTCGACCGCGGCGCCGTCGCCGAGATTGCAGGCCAAGGCGACATGATCGCCGCCGAGCCCGGCGCGAAACGCGTCCAGCTTGTCGACATTGGAGCCCGAGACCGCAAGCCGCGCGCCCTGCGCCGCCAGCCCTAGCGCGATCGCCGACCCGATCCCGCCCGAGGCGCCGGTTACCAGCGCGGTCATGCCTGTGAGGTCGAACATATGAATCTCCTTGGTATCGGCATGGCGTTGCCAGCCGCGCCCCCCGCTTTGCAAGCCCCGTTTCGCGCTGATAAGCTCCGATGCGGGGAGGACATATGATCGATCGGCGCCACCTGGTTCTCGGCAGCCTCGCCGGATTCGTCGCGCCGGCTCTCGTCCATGCGCAACCGGGGCCAGGACCAGGGCCGGGCGGACCTGCCGCCGGCGGTGGAGCGGCTAGCGGACCCCAAGGCAATGCCGGCGCGCAAGGCAATGCCGGCGCGCAGGGCGACCGTCTCGGCAGCCGGCTGGGCGACCGGCGCGACAACCGCCAGCCCGGGCAAACGCAGGAGCCGCAGCAGGCCCCGCAGCCGCCCCGAATCAAGGCCCTGGTCCTCAGCCAGAGCTATCAGGGGACGCCCGGACTCGCCCTCGCCAACACGAGCCGCGACGCGGCCCTGATGGCGCGCAGCTTCCAGCGGCTGCGCTTCGATTCCGTGACCGCGCACCGGGACGGCAGCGCCGCCCTGACGATGGCCTATATCTCCGCCTATCTGCGCACCGTCGATGCCAACACGATCGCGCTCCTCTATGTCGCCGGCCATGGCGTCGAGATTGGCGGCGAGAATCTGCTTCTGCTCGAAGACGGCACCTCGTTCCTCAGCCTGCAGGCGCTGGTCCAGCTGCTTCAGCAGAGGGCCGGGGTGACCATCCTCTTCCTCGATGCATGCCGCAACAACCCGTTCGGCAACGTCGCCGCCGCCATTTCCGGCGGGCGCGTCGCGCGCGCTCTCTGGCTGGAGCGCGAGGAGGAGGTCCGCATCGAGACGGTGGGGCTCGGCGAACTGCGCGCCGCGCCCAATGAGACGCTTGGGCGGCTGCGCGCCTTCTCGCTGCAGGGCAGTGGCATCAAGATCGTCTTCTCGACCGACCCCGCCAATGTCGCCTTGGATGGCGTCCGCCCGAACAGCCGCAACAGCCCCTTCGCCGAAGCGCTGGCCCGCCATATCCGCCAGCCGGTCAGCCTCGACGATATCATCGCGCTCGCCACCGGCGACGTGCTGCGCGCGACGCGGCGCGTGCAATCGCCCTGGTCGCAGGGCTCGATCGACCGCCCGATCTACCTCTCCGGCCGCGGTCGCCGCCGGCAGGCGGCGTTCGGCTAACCCTCAGACCCCATCTACCGGCGCGTTCCTACTCCGTATTTTGGTTCGCGCAGAGGCGCGGAGACGCAGAGGGGTGATAGTCGTTGACCAGCCTGCGGAAGCCCTCCTTGAGCGTGGCGCCGCCGAAATTGATGAGTAGCCCTACGGGCTGTTTGGTGAGGCGCAGATAGGTGAGCAACTGCTTGGCATGCGAAGCATGCGGTTGATCGACCGATTTGATTTCTATGCGAAGCCTGTCGTCGACCAAAATATCGATCCGGAACGCCGCCACAAACCGAAGGCCATCGAACCCGAGAGCACGTCACGCGTGATCCGGTCAATGCCCGTCACGCGGCCCCTCCGCGTCTCTGCCACGCGGCCCCTCCGCGTCTCTGCGTCTCTGCGCGAACCCTATATCTGCTTCACCAGCGCGTCGATATCGTCCATCGTGACGATGCTGGAAATGGTGGCGTCCGGGGCGATGCGCTTGACCATCGGGCCGAGCACCTTGCCGCCGAACTCGACGAAATGGGTGACGCCCGCCGCTGCCATGTTGGCGACGCTCTCGCGCCAGCGGACCATCCCGGTCACCTGCTCGACCAGCAAATCGCGGATCGTGTCGGGGCTGTCGACGGGGCCGGCGGTGACATTGGCGTAGAGCGACACCGACGGCGGCTCCATATGCGCCGCGGCCAGCGCCTCGGCCATCGCCTCGGCGGCGGGCTTCATCAGCGGGCAGTGGAACGGCGCCGAGACGGGGAGCAGGATCGCGCGCCTGGCGCCCTTCTCCTTGGCGATGTCGAGCGCCCGCTCGATCGCGCTTTTGTGGCCGGAAATCACCACCTGCGAGGGGTCGTTGTCGTTGGCGACGGTGCAGACCTCGCCCTGCGCCGCCGCCTCGACCACCGCCTGGGCGATGGCGAGATCGGCGCCGATGAGGGCCGCCATCGCCCCCTCGCCGACCGGCACCGCCGCCTGCATCGCCTGACCGCGCTTCTTCAGGAGGCGCGCCGCGGTGGCGAGATCGAAGGTTCCGGCCGCGCACAAAGCCGAATATTCGCCAAGGCTGTGGCCGGCGACGAAATCGGCCTTGGCGGCAAGGTCGATGCACGAGGCGCGAAGCGTCGCCAGCGCATTGGCCATGATCGCCGGCTGGGCGTTTTCGGTCAGCATCAGCTCGTCGGCCGGGCCCTGGGCCATCAGCCGCGACAGATTCTGGCCGAGCGCCTCGTCCACCTCCTGAAAGACCGCGCGGGCCTCCTTGCTGGCCCCGGCCAGCGCCGCGCCCATGCCGACCGACTGGCTACCTTGCCCCGGAAAAATGAAAGCGCGCATTTCTCGAGCCTCCTGTGTCGCGCGGCTGGTAGGCAGAGCGGGCGCGGGGCGCAAGGGAATGGGGGATTGACTGGCTGGTTGACCCGCCTCCCTCCCCTGTGAGTCCCTTGGAATTGCGCTGCTGAGCAACACGAAGATCGAGGCGACGGTGCGAGACTACGGAGTTGTGTTTTGAGACGCATTGGCTCTGGCCGAGGCAACAGAGGTAGATTGACCGGGCGAGCTTCTCGACTGGAGGGACTCGCCGACTGCTTCACATGTAGGCTCGCGGCACGTTCAGACATACGACGGCATCGACAAGCGTAGCCAAAAGCCGAGGCTCAGGGCAACAGTCACATGAACAGTGGCATAAAGATAACCACCAGTACAGGGACGATTATCACACTTAACAGGATAATGGTAACGATGTTTGAGAGGAGCATAATCCACCATGTGTGGCCGATCCTCCAAGTCGATGAGTGCAGCAGCACCTCATTCAGTCTATAACAGCCGAGAACTCCACAAACAGCTCCCGGCAGTACACCAGCAAAAAAAACTGAACCTGACAACGATCCCGCCGTCCATGGCTCTATTCGTGTCATGATATCGATCGCGAGGAATATAAGCGCGCCTATACAGTTTGGTATAAACATCGTGGTTGACATCACCAAAAGATATGCCCGCCACACCTTTCCTATGTCCTCAGGTCTCCGATCTATGTGTATCGGATGAACCCGTAGCCAGATCCTGGAAAAGACAAGAGCATTTAGTAGAATAACAAATGCAGCGAGGATCGAGTTAACAGACGCCGACTTTATCGACTCGAATACTCTAATCTCGCGGTGCATGGTAGACGAATCGTTTTGAATCCTTTCAAGCATGCGAGAAGTAGCTGCGAAACATCTTCTTCCTGCCGATGCATTTAAGGAAGAGGTCTCTTCACATTGCACTCTAGCCTCACCTCTTAACTCGGCTGTCTCGTTCTCCCATTCCCGGATCTCGGCATAGGCCCTCTGAAGGGGGTCCGGCGGCAGCAAATTCGCACGATCAGTAGACCAAATCAGGAGTGCCGCGAATATGTACGGCGCTGTGCCGCAGAACGCCGCATACGCCCCGATATCCCGTTTTCTCAGAGCGATAGTGGCCTTCGGCCGATCCAAGACGCCGCGACGTATGGCTCTGAAAGCCCCTAGCTTCGTCCATTCCGAAAGAGCGCTCATTAGGACTTCGGCTGCGACAAAGACCTTGAAATCGCGCAAGCTCATCGAGATCCCCCCAGATCTATGACTTACCAAGACTAAACGTACTGCGTTTCTCGTGCGTGGCAATCAACATGTTCCGCTCTCCGGCGCGCCGAGCATCGTCGACACGATGTTCGACGTAGAAGGGTCCGCGCGGCTGCGCGTCTCGTTTGTACCCAGAGGTCGGCGCGAACCCCCGCTTAAGTGATCTGTCGCATGAAACCGGCCAGTCGGTTATCGGGCCACAAGCAGACTTCGCCTCGCGAACGCCGGGCTTTCCTACAGGCCGTGTCCCTGTTATGTTCCGACGCATGAGCGATCCCGGACATTGGCGAGATGGCGCGCGGATGTTCAGAGTGCCAAAGGTTCAAGGCTGCGCGACCGCGTAGGCTGGCGGGATCGCCATGGCGACTGCGAACATTGGGACCTTTGCCGGAGATCGCCCACCCTGGGCAAGCCCCCTCCACGTGCGATCGTTTCTGGAGACTTGCTTTTCCCCGCCCATTCCGCCACATGCCCCCCAGTCCGGGGCGGAGGCCATGCCTTTTCGCCCCGGTCGGCATTTCAAGACGACAGCCGGAGGGGCGTCCGCAACGGGCGGCGTCAGCGATCGGTCAAAAGAAGGAATAGCGCAACATGCCGCTCTACGAGCATGTCTTTCTCGCGCGTCAGGACCTGGCCCAGGCCCAGGTCGACGCGCTGGCGGAAACCGCCACCAAGATCGTCGAGGACCATGGCGGCAAGGTCGTCCGGACCGAGACCTGGGGCCTCCGCAACATCGCCTACCGGATCCAGAAGAACCGCAAGGCCCATTATGTCGCGCTCGATTTCGACGCGCCCGCCCCGGCGGTCGCCGAGCTGGAGCGTCAGACCCAGATCAACGAGGACGTCATCCGCTACATGACCATCAAGGTTGATGAGCATGAGCAGGGCCCGAGCGCGATGATGCGCCGCGGCGACCGCGACAAGCGGCGCGACGACGATCGTGGTGATCGTGGCGACCGCGGGGATCGCGGCGACCGGGGCGGCCGTGGCCGCGACCGCGACGATTTCGAACGCTAAAAGAAGGGACCAGACACGATGGCACGCCCATTCTTCCGCCGCCGCAAGTCCTGCCCCTTCTCCGGCAAGGACGCGCCCAAGATCGATTATAAGGACGTCCGCCTGCTCCAGGGCTTCGTCTCCGAGCGGGGCAAGATCGTCCCCAGCCGCATCACCGCGGTCTCCACCAAGAAGCAGCGCGAGCTGGCCAAGGCGATCAAGCGCGCCCGCCATCTCGGCCTGCTCCCCTACGTCGTCAGATAAGGAGCCAGAGCGATGGACGTCATATTGCTCGAGCGCATCGAGAAGCTCGGCTCGATCGGCGACGTGGTCAAGGTGAAGAACGGCTATGCCCGCAACTTCCTCCTGCCCAACGGCAAGGCGCTGCGCGCCAACGATTCGAACCGCAAGGTCTTCGAGGCCAATCGCGAGAAGATCGAGGCGCAGAACGTCGAGCGCCGCGGCGCGGCCGAGGTCGAGGCCGAGAAGGTCGACGGCGCCAAGGTCCAGCTGATCCGCCAGGCCTCCAATACCGGCCAGCTCTACGGCTCGGTTTCCGCCCGCGACCTCGCCGAGGCGCTGGAGGCCCAGGGCCACAAGATCGCCAAGAACCAGATCGTCCTCGATCGCCCGATCAAGGCGATCGGCCTCCAGGACGTGAAGATCGCGCTCCACCCGGAAGTCTCGGTCACCATCTCGGTCAACATCGCCCGCTCGCCCGAAGAGGCCGAGCTGCAGGCGGCGGGCAAGGACGTGATGGCCGAGATGTTCGAGAAGGACGTGTCGGGCTTCATCGAGGAGCGCGACGCGAGCCTGGAGCCGGGCGAGATCGCGCCGGAGCCGGCCGCTGAAGAGGCTGCGCCCACCGAGGAGGCCGCGGCCGCCGAGGAAGCGACCGCGGACGAGCCTCCGGCCGAGGAAGCGCCCGCCGGGGAGGCTCCCGAAGCAGAGACCGGCGAGGACAGCGAGTCGGCCGACAAGGCCTGACCCGAATGCCAATCAGAGGAAGGCCGTCGGTTCTCGTGAGCCGGCGGCCTTTTTCTTATCTCATGGCTGGCGCCAGGCGCCACGCGCTGAAACGCAGGCTCCCTTTCTAGTCGATTTTCGTCTATCTTCACGTCCGGAGCTGACGGCGCGGCAGCGAAAATCGGAGGGAAACATGGGTGTGAAGTCGATTGTGGCGGCGTGCGCCTTGGCGATGGGCTTTGGCGCTTTGTGGGCGAGCCCCGGCGTCGCCGGCGAGCCCGCCGCGACCGAGGCGCAGCCCGCGGCGCAAGGTGATCGCAGCCGCAGGGTCTGCCGGAACCTGGTCCGCAGCGGGACGCGGCTTTCGACCCGCTATTGCCGCACCCAGCAGGAATGGGACGAAGCCGGGGACGGCTCCCGGCGGCTTCTTCAGGAGGGCCAGGTCGAGGGGCAGTCCCGCGACGGCCCATTCTTTGCTCCTCCGGGACCGTGCAGATGTCAGGAGCAATGATCCGGGGCGCAGGGGCGCCGCTGCGGAGACGATGAGAGCCTGGCTTGCCCAGGGTCCGCACCCAATAGCCGCATGATCGACGCCGCCTCGCCCGAATGGCTGCCCTTCGCCGCCGATCCGGCCACCGACGGGCTCGCCTTCCTGCGCATGACCAAGGCCGATTATCGGGCGGCGAGCTTCCTCGATCAGCGCATGCTCGGCCCCGCGTCCGAGATCAGGCAGGCGCCCTGGCCGGCCATGCCGGCCGAGGCGAGGCGCGACGCCCAATATATCTTCCATATCGGCAATGTCGGCTCGACCCTGATCTCGCGGCTGCTCGGCGAGCTCGACACCGTCTTCGCCCTGCGCGAGCCGCTTCTGCTCAGGAGCTTCGCGGAAAGCCCGCCCGCGCCCGCGCGGTTCGACGCGCTGACGGCCCTCCTCTCGCGCACCTTCCGGCCGGAGCAGCGCGCCAATGTGAAGGCGACGAGCTTCACCAGCGAGATCGCCGACCGGCTGGTGCCGCCGGGGTCGCGCGCCCTATTCCTCTACGCCACGCCGTCCCATTATCTGGAGAACATCCTCGCCGGCGAGAATAGCTGGCAGACGCTGCAGGCGCTGAGCCCGATCCGCCTGGCCCGGCTCCAGCGCCGCTGCCCGGGGCTCGATGCGGACCTTGCAGCCATGCATGACGGGCTCAGGGCCGCTCTGGGCTGGACCTGCGAGATGACCTCGCTCGAAGCCGCCGCGTCGCGTCTGCCCGCCGGCACCGTCATGTGGCTGGATTTCGATGTTTTCCTCGCCGATCCCGGGGCCCATTTCACCGCCATCGCCAGCCATTTCGGCCATGAGGCGGATCAAGCGACGGCGCGGGCGATCTGCGAAGGGCCGCTGATGGGCCGCTATTCCAAGGCGCTCGACTATGACTATAGCCCCGCGCTCAGGCGCGAGATATTGGCCGACGCCCGCCGCCGCCACGCGGGCCCGATCCGCGACGCGCTGAACTGGCTAGGGGGGCTCGAAAGCCGCTATCCTGCCGCCGCCGGGGCGATTCGCCGCGCGCAAGGGGGAGCGTGATGTTCAGGGAGATTCGGGTTCTCGACGCCGGCCAGGTGGCGGAGCTGCGCGCCATCGCGGCGGCCGCCAATTTCGTCGACGGCCGGATCAGCAATCCGCACTCGAAGGTCAAGCAGAACCTCCAGCTCCACGACGAGGCCGCCTATCAGCGCTCCTCGCAAATCCTGACCCAGGCGCTCTACGGCCAGGAGGAGTTCCAGAATTTCGCCTTCCCGGTCGCGATGCTGCCGCCGATGATGACCCGCTACACGCCCGACATGCGCTACGGCGCCCATGCCGACGCCGCCTTCCTGCAGCTCGGCAATGTCGGCCTGCGCTCCGACCTCAGCGCGACGATCTTCCTCAGCGACCCCGCAAGCTACGAAGGCGGCGCGCTCCGCATCCAGCTCGGCACCCGCGAGATCAGCTTCAAGAGCGGGGCCGGCAGCGCGATCGTCTATCCGTCCGACATGCTCCACGAGGTCGAGCCGGTGACCAAAGGCGAGCGGCTGGTCGCGATCACCTTCATCCAGAGCCGCATCGCCGACAAGGTCCGGCGCGAGCTGCTTTACGAGCTCAACGAGGTCGCCGCGCTCGAGGGCCTCGGCATGGCGCCTGAAAACTACACCCGCCTCCAGCTCGTCCAGGCCAATCTGCTGCGCCGCTGGGGCGACAAGCCTTAGCCGTAGCGCCATCGACCTTGTTGGAGTTATGCGCGAGACGGTAGAGGCGATCGCGCCCTGGCGATGTCAGGTGTGACTGCTGCTGGCCCGTCGCTAATGTTGGTCCCTACCTGCGCTTGGCTGTGATAACGTGCCTACGAGCTAATAGGAGCCGTGACATGGGTTGGAACGACCACGTCGATTTCGAACTGTATGAAATGGTATCGGACGCCGTTGACGAGGGGCATCTTGACGAGGAGTCGGCAGCTTACGGCATCGCCCAAAAGTTCATCCACGAGGGGTATGATAGCCTCTCGGACAAGCAGAAGTGGGTCTACGACAACCGCGTTCTGCCCGCGCTGAAGGGCCTGCAAGAGGACCGAGACGCTGAGCGGCGGCGCGAACTGCTCGAACGGGACGACTATGTGGGTTTCACGACCGGTCTTTGAAGGGTGAGTATCGAAGTCGCACGAAGCCTCTACAAGTCCGCAAGGGCACACGCGCTGGCGTGCAACCTGCTCTACAATGCCGCCCTTGAGAAGGCGGTGGACGATGACCACCCGGATCCGGAGGCATCCGTCTTCAACGGCACGTACTCGCTCTCCATCCACTATCTGATCGGGCTGAGCTTGGAACTATATCTCAAGTCGGCATTCGTGCTCCACGGTGGCCAGGCGGACGAAAAGTCACTTCGAGCAATCGGGCATAAACTGGTCGAGGCGCTCAATGCCGTCGAGGGACGGGGCTTCCATTCAGCGGCACCTAACCTCCGTGAAATAGCGGAGCATCTCAACGAGCCATACAGCCAGCATTATTTTCGCTATGCACGCCCCGAGCAAATGGCTTTGCCAGACGTGCCGGATGTGTTTCAGGCATTTCAGGCGCTGGACGACGAACTGAATCCGCTGCTCTTCCCGGTATAGCCATAGGGTAGATGCGGACCACAGGGGCCATAGGCAAAGTCTTGAAATGTAGGATTTCTTCCATCAGACTGGCCGCGACTCGGCTCTTTCAATCTGTTGATCTCCCAGCCTCCGTCGCAGAGGCCCTTGCAGCGCGCCCTGCCTGGCGCATCGGGGAGGGACACCCCCCGCGATTCCATGTGACTCTCGTGCCACTCGTGCCAGTTGTGCCATTCGCCCGAAAAACAGTGGCTTAGCGAATCTCCGACAGCTCAAGGCCCTTGGTCTCGCGCGCCAGCAAGGCGGTGATGCCGCTGATCGCGCAGGCGGTGCCGACATAGATCGCCACCGGCAGCGCCGAATCATATTTGCGGTAGAGCCACAGGGCGACGATCGGCGCCAGCGAGCCCGCGAAGATGGCGGTGAGCTGATAAGCGATCGAGGCGCCGGAATAGCGGATTCGCGTCGGGAACAGCTCCGCGATCATCGCCGCCTGCGGCCCGTACATGGCGCCGTGCAGGACGAGCCCGACGACCAGAGCGAGGACGATCAGCGCATTGTTGCCGCTGGCCAGCAGGGGGAACAAGGCAAAGCTCCAGGCCGCCAGCCCCAATCCGCCGAACGCATAGACGAAACGCCGGCCGATCCGGTCCGACAGCGCCGCGAACAGGGGAATGGCGAAGAATTGCACCGCCGCGCCGATCAGCAGTGCGTTCAGCGCCAAAGCGCGGCTTTCCGCGGAAATCTCGACCAGGAAAGTCAGCGAGAAAGCGGTGAGGATGTAATAAGAAATGTTCTCGCCGACCCTCAGCCCGGCGCCGAGGAGGACCGCCTTGGGCCGCTCGCGGAACACTTCGAGCGCCGGCAGCTTCGGCGGCGCCTCGGCCTCCTCGATCGCCGCTTCGAACAGCCGGCTCTCCGCCACCCGGTTGCGGATGTACCAGCCGACCAGGACCAGCACGACCGAGGCGAGGAACGGCACCCGCCAGCCCCAGGCGAGGAAATCGGCCTCGCTCAAAGTGGCGTTGATCGCGGCGAGCATGCCCGCCGAAAGCAGGAAGCCGGCGGCGACGCCGGCCTGAGGCCAGCTCGCCCAGAAGCCGCGCCGGGCGGCGTCGCCATGCTCGGCCGCCATCAGCACCGCGCCGCCCCATTCGCCGCCGACCGCGAAGCCCTGGACCAGGCGCAGCACGATCAAAGCGGCCGGCGCCCAGATGCCGATCGCGTCATAGGTCGGCAGCAGGCCGATCAGCACCGTCGCCGCGCCCATCAGCACCAGGCTCAGCATGAGCAGCCTTTTGCGCCCGATGCGGTCGCCGAAATGGCCGAAGACGATTCCGCCCAAAGGCCGCGCGACGAAGCCCAGCGCATAAGTGGCAAAAGCGAGGAGAGTGCCGGTTAGCGGATCGAATTGAGGGAAAAACAGTCGGTTGAAGACCAAAGCTGCGGCCGAATTGTAGAGGAAGAAATCGTACCATTCGATCGTCGTGCCGATCATGCTGGCCATGATCACGCGCCGCAGCGGGGTCCGTTCGCTCTGCTTCACAAGCCTCTCCCGATCCTCAGCCACAGCGCCATGTCCCCACGATTTCGACCTGCGCGTTCGGCCGGCGGTTGGTGACCGTCATCCGCGCCGTCCAGCGGCCGGCGCGGCCGGTGGTTTCGGCGACCCGGCCGACGCTGATGCTGAGCTGGCGGTCCTCGAAGAAGCCGCCGGTCGGCCCGGCCGGGCTCGAATGGCTGAAATGATAGAGGCGGCCATCGATGCGGGCGATGGCGTCGCCCGGCGTCGTCGCCAGCAGCATATGGCCGTTCTTGCTGAAGTCGCAGGCGGGTTGCGGCATGCCCGCGCCCTCCAGATCGGCGCGGGCGAGCGCCTGCGGCCGCGCCGCGAGCTGGGAATCCGCGACCGGCTCGGGCCGTGCCGTCGCGAGCCACTCGAGCTGGTTGGTGGTGATGCCGGCATTCTCGCCGCCCGGGCCGCCGCCGCAGGCCGCGAGCAGCAGCAGCAAGGCGCCCGCCGCGCGCATCAATAGCCCATCAAAGCGAGGACCTCGCGGCGGCTGCGCTCGTCCTCGCGGAACACGCCCATCATCCGGCTGGTGGTCATCATCACGTCGGGCGTCGAGACGCCGCGCGCGGTCATGCAGGCGTGGGTCGCCTCGATCACCACGGCCACGCCCTGCGGCCGCAAATGCTCCCAGATCGTGTCGGCGACCTGCGCCGTCAGCCGTTCCTGGACCTGGAGGCGGCGCGAGAAGCCGTGCAGGACGCGGGCAAGCTTGGAGATGCCGACGACGCGGTCGCCGGGCAGATAGGCGATCGCCGCCTTGCCGATGATCGGCGCGAGGTGATGCTCGCAATGCGACTGAAAGGGGATGTCCCTCAAGAGCACGATCTCGTCATAGCCGCCCACCTCCTCGAAGGTGCGGCTGAGATGATGGGCGGGATCCTCGGCATAGCCGCTGGCATATTCGCGCCAGGCGCGGGCGACGCGGGCCGGCGTGTCGCGCAGCCCCTCGCGGTCGGGATCGTCGCCCGCCCAGCGGATCAGCGTCCGCACCGCCTCGGCGACGTCGCGCGGCACCCTGACCTTGCCGGGCGCCTCGACCAGATCGCCATCCTCCATACCGGCTTCGCTCATTCTTTTCTCCCTCGCCGCGCCGAATACACGCCGGCGCGGCCGAGCGATACTCCCGGCCTCAATGGCGGTCGCGGCTGCGCGT
Organism: Allosphingosinicella sp.; assembly: GCA_035543935.1. Taxonomy (GTDB): domain Bacteria; phylum Pseudomonadota; class Alphaproteobacteria; order Sphingomonadales; family Sphingomonadaceae; genus Allosphingosinicella. The sequence continues at coordinate 43,489 of DATKIV010000009.1, forward strand.
CCGGCCGACGGCGCAGCGCCGGCCGCGGCCGGGCGGATCGGAGCTTCTTCCCGAATCGCCGTCGGTGCAGCCCCGCGCCTCGCCGCCCGGCAGCACGCGCCCGCGCTCGCGCGGCGCCGCGTTTTCGAGCGGATCGTAGGGCTCGGTCTCCCCGCGCGGCGTCGCGCAGCCGGTCAGCGCCAGCGCCGAGACGCCGCCGACCCGGGCCAGGAACGAACGTCTGCTGATCTTGCGGATGGGCTTCATCCCCCTCCCCCCTCGCTGCCGACTCTATACGCCATCGTGGCTCCGGGGAAATGAACGGCTGGTGACCCCGACAGGATTCGAACCTGTGGCCTAGTGATTAGGAATCACTCGCTCTATCCTGCTGAGCTACGGGGCCGCCGGCCGCAGGCGCCGTTTGGCGCAAGCGCCGCGCAGGGTCAATTGCCGCGCCCCGGGCGAGGTCTCACCGCTTATTAACCCTCCGCTGGTATCCGCTGCGAAACGGAGGCCCACATGGCGACCACTTTGACGACGACCCCACCGGCGGCCCCGCCGGCGCGAAAGCGCATCCACGAGACGCTCGTTTTCGATCTGTGCGAGCGGCTCTTCCTCCTGCTCCTCTTCGTCTGGTTCGCCTCGCGCGTCCTGCCGAGCGTGTCGGGCCAGCCCTACAACATGCTGATCCTGGTCTCCGAGACGTTCACCGCCTTCCTCGTGCTGGTCCGCCGCCCGGGGCCGATGGCGACCACCGCTTATGCCTGGACGGTGGCGGTCGTCGGAACCTGCGCGCCTTTGCTGGTGCTGCCGCATGGCGGCACGCTCATACCCGTTGAGGCCGCGGCCTTGCTGATGATGTTCGGCCTCTTCCTCAGCCTCGCCGCCAAGGCCTTCCTGCGGCGCAGCTTCGGCATCGTCGCCGCCTGCCGCGGGGTCCGCCGCGGCGGCGTCTACAGGCTTGTCCGCCATCCCATGTATTCGGGATATGTCATCACCCAGGCGGGCTTCCTGCTCCTCAACCCCTCCTTCTGGAACGCGATCGTCTATGCGGTGGCGTGGCTTGCCATGCTGCTGCGCATCGACGAGGAGGAGAAGTTCCTCTCGCAGGACCAGGCCTATCGCGACTATAAGGCCGACGTACGCTGGCGGCTGATCCCCGGCCTCTACTAGAACAGGCTCAGTTCTCAGTTTCCGGCGGCGGCACCGGGAAGGGCAAGGGCGCGACGGGGATGCCCTCGTCGCGCAGATCCTCCGCCTCCTGCGGCGTCGCCTGGCCGTGGATCGCGCGCGCTTCCGATTCCCCGAGATGGATGGCGCGGGCCTCGTCGGCGAACTTGTCCCCGACGAAATCCGAGCCGGCGAGCATCTTCTTCTGCGCCGCCGCCATGTCGGCAAGCACCGCCTTCACCGCCTTGGGGGGCGCTCCCTTCGCCGGAATGTTGGGCGCCATCGGCGCCTTGTCGACATCGCCGGCGCCGCAGATCGGGCAGGCGACGAGGCCGCGCGCCCGCTGCGCTTCATAATCCTCGGTCGAGCCGAACCAGGCTTCGAAGACATGGCCTTGCGGCCCGCATTTGAGATCGAAGATGATCATCAGCGAACGTGCTCGGGCGGCGGGATCGGCCGCCGGTGCCAGATCGCTGGCAGCCGCCGCCTGACCTCCTCGACCAAATCCGGATCGAGCTCGGCAAAGCCAAGGCCGGGCGCGTCGCCGCCCATGTCGAGCAGCACTTCGCCCCACGGGTCGACGACCAGGGAATGGCCGTAGGTGGTCCGCCCGTCCTGATGCCGGCCGACCTGCGCCGCCGCGACGACGAAGGCGCCCGCCTCGATCGCCCTGGCGCGCATCAGCACGTGCCAGTGCGCCTCGCCGGTCGGCACGGTGAAGGCGGCGGGGATGGACAGGATCGTGGCGCCTTCGTTGCTCAAGGCCGCATAGAGGCCGGCGAAGCGCAGATCGTAGCAGATGGAGAGGCCGAGCGCGCCCGCCGGCGTCTCGACCACCACCGCGCGCCCACCGCGCTCATAAGCCGCGGATTCGCGCCAGCTCTCGCCGGTCGGCAGGTCGACGTCGAACAAATGGATCTTGTCGTAGCTGGCGCGGATCTCGCCCTTATCGTCGATGACGAAGCCGCGGTTGAGCAATTTGTCGCCGTCCGGCGCGAGCAGGGCCAGCGAGCCGAGATGGACCCAGATCCCGGCCTTGGCGGCCGCGGCGCGCACCGTCGCCAGCACCGGATCGTCCGATTGGAGATGGAGATGCCGCATCGCCCGGCTCCGGTCGCGGTCGAGCAGGCCGCTCATCTCGGGCGTAAACAGAATCGCCGCGCCGCCGGCCGCCGCCTCGTGGACGCGTCCGGCCAGCTCGGCGCAATTCTCCCCGGGCTCGATGCCGGTTTGCGCCTGAAAGAGCGCGACCTTCATGCCGCCAGCATAGGATCGAGCCGGCCCTCGGCGTCGAGCGCGTGGAGGTCGTCCGAGCCGCCGACATGCGTGTCGCCGATGAAGATTTGCGGCACCGTCGTGCGGCCGGCGGCGCGCTGGATCATCTCCGCGCGCTTGGGTCCGCCCAAAGTGATGTCATGTTCCTCATAGTCGACGCCCTTGTCGCCGAGCAGGCGCTTGGCGCGCGCGCAATAGGAGCAGAAGATCTTGGTGTAGATTTCGACGCGCGCCATAGGCTCCTCCAGCGGCCGAAGTGGCGACGGCGGCCGCGCTTTGTCAATGATCGCCGCCCTTCACAACGCGCGCCCAGGCGAGGATGTCCACGCGCCCGGCGCCGGCGCGCTTGAGGATGCGCGCGCAGCCATTGGCGGTGGCGCCGCTGGTGTAGACGTCGTCGATCAGCAGGATCGCCCTGCCTTTCACCTCCGCCTTGTGGCGGGCGTTGACGCGGAAGGCGCCGCGCACCGCGTCGCGGCGCTCGCGCGGATCCATGTCGCGCAGCGGCGGCGTCGCCTTGACCCGCTCGACCAGATCGAGCCGGGTCTCGAGCCGCGCGCGGCCGGCCAGAGCGGTGGCGATCAGCGCCGATTGGTTGTAGCCGCGCCGCCAGATCCGCCAGCGATGCAGCGGCACCGGCGCCAGCAGCCAGTCCTCGCCGGCGTCGAGGTGCCGCGCCATGAACCGCGCCATCGTCTCGGCAATGCCCGGCCGGCCGCCATATTTGAGCTTGAGCGCGACCCGCCGCGAGATTTCGCCATAAGCGACCGCAGCGCGCAGCCGGTCGAAGGCGGGCGGCTCGGCCGAGCAGCGCCCGCATTCGACCCCGGCGCCCGTCTCATAGTCAAAGGGCAAGGCGCAGCGCGCGCAGCAGGGCGGGCCGAGGAAGGCGAGCGCCGACCAGCAATCGAGGCAGAAGCGGTGCGGTTCCTCGGTCACCGCGCCGCAGCCCGGGCAGCGCGGCGGCAGCGCGAAATCGAGGATCGGCTTCAGCGCCCTGCGCGCCAGTGAAGCGGCGGCCTGCATCGGCGGAACCTAGCGCGCGCCCGGTTGACAGCCAAGCCAATCCCGCCCATTTCGCCGGGCGGCGGCCCGATGGCGGAGTGGTGACGCAGAGGACTGCAAATCCTTTCACGGGGGTTCGATTCCCCCTCGGGCCTCCACGCAGTACCGCGGGTCTTAGTCTCTCGCAGAGACCAGCCGAAAAACGGCGCAATTCTGCGGCTTTTTGCCCTCATAACCGTGCCGGGAAAGTCGATCCTCCCCCTCGAATCTGCCGCGAACACGGCCCACGTCTCTGGAGGCAAAATTCCCTGTACGGTTTCCGGAAGTGGCCGATAGCGGCCCGTCTGCTTTCGGGCGGATCCAGCCTCTGGAGGACCAGCTCGAAGTGGTCTTACAGCCTCCATCGCTACTTGATACGCTTCTCCCGTTTTGAACGCTTGGCCGTTCGCTTGGATTGGCGACGGGAAGCGATCAGTCCCTGTGAGGAGAGAAGTTGCGCCAGCTGACGACTCTGGCGCTCAATGGACCTGGTTAGGGAAAGCTGCCATTCGGCATACGACCCGTTACAGACATCTATCCAAATCCGATTCGCTTCCGAAATGGCGACAATGAGCTATACGCACGATAGTTCGGGCGCTAACTGTTGAGGTTCACGTCGCGGCTGCCAAGACTCCTCGGTCAAGCGCCGTAAATAGTGAAGCCACCCCAATAATAGGGATGATGAAATACCTGCCTCGATGGATGCATGTCGGCAAGCGCACGATCAAATTCTTGGAGCGCCGAGCGAGTCGCTGGCGGAATGTTGTCGGCAATAAAGTTGGTCACTATTGGACGCAGCTGTTCGACAGTTGCCTCGCGCACCCAATGCTGCCCGTCCTGAAGGGCAAACGCAGGCCGATTCCGCTTCAAAATGTGACTAGTCATGAAAGCGGAAACGAACAGCGCCGTGGCCACATCACTGACCGGCCAGCGTGTGGCCAGAACAGCTCCCGCGCCCAATTGCAGGAAGCCGAGCGGCAGGCCAATGAATTCATCTGCGGCCGATCCAGCTAGGTGGTGGCCCGTGTCGCATGAGGCGAGAATCACCAATCGTGGCGGCTCGAGGTCGGTGAGCGTGAAAAGGTCGTCGAGCGAAAGAAACTCGCCGCCGGCCAGCTGCAACCCGCACCTGCGCACATCGACAGGGTCGAATGCCCCGTGGGTCGAAAAGAGCCAGTGGCTACGAGATTGCAGAGCGGTCAGGACCGCATGCTTCGTGCATTCAGCTCCAGACAAGTAGGTGCTGGCTGCCTCATCCGAAGCGAACACTGACCGGCAATTAATCGCCTCAACGGCGGCGAAGGGTAAGTCTCCGCCGGGGTTGAGGACTGCGGCGAGGGTTGGGACTTCCGGATCCGAAACGGCGCGATCGAGAGCCGCTATGCTCGGCACCATGGAAAACTCGAACATGTCCCCCAGCACGGTGCCGCTTTCCGAGTGGAGCGCGAGCGTCAGGGGTAATTGACCGAACTCACCTTGTGGAACAATCGCGACCCGCGATCCCAACGGGATCTCGCGCCGCATCAATCCCTGCGCGGCAAAGACCCCAAAGCTGTCCCAAAGATCCGTCATCAGCGCATCGATGGTGGCCTTTCGCGCCACCGGCTCTTCCCAATCGGCGGCATTCCAGCGCTCAAGAAGCGCCGCAAGATCAAATTCGTGGAAAACAGTCGCAGCGCGCAGCTCTTTCCCCTGGAGACCCAAAACCGCGACTGCATAGCGATTCCGGTCGAAGATTGGGATGATCAGCGCGCGATAAGTGTGCATCAGTCGCTCGACCACGCGCCAAGTGCGGCGGAGAGCGTTTTCATCCGGTTCCGGTGAGGCCGCGTTGTCGATAGGTTCGAGCGCCGCGACCTCCTCGCGCGCTTTGACAAACGCTTCCAACCGGTCGCTCGAAGGATTGTCGGATTGCGTGACTTCGCGCTCGAGCGCGATGAGTCTAGCCCGCGCTTGTGTCGCCTGTGCACGAAAATCCGGGCTCGACGCGCTCAGACGAAGCGACGAGCGCAAGAACCGCGCCCGGCCGAACTCAAGAGCGTCCAACGCTGCGGCGGTTTCTCCTGCTGAGAGGAACAACAGGGCTACGCGAGCATCGAGTCCCTTGAGGCCCTGCGAAATTTCACGAACGCGTTCGATCTCAAAACCGCCCTCTTCCAGATGCTCGGAGAGAGCGAGGGCGTGCCATCCATGGAACGCAGCTGCCATCAGATCTCCAAGCTTGAGGTCTGCCAGATGCAGCAGGTGCAGCGCCTCGACCATTTCCGAGACGGCGCCACGGTCTCCAAATGTTGCGACCGCGCTCGCGATCAGTTCACGCGCACGTTCAAGTTCAGCCTCTTTCCCCGGCGAACGGGAAAGCAGGTCTCTCGCTAGGTTGACCGTCTCATCGGCGGCGAGCAGGAACCTGCCCTGCTTAGCAAGATCAGCAATCCTTTGTTCTCTTTGCGCCAGGATGTCCTCAAGCGCCTCATCTGCTCCCTCATCTGCAAACTCCCGCGCGTAGGCGCGTTTAATCGACAGCAGATTGGATTTGGCGGTACTCCTCTCATTGGGTTCCTCGTGATCGAGGCGCTCCGCGAGGCTTTTCTCGAAATATCCTATCGCCTGTTGAAGGTTGCTCCGGCGATCGCCCCGCTGACGTATCGCATAAAGGGCACCGAGGGTATTGAAGGCAGACGATCCAACCTGCCTCGCCTCGGTTCCTGAGACCACAGCCACGACTTCCTCGACATAAACGATAGCTTCCTCGATGACGCTTGCGTTGTCGCCATCTTCCGCGATGTGCCCCGCAAGACTCGCGAAATTCAGACGGGCCCTCAAGCCCAGCAACCCACCTGCCGACGGTGACGTCTCTGCAATGGCCTCGCGCAGATAGCTTAGCGCCAGCCTGCCATCGCTGCGATCGTCGGACTTGACGCCGGCCGAATACGCATCTGCCAAATTGTATTTGGTCTTGGTGATGTTGGGACGGTCGTCATGGAGGATGAAGTGCCGCAAGGCACGCTGGTAATAGTCGATCGCAACCCGGCGGTTCTGTTCCGGATCTCCGTCCCGTCGCGCCATCAGCGCCGCGGCCACCGATCCAAGCACTAATCCTTCCTTGTCGGCGATGGCGTCGGCCGCATTTTGATCGTCCCTGACTGCCTCCATCAATTCTAACGCCGCCCGGAGCGAACTCAGACGCTGCTCCACGTCGATCTGGCACATGGCATTGTCGGAGGTGACCATGACGCGCATGGCGTTTTCGAACCCCTCCTTGACACCGGTGATTCCTGAAACGAACCACGGCTTGCTTTCCTCAAAGCCCCCATGACGGTTCAATCCTGGTCGATCGAACTGCGGATTGAGCGCCAAATGATGCCGGTCGTCCGACACCGTCGGCGGAGGCTCGGCCCTGTAAAACCACGACTTGTCCGGATCGGTCGGCTCCGAAGGTGGGCGCTCATCTCTTTTCTTCGGCATTTGCATCACCCTTGGATTGCCGACTGGTCTCAGCCCGCGGGACCTGCCCGTTCTCCGATGACAGGACCAAGCAGAAGCCGGGGATCCCAGTCCGGCGAAAAGCTCGCAAAAGTGCAGAAAAGTCCCGTATCCCGGAAAAATGGCGACACCCGGTCCAGGCGAACCGCGAGGGCTCGAGCTGCGCGTCGTGTGGCGCCGTCGGCTTGCAGACGCCCGCGCACGATATCGCTCACAAGATCAGACGCCAGATCAAACCCGTCCGACGTGAACGGCAGACTGCGGTTTGACATCTCTTTGACGAACCATGGAAGGAGTTCGGCATCAAGGGCATCGCCCCGGGCCATGCGTCGACATTGCTCAGCCCACAATACAACACCGTCCGGGATAGTCGGAAACCAGTTTGCGAGGTTGCGCGGCCAATCGTGCATACGGTCGAACTGATTGCTCTTGAGAAGCAGGATCGCACCAACGGTTGCGGCCAGAGGCGCACGCAGTTTCTGCCGAAGCGCGACCTCTCCATCTCGGAATACTTGGTCAAGAAGCTCCTCCGTGCCATTCGCTGCGAGACCCGCTGCGGCGGCGATTGGATCGCGTGCGCGCAATTGCTGCCAAGCGGCGGCGATACGTCCCGTCAGCCCTTGATTCTCAGGCGCCAGATAGGCCGCGAAGTTGATGTACTCCTGGCCTTCGACATCAATCTCTAGGTGAAAGATGCGTTTGTCGAGATCGCTGGGCAAGACACAACAGAAGCGTCGGCCGCTTTCGTCCTCGATCATCATCACATGTCCGATTGGGTCATCGGGACCCACACGGAAAGCAATTTGTACACGATGCAGCGGCGAGGTTCTGACGGCTTTGGCCGACGACAGAAGCTCGACGCCGCTATGATCAAATGTCTCGCCCGTCGACAGTGCCACGACGCGAAGCTTTTCGAGCCACGGGAGCGTTACCGCCTCCGCGCCGAATATAGCGTGCAAGCCGTTGAAATGCTCCGCGCGGCTGGCGCTCGGTCCCGGCACATGGGCCTCGCGAGCTGCCTGATAACGTTTGTGGAACCACGCGGCCGGCGGACTTGCAGCAGGCCCAGGACGCTCCGGACCCCGCGTCGCGTCCAAACTGAACTCGTCTTCCGGCGTCATCTCGTCGTTGGGTGGAAACTCTGCGAGCTCTATCGGCCTCCCCGGATCGGACGAGGCAACCTCCGAGCGAACGATCTGAATGACGTCTTCTCTTGCGGCGTTGATCAGGGCCGCCACGCGCCCCTTCATATAGCTCCCAAGCCGGTTGATCTCGACGGTCGCGATGGACCCACGACGGGTCAGCTCGAGCGGAGTCTCATTCAGCATCGGTTCCGGCCGGTTCCTCAATCCATCGAGCAAGGCCTGCCCGAAAAGCGACAGGCCGCCAGCCTTCGGCGAATAGGCTCTGAGGCCCGAGGCGGTCGCATAGAGCGCCCCCTTTTCGTACAGGGGATTGATCGCGATGGCTTGCTCGTCATTGAGGATTTTTGCCCCGCTAGCACCCCGCAGCCTGTCAATATCGTTGCGGCAGCCATCGAGCAGCAGCACGTGAGAGGAGACCCGCTGAAGATAGGACAGCGCGTCGGAGATATTCGGCGTACTGATCGCGTTATTGGCGAGCCGACCGGGTGGCCGCAGATAGTCACTTGGTAGCAATATTTGGTAATTCTGCCGACGCTCCAACCCGTGTCCGCTGAACATGAAGAGGCTGCGTCCCGTAGCCGGCGCCCTCAAGGCCTCCATGTCCGCGTACCAGTTCTCCAGGGCGCTCTTGCAGTTGTCGAACGTCGCTTCCGGCGCATGTCGGCACACATCCGCATCACAATTTTCGAGCTCGTCGGTGGCAGCGTTTCCGACGCCCTTTCGCAGCGGCGACATAAGGAGTCGCACACTGGCGACCGGCCAGCCATCCAAGAAGTAGACGTCCCGCAACCACACGAAGAACTGATAGGCGGTTAGCGCCGAGGCACTTAATTGTGCCAGCCCATAGGTTTCCGGGGCCGGGTTGCTCCCATCCCCCAGATGATCGTAGCGACTCGTTCCAATGATCAGCGCGTGCACTCCCGAACCGTCGGCCAGGCCATCCCCGTCGACCCAAAGCCCCGGTTCGGTCTTACTCGCTTCGAGCGGCACCTTAGTGGCCTCCTCGCGAGCGTACCGCTTTCAGCTTGCCGGCGAAGCGCCTGTAAAAGCTGGGTCGTTCAAGGTAACCTCCATGCGCTGCCGCCAGCGACATACCGCTCCAGTAGTCCTCGTCGTCGATACCGCTCGCAAAAATCCCTTTGGTGGTGAAGCTGATGATGTCGTTGCGATCCCACACGTTCCACCAATGATCGAGATTCGTGCGGACAACGGGAGTTGGTTTTCCCGTCGCCTTCGAGAACGAGGAAGAACTCGCGAGAAACATGTTGAGCTCCTCAAAAAAGCCGACTTGGCTTGCCGTAGCGCACCAGAAATCCACCTTTGTGTGGCTTTGAGAAGCCGGCAAGAACGATGTCAGCACGTCGTACGCAATCTGGCCACCCATACTGTGCGTCAGAAGGACGATCGGCTCGCCACCGCGCGCCTCCTTGTTGGCCTGAGCACGAACGAGCTCATCCATGAGCACGCGTGGGATCGGTCCTGGTACGGCCGCGGTGCCACGCCGAGTCATGTAAAAAAGAACGTCCCCTAGGAAACGAGTTACAAAGTCATTGAGCTTCGGTCTGACCTCACCAGCTGACAAGCTTAATGCTGCGCCCGGGCTGTCGATCACGCGAGATAGGCTTTCGGTCAACCGGTCACGCATTCCGCGAAGAAAATCCAGCGCGCCCTGACCTACCAGCGCAGATTGCTGTTCGACGTCAGCTTGGACTGCATCAGAAAGTATCTTGAGCTGAGCTTGAAGATCAGACGCGGCACTAAGCTGTGTGCGGATTGCTGGACTGTGCACCACGCGATCGGCGGCAATGCCAATCCGTGCCCTTTGCAGCCCACCAACATTTTCGCTCGACACCGAGGCGGTAATCAGATCGGCAAGATCGTCGTCGCTCAACTGATCGAGCCGCGCCCTCTGAATCGGCGAACTAGTCTGACCACTCGTAAACCCCGAACTGGGTGCCGGCGCCGACGGGATCTTTGCGACTATCGCGTCAACTAACTCGTCGCGTTCGATCTCCGCCCCCTGACCAAGCAAGGTGGCCGGCCGAGAGATTCCTCCCCACTTGGGTGGGTCGCAAAGTTGAAACCAGTCGGCCGCCCTGATTGACACATTGTCTGGATCTTGAGTGATCGTCGGCGCAACAATTCGACGAAGATACTCGTGCACCGGCTGGAAGTGCTTCGGGTCTCGGGTGTTGACACCGTGCATAAAGACGATTGGCATGCCTTGCTCCTAGGCGCCGCTCGGATATTCGCTAGTAAGCACAGGCTTGACGAAATAGAAAGCGCGGCCCGGGTTAAATGTCGCGATGAATTTCACCCCTTCAAACCCCGACAGTCTGCTTTCGGCCGATTGTGTTGAAGAAGTCCGCTTTTGACAGAAGCGGACGTTCGCGTGGGCCGAGCTCGAGCGAGGCTGGGTAGCCTCAGCCGGCCATCGCCGGCGCCCCGGTCGGGAGCAGCTTGGCCATCTTGCGGAGGTTCTGGGCGGT
>DATKIV010000010.1:0-68089 GCA_035543935.1 Allosphingosinicella sp.
CCTGATAGAGCCGATGAGCAAGCTCGAGATCGAACGGGTAGGTGAGCTGCCGGTTGTTCTCGACCACCGAGATCGTCGCCCTCAGAGCGTCGACCTGGCGCTCGAGCTCGCGCGGGGTCGCGCCGATCCGGAAGGCGCGCGCGCCACCGGACGTGACGAAGATCGCATAAGCATGGTCGCCCAAGGTGAGCATCTTGTAATAGGCCTCGCCCGGCCGGAGCAGACCCTGGAGGTCGGCGAGCCGGAGCGCGCCGCTCGACACCGCCCGGTAGCGCGGGAATTGCGCCAGCCGCGCCTGCATCGCGGTCTGGTCCTGCTGCCACTGGCCGATCGAAATGCGCAGCTCCGCCATCCGCGCGGTCGCGGCCGGCGTCGGCGCGTCGCTCGCCTCGAGCCGGGCGAGCTCGATCCGGCCGCGCTCGATGTCGCGGGTCAAGGTGACCGACTGGCGGAACATGCGCGCCGCCTCGTCGCTGCCGCCGGAAAGCTCGCGCGCGAGCACCGCCTGCGTCTGGGCGACGCCGGGGCGGACCAGGATCTGGCTGGCGGTGAAGAGATCGGCGGCCGCATCGGCGCCGGCGCCTTCCCGGACCAGCAATTCGAAATAGGGCTCGAGCGCGCGGCGCAGGCCGGGCGAGGCGTCGCCGCCGTCGACATTGGCGGCAACGATCTCGCGATACAGGACGAGGGCGGGCTCGGTCCGTCCGGTGCGCGCATAATAGCCGGCCAGCCGCCCCTTGGCGCTCATCAGCGCCGAGGAGCCGGGATAGCTCCGCAGCAGTAAGGCGACGGCGACCCGATGCTGGCGCTCAGCCTCGGTCTGGTCGCCGCGCCGCTCGGCGAGGCCGGCGAGCTCGCCATGGATCTGGGCGCGCAGCCAGACCGTGGCGGCGATACGGCCGCCGCGGATCGCGACCATTTCGGTGAGCGCCCGGTTGAACGGCGCCGCCGCCTCGGCGTCGCGGCCCTGGAGGTGGAGGATAGTGCCGCGCAGCTGCAGCGCCTGGCCGTCGAGGATCTGCGCCTTGTCCTCCTGGGTCAGGCCCTCGGAGCCCCGCAGCCGGCTCGCGCCCGGCGATTCGGCGCTGAGCCGGCCCGCGGTCGCGCGGTCTATGACGAGTTCGCCCACCGCATTGCTGGCGGCGAGCGGCGGCACCGACCGGTCGAGCTCGGTCAGCGCGGCGGCGGCCATGCCCTGGTTCAAGAGGTGCATCGCCCGGTAATTGCGCAGCCGGCGCGCGGTCACCGGATCGGCGCCCGCCATCTCCGCGGCGCGCGAGAACAGCGAATCGGCCTCGGCGTGACGGCCGAGATTGGATTTCTGCAGCGCCTCGTTGACCATCGCCTCGGCCTGGCCGCCGGGGCCGGTGTCGCGCTGGCTCAGGGTGGCGAAATATTCGGAGGCCTCGGCATAGGCGCCGGCATTGTTGCGGCGATAGGCCTCGGCGAGCGCGCTCTGGGCGTCGAGCGTCCCCGCCTGGACCCTGGCGAAAGCGGCGGGATCGCCGGCGCCGGTGGTTGCGATCGAGACCTCGCCATCGACTTCGCGGTCGGCGGCGAGGCTCTTCAGGCCGAGCCGCAAGGCGCTGTCATAGCCGCTTAGGCCCTCGGCGACATAGACCGTGCCGCGCCCGCGCCGCAGGACATAGACACGGTAGCCGACATCGGCGGCGGTAAGGCGGCAATCGAGGCTCTCGAGGGCGCCCAGCCCCTCGACCTCGACCCGCTCGGGCCCGTCGCAGGTGACCCGGTCCGCGCGCAACCCCGCGAGCCGCGCAGCGGCGTCCCGGCCCCGATCGCGCAGCACGTAGAGCTGGCCGACCGGCCCCGCGGCGTCGCGGCAGACGATCTGGTAGCCGCGGTCGAACATAGTGGCGAAGGCGCGGTCCTGGAGCTGCGACTGGGCGGTGCACATGGCGGCGCCGCCGCTGCCGATGCGGAAGCTCTGGCGCTGGCCGAGGCCCTGGGCGGAGGCGGGTCCGGCCCAGGCGAAAGCCGCCAAGGCCGCGGCGAGGACGAGGCGGAGACTCCTAGTCATCGTCACAATCGCCGTCCTGGTCGGGGTCGCAATCCCACAGCCCCGCCTCGCCGCCGCTGGTCACCGGCTCCTCGATCAGCGGATCGGCGGCGAAGCTGCTGTCGACCAAATCGTCCTGCCCGGCGCCGGCCGCCGCCGGGAGCGCGCTCGAGCCGTCGCTCGCGCCGTCGTCCGGATTGCCGGTCGTGCCGGTGATCGAATCGGCCCCGCCGGGGATCGGCGCGGCGGGCGGCCGCGCCGCGCAACGGCCGGTGACGATGATGCAGGTGTTGAGCGCGGCGGCCGGCGTGAAGCTGCCGGGCGCGCCGGCCCCGCCAATATTGTTGTAGGTCGATTGGGCGAAGAAGGCGTCGCCGACGGTGAAGCTGCCGTCGGGGTTGAGCCGCCGCCCGAAGGCGGTGACGTTGGTCCCCGGCGCGGCGGCGGTGATGGTGAGCCCGCCGGCCCCGACCGTGATCCCGGCGAAGTCCTGGGTGAAGCGCGCGGTCGAGCCGGTATTCTGGACATAAAGCGTGCCGCCGGACACCAGGGTGACTCCGCCCGCCTCGACATAGCCGCGCGGCACCTCGGTGCCGCCATTGTCGAGCAAGGCGTCGTCGCGGCCGGCGAAGTTCGGGTTGGCGCGCAGGGCGTCGATGATCGCCGCCGAGGCGACCCAGAGATTGTTCGAGGCGAGCCGCAGCGTGCCGGCCGGCGCGCCGTTGGCGGCGCGGACGCGGATGCTGCCCGCCGGCGTCGGCACTTCGAGCCGCTCGGTGGCGGCAAGGACGATGCCGTCCTGGGGGCGGGCGCCGGTCAGGAGCAGATTGCCCTCGACCCGGGCGATGCCGGGCGTGAGGATTTCGAGCGTGCCGATCCCCGCCGCGGCGCCGCCGCCGTTGAGCGTGAGGTCGCGCACGACGAGGTCCGGCGCGCGGGCCGGATTGGCGCTCAGCGCCGGCGCGAGGACACGCAGGATGCCCGCGCGAATCCGCCCCGCTTCGGCGCCGGTCAATGTGTAGCCCGGGCCCTGCGCGGTGCCGCCCAGCGTCGTCGCCCCGGCGGGAACGCCCGGGGGCGTCGTGCCGCCGGCCACTTGGAGTACGACCAACTCGGTCGCGGCGTCGCCGATGACGCCGGTCGCGGGCAGGTCCAGGTCGGCCGAGCCGATATTGACCTGGCGGCCGACGACTCTGCCGGCGATCGTGGCGAGGTCCACGGCGCGAATGTCGGTAGCGTTGCTCGCCCGCGTGGCGACGCCGGCATTGACGGTGACGTCGTCGGCGGCGCGGATGAAGAGGTCGGTGACGTCGACGGTGAGGGCGTTGGCGACGGGCGCATTGTGGGCCACGACCACGTCCCGCCCCGAGACGAGGTTTATCCGCCCCCCCGCCACGCGCCCCGCGCCGGTCGCGGTGAGGAGGATGTCGCCGTCGGTGGTCAGGGTGGAGACGCCGTTCAGCGTGACGGTCCCGCTTTGCGCGTCGATCGTCGAGGCCGGCGCCGGCCCCGGCCCGGTCCCGCCGGCGACAGCATTCAGGGTGACGTTGGTCGCGCTGACATCGCCGCCGATCGCGCTCAGATGCCATGCGCCGGCGAAGTAGCCGTTGCCGTTGCCGAGGCCGCTGGCCGAGCCGGTGACGTCGCTCAAGGTCAGCGTGCCGGCGATGCCGCTTTGCGCATGAGCGAAGGCGCCGACATTCAGGATGCCGCCTGCCGCCTGGCCGATGGCGCCGAAGCCGGCGCTGAACGAATTGCCGCCGGCGCCGGCATTGCCGTCCGCCACCAGCGCGGCAGGGCCGGACAGGGTCACCGATGCGCCGGTCGCCGACAAGGCGACGCTGCCGCCGGTCGCGTCGCCGCCCCGGCCGCGACCGTTGCCGCCGCTGCCGCCGGCGCCCCCCGCGCTCGCATCGAGGCTCGCGAAGGTGGCGATGCCGGCGGGCGATGCCGAGGCCGGACCGCCGGCCATGCCGACCAGGACCGAGCCGCCGGCGCCGCTGCCGCCGCGGCCGCCGTCATCATCATTGTCGGCGTCGCCGCCATTGCCGCCGATGCCGTTGGCGGCCGCCGTGACCGCGCCGAGAGCGATCCTGCCATTGCCGGATTCGGCGAGGAGCGTGATCGCGCCGCCGGTGCCGTTGCCGCCGGTGCCGGCGGCGACGCCCGCGACGCCGCCCCAGGAACCGCCCTGCCCGCCCACGCCCGGCGCCGTCAGGCTGAGCGCGCCGCCGCCGATCCGCGACACCGTCGCGCTGGTGCGGGCGACGACGTTGATCGTGCCGCCCTGGCCGTCGCCGCCGGCGCCGCCGGCCGCGCCGGCCGCATTGCCGCCGAAGCCGGCGGCGGCGGCGGTGGCCGTGCCGGCGAAATCGATCGAGCCGCCCGCCGCCTCGATGACGAGGTCGCCGCCCTGGCCGCGTCCGCCTTGCGGCCCCTCGCCGCCCGAGCCCGTGGCGGCGAAGACCGCGTTGCCGTTGAAGGAGACGGTCCCGCCCTGCCCGCGGACGGCGATGGTGCCGCCGAGGCCGAGGCCGCCGGTCAGGCCGGGACCGCTCTGCACGCCGCCGCCCTGCCCGCTGGCGCTCGCATTCACCGCGCCGATGAGGGTGAGGGCGCCGCCCGAGCCCGCCCCGACCAGCACGCCGCCGCCGCGGCCGATCGTGCCGTTGGTGCCGCCGCTGCCGTCCGACGCGCTGGCGACGCCGTCGGCGATGATGGCGACGCCGCCATTGGCGACGACCCGGCCGCTCGCGGAAGCGACGAGGCTGGCCTCGCCGCCGATGCCGGCGCCGGCGACCGCGCCCGGCGTAGTCGCAGCGCCGCCGCCCTCGCCGGTCGCGAGAATGGCGAGGGCGCCGTCGATCGTGATCACGCCGCCGGTCGCGCTGACGTCGGCGGCGCCGCCCGTGCCGCTGCCGCCATTGCCGACGGGATCGATCCGGCCGCGCGCCGAAGCGTCGACCGTGGCGGTGCCGAAGATATGGATGTTGCCGCCATTCTGGGTGAAGATGTTCGCGGTGCCGCCGATCAGGTTGAAGATGAGGGGATTGGCGGAATCGAAAGCCGCCGCCGATACCAGGGCATTGCCCTGCACGTTGAGGGTCTGGCCGGCGCCCGCGGAGAGGATTGCGCTGCGCTCGCCGAACAGGCTGACGTCCTGCAGGAAATTGAGCGAGGGCGCGGTGCCGGGCGTGGCGCTCATGTCGGTGCGTGCGGTGCCGATGAGGTCGGAGCGGACGATGCCGCCATTGATCTGGAAGCTCGCCTGGAGATCGGCGGCGGGCGTGCCGGTGAGATGGCCATAGCGGTCGACCGCGCCGCCCACGACATTGGCGCCCGCCGACAGGACGATGACCCCGTTCTCGACTCCCACGGCGACCGCGGGGTCGAAACCGGTATCGCCCTCGAGGATCGCGGTGATCGCCTGATTCTTGGGCATGGCGACCAGATAGATCGCATGGGGGTCGGTGGCGCCGTTGCTGGCCGGGCCGCCGGTCGTGCCGAGATGGACGAGCGGTATCGAATTGTCGCTGCCGACGTCGACGATGATGTCGAACAGGCCCTGATTGACCCGCATCTGCACGCTCTCGCCGGCGATGTAGGCGGCCGAGCCGTTCACCCGGACCGAGCCGCCATGCCGGATCGTCGGCGCGACCATGGCGACGAAGCTGCTTTGTTCGAGCGCGCGGATCTGCGCGCCCTGCTCGGTGACCACCGCCCCGCCGGCAAAGCCGACGAACGGAGCGAAGGCGAGGCCGCGCGTGGCGGGGTCGTAGAAATTGCCGGTGCCGTCGTCGACCACGTTGAGGCTGGTGAGGACGAGGCTGCCGACGTCGAACACGGCCTTGGCGCCGATGATGATCCCGCCCGGGCTCGAGAAGATCACCGTGCCGCCGGTGCGCGTGGTGCCGAGCGCGGCATCCTGGATCTGGCTGAGCACGGTGCCGTCGAAGCGGATGGCGGGATCGGCGATGATTCGGTTGAGGACGACGAAATCGGTGTTGCTGACGCCGTTGGTGAAGGTCGCGACGTTGCCCTGGGGCAGGAAAAGGATCGGGTTGCCGCCGACATTCGGGGTCCAGTTGATGATCGCCGTATTGGTATCCACCCGGATCGTCTCGACGCCGGGAGTGGCGCGGTCGTAGGCGACGAAGCCGGCGATCGTCGTCGGATTGCCGTTGAACGCCTGCGCGCCCGCTTCGCCCGCGCCGAGGCAGGCTGCGCCGATCGCGCTGCCGATGAGCAGGGCCCGGCGCAACGCGCGGGCGCGGACGGGGAGAGGGGCGGACATCATCTGGATTTCCATGGCCACAGCCTTGCGGTGAGCGAGACGAGAAAGCGAGTGTCGCCGCGACGGGATTGGAAGGCCAGCCGGTCGAGCGGTTCGGCGACGAGCACGTCGATTCGGAAGCGATCGCCATAAGCGGCGCGCAGGCCGGCGCCGACCGAGCTCAGGCTCTGCCGGCCGGTCGCGAACAGCAGGTCCCGGTTCCACGCCCAGGCATGGTCGTAGAAGACATAGGGCTCAGCGGCGAAGCGGTCGGGGCGGCGCGGAAAGGCGCTGCCATAGCGAATCTCGGCCTGGAAGCCGATGCCGCTGTCGCCGAGCATGGCGCCGGGATCGTAGCCGCGCCCCACCGTATAATTGCCGGCGGAATATTCCTCGAAGCTGAACAAAGGATCGGCGCTGTACTGGCCGCGCAGGTCGACGGCGAAGGTCAGCCGCGGGATCGGCCGATATTCGCCATAAACGGTGCCGCGAAAGAGGGTCGCGGTCGGGTCGCCCTCGAGCCGGGTCGGCGGCACGGCGCTGGGGACGAGGCAGCGCGCGAGGCCGGGACCGCAGCCCGGGCTGGCGCCCGCTATGTCGAGCCCGTGGCGCGCCTCCGCCGTGAAGCCCAGCCGCCACAGGGGCTCGGCCGGCGTATAGCGCGGATTGTCGGGCGACAGGCCGAGCGCGTCGAAGGAAAGCCTGGCGAAGGCGACGCGCAGGCGATCGCGGTTGAGCGGCAAGGTGTTGAAGTCGATGTCCTGCTCGATCACGTCCAGGCCGATCGCGCCGCGCAGGGTGCGGGTCTGGCGCCGGATGAACGGGTAGCTCGCCTCGAGCGTCGCGAACAAGGTCCGCGATTTGATGTCGACGCCGGGCAGGTTGAGGTCGGGCCTTGCCCAGGCGTAGGTGAGCTGGGCGCCGATCGCGAGCCCTTCGCCGCCGATCCGGAAATCATGGCCGAGCTGGAGCGTCTGCTGCTCGTGCGTGTCGGCGGTGCTGTAGAAGCCGATCGTGGTGCGGTCGCCGAGCCCGGTCAGGCCGTAAAGCTGGGCGCGCAGCAATGCCCCCAGGCGGCCAAGCTCGCGCGAGCCGAGATTCTGGATGGTGAGATCGACCAGGGCCGGCCGCCGCATCACGCTGACCTCGCCGATCACCTCGCCCCGCGCCGCTCCCGCCGAGCGCAGCGCCAGCCGCACGTCAAAGCCGGGCAGGTCGCCGACGAGCAGCAGATAGCGCTCGGCCTCGTAGCGGTTGAAAACCTCGCGCTCGGTCAGCTTCCCGAGATAGCGGGCGATCGTCCGTTCCGACCGGCCGGCGTCGCCGCGCACCCTGATCCCGACCAATTTCGCCATCAGCACCGTGAAGCGGACATTGCCGTCGGCGATCCGTTGCTCGGGCACCTCGACCGCGGCGATATAGCCGGCCTCGCGCAAGATCGTCGCGGCGCGGTCGCGGATCTCGCAGATCGTGGCGACTCCGATCTCCCGCCCGACGAAGCGGGCATAAGCCGGCCGCAGCTGCTCGGCGCCGAGGCCGCGCAGATTGTCGAACGCGACGTCCCTCAAGGTGAAGCGAACGTTCGCATAGTCCGGCCGGTCGAGCGCGCAGGGCGCGTGTTCGACGTCGCCCTCGACGGTCAGCCGGGCGGGCGGCGGCGCGTCGCGGGGCGGGGGTGGCCGGTCGACCTCCTCGCGGGTCGGGGCGATGGGCTGGCCGGGCGGGAGCTGGGCGAAGGCCGGGGGCGCGGCAAGGGCCGCGGACGCCGTCAGACCGATGCGCAAGGCGCGCAACGCGCCGGGGCGCGCAGGTCCGTTCGGCAAACGCTCACCCATGCGCGGACCACCCCTGATCTGCCTGAAAGCGGAGCATAGCAGAATGCCGTGCACCGCCAATGGCGAATCAGCCCCCGAGCCGGGCGGGCGGCGCGAGCTGGGGGTTGAGCCGGATCAGGCCCTGGAGGAACGAGCGCGGGCGCTTCGACAGCCGCTGCGTGATCTCGACCCGGAGGCCGATCGCCGCCGCGATCTCGGAGACGAACCAGACGCAATTGGCGCGGCTGAGGTTGTAGGAGGGCTGCGGCAGAGCGCGCCAGCGTTCGGCCACCGCCATCGCAGCGCGATATTGATCGTCGGTGACGATGAGCGCGAATTGCCGGTCCGAGCGCGCGATCTGCCGCTCGTCCTGGACCACGACCTCGCCGCGCACCGAGCCGAACAGCAAGGCGGGGGTCACCGAATGGGCGGTGAAGCCGAGGCTGGTATCGATCGGCTCGCCGGTCGCGTCGAGCGTGCCGCGAAGCACGATGAAGGCATGGGGGAAACTGCTGCCGCCGAGTTCGCGGGAGTAAAAGGCGATCTCGACCGCGGCGAGGGCCGGCCCCGGCGCCGCGACGAGCAGCAGCAGCGCGAGCAGCCAGCGCAGCGGAGAGGCCGGTCGCTTCACGCGCGGATCAACCGGCGCGCCTGGCCGGTCGCTTGTCGGCGTGGCCGCTCGGCCTCTTGGTCCGCTGGGCGATGGCGGCCTCGCGGCGGCGGCGGACCATGGCAACCGTTTCGGCCACGCCGAAAATCACGAAGGGGCAGGCGAAGAGCAGGGCTGCCCAGAACCATTCGTTACGCAAAAGGGAAATCCTCGGCTTGGAACTCTTGCAGCGGGAATAAGGGCCTCGCCCGCGCCGATCAAGATCGCGGGCGGGCGGGCGGCGCGATTGAAGTCGCCTCGCGCACGCCCTATCTGCTGCCCCGTCCCCCCGCTTGGATCGCCAGCAAGGTCATGCCCGTCAAAGCGCTGCTCAATCTCGTCGCCAGGAGGCAGCCCCGCGGCTACGCCGTGCCGGACGGGATTCGCGTCTATGCGATCGGCGACATTCACGGCCGGCTCGATTTGCTCGACGCCCTGCTCGCCGCGATCGGGGCCGACGACCGCGCCCGCGGCCGCGCCCTGCGCACCCGCTACGTCTTCCTCGGCGACCTGATCGACCGAGGGCCCGATTCGCGCGGCGTCGTCGAGCGGCTCATGCGCCTCGCCGAAGACGGCCTCGACGCCCGCTTCCTGATGGGCAATCACGAGGAGGTGTTCCTGCGCGCCCTCGACGGCGACGTCCGGGCGCTGCGCTTCTCGGTCCGGATCGGCGGCCGCGAGACCCTGTTGAGCTACGGGATCAGCGAGGAGGAATATCGCAGCCGCGATTATGAGGATCTTCTCGGCCTCGCCGTCGAACGCGTGCCCGCCGCCCATCGCGCCTTCATGGCCGGCTTCGAGAAATGGGTTTCAATCGGTGATTATCTGTTCGTCCATGCCGGCTTGAGGCCGGGCGTCGCGATCGAGGACCAGGCGGCCAGCGACCTCTGCTGGATCCGGGACGACTTCCTCCGCCACCGCGACAGCTTCGGCAAGATGGTCGTGCATGGCCATTCGATCACCGAGGAGATCGATGTCCGCGCCAACCGGATCGGCATCGACACCGGCGCCTTCGCCAGCGGCCGGCTGACCGCTATCGGCCTCGAGGGCGAGGAGCGCTGGTTCCTGTCGACCTAGACGCGCGGAAGGCGGACGAAGCCCGGCACCGGCGCCTGCCCGGCCGCCCGCGCCCGCCGGATCGTCGCGATCTCGGTCTCGATCAGCTGGATCCTGGCCCGCCAATTGGGATGGGTCGGGCTGCCCAGGAAATTGAGCCCGCGCCGGCCGAAGCGCGACCAGAAGCGCACCGCCGCTTCGGGGTCGTAGCCCGCTTGCTCCATCAGGTAGACGCTGAGCCGGTCCGCCTCGATCTCGGTTTCGCGGATGCGCCGCGCATTGCGCCCGAAATTGCCGAGGAAGCCGCGCCGCACCCGCGCCTCGTCAAGCCTCACCCGGTGGCCGAGCACATTATGCGCGAATTCATGCGCGAGCACGGCGGCCAGTTCGCCGTCGTCGGCGACATATTCGGCGATGCTGGTGCTGAGCTGAACGTAGCGGCCGTCCGCGCGGGCGTTGAGGCTGCGGCCGGTGATGAGCTGGAAGCGGGTCGCGCAGCCCTGCTCCGCCGCGACCGCGATGGCGAGCCGCTCCGCCCCGCGCCGAACCTCGATCGTCGCGCGGCCGTCGGCGAAGGCCTCGTCCAGCGCGGCGAGGATGCGCTCCATCAGCGCGAACGAGCCGCCGCGGCCGGGCGCCTGGGAAGGCGGCGGCGGCCGGCCGTCGAGGGCGAGCAGGATGTCGTCGGGGCGCAGGCCCGCGCGCTCCGCCGGGCCGCCGGCGGCGAGCGCGAGCACGCCGGGACCGGCGTCGAGCCCGAAGGCGCGGATCGCGGCGGGGCGGTAATCGGCGCCATATTGCGAGAGATCGTGCAGCGCGAGGCCGGGCAGCCAGGCGCGCTCCGCGCACCAACCGAGATTGGCGCGGGCGAGCCTGTGCCCGATCGTCGCCACCCTCCGGTCGAGCGCGCGCATCGCCGCCAGCGACTCCTCGGCGGCCGGCGGCGGCGCGGCGGGCGCCGGCGCGGTCCCAACCAACGCCAGGGCGAGCGCGATCTCTAGCAGCCGTCTCATCGGACCTTTCCCGGCCAATATCGCGCCGAAGAGGGCTTAACGCCCCGTTAATCGCCGAGAGTGCATTCGGGCAACACCCGCGATGAGGTCGAAACCACTACTAATTTTGGGGTTGTCAACCCAATAGCACTGTGGCAGTGCCAAAACCGAACAGCTCAACAGGGAGTTCAAGATGAGTTTGAAGAAGGCATCCGTGGCGGCGGCGCTCGCTGTTTCCATGGTCAGCGCGCCGGTCCTGGCGCAATCCGCTGCTCCGCTCTCCGTTGCAGCGCGCAGTGGTGCGGCCACCAGCGAATCGAACGAGCTTCGTGGCGGCTTCATCATTCCTCTGGTCGCGGTTGTCGCGATCATTCTCGGCATTCTGGCCGCGACCGGTGGCGGCGACCGTCCGTCGAGCCCCTGAGCGTCCGACACCGAAAAAGGATAGCGGCCTTCGGGCCGCTATTTTTTTGTCCGCGATCCGGCCCGAACGCTAACGCGGGCTTTACGCCTCGGCTTTATGGATCGCCGCCATGCAGCTGACGAACGACCCTCGGATCGTGGTGGTGGGCCTGGGTTATGTGGGGCTGCCGCTGGCGGTCGCGCTGGCCGACCATTTCGATGTGACCGGCTTCGACATCGACGCCGTGCGCGTGGCGGAGATTCGCCAGGGTCGCGACCGCACCAATGAGGTCGACAAGGCGCGACTCGAAGGCTCGCCTCTGGCCCTCACCGACAGCGCCGAGGATGCGCGCGGCGCCGATCTCTACATCGTCACCGTCCCGACTCCGGTGGACGGCGCGAATCGGCCCGACCTTTCGCCCCTGCTCGCCGCGACCGAGACCGTCGCCCGCATGATCGACGGCGGCCGGACGACGACCATCGTTTATGAAAGCACCGTCTATCCCGGTGTGACCGAGGATTTATGCGGGCCGCTCATCGAACGGATTTCGGGGCTCGCCCGTGGCTCCCACTTCTTTCTGGGCTATTCGCCGGAGCGGGTGAATCCGGGTGACCGCGAGCACAGCATCGACCGGATCGTGAAGGTGGTCGCCGGCGAGACTCCGGCCGTGTCCGAGCAATTGGCGCAGGTCTATGGCCGGATGACCGCGGGCGGCACCTTCAAGGCCCGCTCGATCAAGACCGCCGAGGCCGCCAAGGTGATCGAAAACGCCCAGCGCGACATCAACATCGCCTTCATGAACGAGATCACCCAGATCTTCGCCAAGCTCGGCCTGTCGACGCTCGACGTGCTCGAGGCCGCGCAGACGAAGTGGAACTTCCTCGGCTTCCACCCCGGCCTCGTCGGCGGCCACTGTATCGGGGTCGACCCTTATTATCTGAGCCATTGCGCGCAGAGCCTCGGCCATCTGCCCCGTGTCATCCTGGCGGGCCGCGCGATCAACGACGGCATGGGGACATGGATCGCGGACACCGTCCATTCGCGCCGCAAGAGCCGCAGCGGCAGCGTCCTGGTGCTCGGCCTCGCCTTCAAGCCGGACGTGCCCGACGTCCGCAACTCGAAGGTGGTCGACGTCGTGCGGCGCCTGACCTGGCTCGGGCACGACGTCACCATCCACGACCCCCTCGTCGACCCCGCCACCGCGCGGCACGAATACGGGCTGAGCCTCGACGCCGACGCGTTCGGCCGGCGCTATGACGTGATCGTCGCCGCGGTCCCGCATCGCACTTATCGCGCGCTGAGCGCGGCCGAGGTCGCCGCTTTGAGCAAGGAAGACGGGCTGCTCGCGGACCTTCACGGCCTTTGGCGCGACGGCGATTTTCCGGTGACAATGGACCGCTGGTCGCTTTAGGCCTCGCTGATGACCATCATCGTCACCGGTGCGGCGGGCTTCATCGGCTACCATGTCGCTCGCGCTTTGCTCGCGCGCGGCGAGAGCGTCATCGGCATCGACAATCTCAGCCCTTATTACGATCCCTGCCTCAAACAGGACCGTGTCGCCGAGCTGGCGACGCTGAACGCGGGCGAATTCCGCTTCGTGCAAGCGGATTTCTCGGATCACCAGGCGCTCGACCGGGCGATCGGCGGCGCGGAGATCGACCGGATCGTCCATCTGGGCGCGCAGGCCGGGGTCCGCTATTCGATCGAGAATCCGCGTGCCTATATTTCGGCCAACCTGGCGGGTCATCTCAACATGCTCGAGCTGGCGCGCCATCGCGGCGTCGGGCATCTTGTTTATGCCTCTTCCTCCTCCGTCTACGGCAGCAATATTTCGCTCCCCTTCCGGGTCGAGGACCGCGTCGATCACCCGATCTCGCTCTATGCCGCCACCAAGAAGGCGGACGAATTGATGAGCGAAACCTATGCCCATCTCTACCGGACGCCGCTCACCGGCCTGCGCTTCTTCACCGTCTACGGCCCGTGGGGGCGCCCCGACATGGCAATGTGGATCTTCACCCGCAAGATTCTCGCCGGCGAGCCGATCCAGGTCTTCAATCACGGCAGGATGCGGCGCGACTTCACTTTCATTGACGACATCGTCGCCGGGGTCGTTGCCTGCCTCGACAATCCCCCACCCGACGACGGCGCCATCAAGGCGGGCGGCAGCGTCGCGCCGCACCGGCTCTACAATATCGGCAACAGTCGTTCCGAAGACCTGATGCGGATGATCGCGCTCCTCGAGCAGGCATGCGGACGCAAGGCGATTTGCGAGTTCCTGCCCCTGCAGCCCGGCGACGTCCCCGAGACGTTCGCCGATATCGGCGCGATCGCGCGGGATCTCGGTTTTCAGCCGCGCACGACGATCGACGTCGGCATTCCGGCCTTCGCCGACTGGTACAGGCGCTATCATGGCCTCCCCTGAACCGCCGCGAGAAACGCGGGGAGGCGCCGGTCAGCCCTCGTTCAGCGGCGATCGCGGATTTCCGGCGGGACGGTGTCTTGGCATCAGCCCCTATCTAATTATCGGAATTTAATGCCTTTTTACGAACGGGCCATCCATATTCGCTTGCCAAGAATGAGGATATCGGGTTTAGCGACAGCCCGAATTTTGGAGATAGTGCGTGGATATCCAAGGGACGCAGTTTGACGACTATCTGGTCGGCACCGGCAATCCGGACGTGATCAGCGGCCTTGGCGGCAACGACACGCTCGACGGCGGCGCGGGCGCGGACGATCTGTCCGGCGGCCAAGGTAATGACGTCTATATCGTCGACAATGGCGCGGACGTCGTGCGCGAGCTCCTGGGTGAAGGCGCGGACCTCGTCTACACGTCGGTAAGCTACGCGCTGGGCGCCGGACAGGAGATCGAGACGCTGTCGACCCAGGCGCATGGCGGCACCGCCGCGATCAACCTGATCGGCAACGAGTTCGCCCAGACCATCTACGGCAATTTCGGCGCCAACGTCATCGACGGCCGCGGCGGCGCGGACGTGATGGCGGGCTTTGCCGGCGACGATACCTATGTGGTCGACAATGCGCTCGATCAGGTGCTCGAGGGCGCCGGCCAGGGCAATGACGCGATCTTCACCAGCACCAGCTACGTGCTCTCCTCCAACCAGGAGATCGAGACGCTCTCGACCCAGACCCATGCGGGGACGGACGACCTGTTCCTGACCGGCAATCAATATAACAATACCCTGATCGGCAATGCCGGCGACAACATCATAAACGGCGTCGGCGGCGCCGACGTGATGATCGGCCTCGACGGCGACGACACTTATGCGATCGACGATCTCGGCGACCTGGTCATCGACCTCGAGAATCAGGGGAACGACCTCGTCCTCACCTATCTCAGCCACACGCTTTCGAACGGCAACCAGATCGAGACGCTCTCGACGGTGTTCCACCAGGGCACCGACGCGATCAATCTGGGCGGCAATGATTACAACAACACGCTGATCGGAAATTACGGCGCCAATTACCTCAACGGCAATGGCGGCGCCGACACGATGATCGGCCTCAACGGCGATGACACCTATGTCGCCGACAATATTGGCGACGTGGTGCAGGAAGGCGCGGGCGGCGGCAGCGACCTCCTCTACAGCTTCGTCAGCTACACGCTGGCGGCCGGGCAGGAGGTCGAGACCATATCGACCGCCGTCCAGGGCGGCACCACCGCCATCGACCTCACCGGCAACGAGTTCGCCCAGACCATCGTCGGCAATGCCGGCGCCAACGTCATCGACGGCAAGGGCGGCAACGACGTGCTGTACGGCCTTGGCGGCGCCGACACGTTCGCGTTCACCACCGCCTTGGGCGCTGGCAATGTCGACACCCTCGCCGACTTCGTGGCGGGCACCGACAAGATCCAGCTCGGCGGCGCGGCGGGCCAACCCTTTCTGACGCTGGCCACCGGCGCGCTGCGTGCCGGCACGTTGGTGATCGGCGCCGCCGCGCTCGATGCCGACGACTATCTCATCTACAATAGCGGCACCGGCGCCCTCCTCTTCGACGCCGACGGCAATGGCGCCGGCGCGGCGGTCCAGTTCGCCACCCTTGCGACCGGCCTGACCCTCACGACCGGCGACTTCCTCATCTCTGGCGCGGCCAATGCCGCGCCGGCGATCACCTCCGGGGCGACGGCCCAGATCGCCGAGAACAGCGCCGCGAGCACGATCGTCTATCAGGTCGCCGCCAGCGACGCCGACGGCGACCGCATCACTTATTCGCTGACCGGCGCCGACGCCGCTTTGCTGACGATCGACGCCAGCGGCGCGGTCCGGCTGATCGCGCCCGCCGATTTCGAGACCAAGACGACCTATTCGTTCAGCGTCGTCGCCTCGGATTCGGGGCTTTCGGCCAGCAAGGCGGTGACGCTCACCGTCACCGACGTCGCCGAATCCTCGGGGACGCCGACCATCAACGAGACGGCGACGCCCAATGACAGCACCGGCACCGCCCAGGCCATCCCCCGGGCCACGCTGGTGATTGCCGCCAATCCGAACCTGCCGGACGACGATCTTCCTTCGGCGACGATCCTGGGCGGCCTTTCGTCCAGCAACGACCAGGATTTCTTCAGCATCACGCTGCAGGCGGGCGAGAAGCTGGTCCTCGACATCGACGGGACCACCAACAGCCTCGATTCCTTCCTGACGCTCTACGGAACCAACGGTCTGCGGATCAACGACAATGACGACGCCGACTTCTTCGATCCGGGCTCGAACCCGCCCTTCGGCCACAACACCGATTCGCAGATCATCTTCCGGCCGGCGACCGGCGGCACTTATTATTTCTCCGTCGGCAGCTTCGAGGGCACGTCGAGCGGCAATTACCAGCTGCACGTCAGCATCGGCCCGGTGGCGACGGCGGCGCAGCTGATCGCCGAGGACGTCGACGCGCTGGTCAGCGGCGCCGCATGGAACCACCCCAATCTCACCTTCGGCTTCCCGACGCTCGCCAGCCAATATCCGGCGGATTTCGACGAGGTTTCGCCGCCCACCCAATTCGAAGCGTTCAACGGCACCCAGCAGGCTGCGACCATCCAATTGCTGCAGCTCGTGGCGAACGTGACCAACCTGACCTTCGCGCAGAACAGCGCCAATCCCGGCCAGGCCGACCTGCGCTTCGCGGAGAGCAGCGAGGCCGACGTCGCTTATGCTTATTATCCGACCAATCAGGGCCCGCTCGACCAGGGCGGCACCGCCTGGTTCAATCACACCAATTTCAACAATCCGGTCCGCGGCAATTATGCCTGGATGGGCATATTGCACGAGGCCGGCCACGCGCTCGGCCTCAAGCATGGCCACGAATTCCCGCTGGCGATCAGCGCCGACCGCGATTCGCTCGAATATTCGGTGATGACCTACCGCTCCTATCCGGGCGGCAGCATCGATGGCGGCTATCAGAACGAGACGTTCGGATTTGCGCAGACACTGATGATGTACGACGTCGCGGCGCTGCAGAAGATCTACGGCGGCGCCAACTGGACGTTCAACAATACCAATTCGGTCTACACCTGGAGTGCGACCACCGGCGAGATGTCGATCAACGGCGTCGGCCAGGGCGCGCCGGGCGCGAACCGCGTGTTCATGACGGTCTGGGACGGCGGCGGCAACGACACCTATGATCTGTCCGCTTATGCGAACGGCACGACGATCGACCTCAGGCCCGGCGAGTGGACGACGACCAGCCAGAACCAGATCGCCAATCTCGGCCAGGGCCATTTCGCGCGCGGCAATGTCGCCAATGCCTTGCTCTTCGAGGGCAATACCGCCTCGCTGATCGAGAATGCGATCGGCGGCGCCAGCGGCGACTTCCTCATCGCCAACCAGGCGGCCAATCAGCTGAGGGGCAATGGCGGCGGCGACGCCTTCATCTGGAAGGCGAGCGGCGATGCCGGCACCGGCGTGCTGGCCGACACCATCCTCGATTTCCTGCCCGGCGTCGACCGGATCGACCTTTCGGAGATCGACGCCATTCCGGCCACCGGCGCGCCCGATAACTTCACCTTCATCGGCACGGCCGCGTTCCACAATGTGGCGGGCGAGCTGCGCTATGCCGTGACCGGCGGCAACGCCCATATCTTCGCCGACCTCGACGGCAACGGCGTCGCCGACATGGAGATCATCGTCAACAACGTGACGGTCCTCGCCGGCACGGATTTCACGTTCTAGGGCGGATGGCATGTCCGCCCGCATCGCCGCTCTCGCGCTGTCCGGCCTCGCTCTTGCCGGCGCGCAGGCGGTGGCTGGAGCCGATTTGAGCAGGCGGCCGCCCGCGCGTTCGACCGAGCAGCCGCTGCCCCGCGACGGCGACGTCGCGATCCAGGAGGAGCTCGAGTCCGCGCGGCGGGCGGGGACGCCGGCGGCCTATGACCGGTTCCTCGCCCGACATCCCGGGCACAAGCTGACGCGGACGGCGCGGCGCGAGCGGGCGGCGCTGGTGCGGGCCCGCTAAGGCTGTGGCAAGGTAGCGGGCGCTAGGCCCGGCTTCATGGCGGACCATCCTGGCCTTGGACGACGCACTTTCCTGACCGGGCTCGTCGCCGGCACGGCGGTCGCGGCCGGCATCCTGCTCTGCCCGCGCCGGCTGACCGCGCAGCCGCCGGCCGATGCCGTCGCCTTGCCGGACTTCAGGGCGGCCGGCGCGCGCGACGACAATGCGGCGCTCGCCGGCGCGCTCGCCACCGGCCGTCCGGTCCATCTGCCCGCGGGCCGGGGCGCGGCGGACGACGGCGCCTATCTGATCGAAGCCGGGATCGAAGCGGACAATCTCATCGCGGGCGCGTCGCTTTCGGGCGACGGCATCGGGCGGACGATCGTGCGGCGGCCCTATCGCGCGGGAAGCTTTATCTTCTTCGTCAACAGCGGCTCGCCCGATCCGGCCCGCAACCTCGCCGGCATCCGCCTCGCCGACATGACGCTTGAGGACGACGTCGTCCGGCGCGGCTTTGCCGAGCATCATCATCTGATGCACCTCAACGGCGTCACCGGCCTGGCGCTCGACCGGGTCGCGTTTCGCGGCTTTCGCGGCGACGGCCTCCATCTCGGCTCCGGGCATGTCCTCGGCATGGAGCGCCACAACCGGACGATCGCGATCCGCCACTGCCTGTTCGACGGCATCAACAACAACAACCGCAACGGCATCACCATCATCGACGGCGACGGCGTGCGGATCGAGGACTGCCAGTTCCTGAACTGCACGCGCCCCGGCCATGGCGGCCCCGCGGCGAGGCCGGAGGACCGCGCCTGGCGAAGCGACACCTTCAACATCCGCACCGGCCTGTCCATGCCCGGCGCGATCGACTGCGAGCCCAATGCCGACCGCTTCGCAATCATCCGCGATGTCAGCATCCTGAGGTGCCGCTTCACCGGCGGCGGCGGCGCGGCGGTGGCGCTGCTGCTTCGCCCCAACAACCTGCTCGACACGCCCCATAGCGGATTCCGAATCCGCGATTGCGTGATCGAGCGCCAGCGCCAGGGCTTCAGCTTCGCCGGCTATACGGGCGGCGACGCGATCAGCCACGCGGCCGATTACGACGTCCTCTACGAGGACAATCGCCTCACCGACTGCGCCAAGCCCTTCATCGTCAACGGCGCGCGCGGCCTCGTCATGCGCCGCAACCTTTATAGCGACTGCGAGCTGGCGGCCGAGCTCGGCTATACCGACTACAATCATCGCTGCACGCTTGCCGACAATGAGTTCGTCCGGCTCGGCTACGGCCTGCACGGGCTCAACGGCATGCTGATCCGCAATGCCGACGACGTGCTTCTCGAACGCAATCGGTTCGTCGATTGCGGGCGGGCGGACGGCTCCGGCGGGCGCGCCTTGTGCTTCGTCGCCGGCGACATCCGGCGCTTTCGCCTGATCGACAACAGGTTCGAAAGCCCGACCGGCCGGACCACTTATGCGATCGCCGTGCAGGGCGCGGTCATGGATCCCAGCAGCAGCGCCAGCGGCAACGTCTTCACCTTCGCCACCAACCGCGATTTCGGCTGAGCCTTCAGCCAGGCTCCACCGCCAGGCCCATCCCCGCGAGCAGTCTGCGATTCGCCTGGTGGACGTCGAAGCGCGCCTCGGCGATGGCGCGGCTCTCGCGGCCCATAATGACGGCGAGCGCGGGCTCGCGGACGAAGCGGAGCATCGCTTCGGCCAGCGCCTCGGCGTCGCGCACCGGCACCATGAAGCCGTTGACGCCCTCGGTCACGGTTTCGCGGCAACCCGGGACGTCGGTGGTGATGACGGCGCGGCCCGCGGCCATCGCCTCCTGCGTGCTGCGCGGAAAGCCCTCGCGCCAGGAGGGGAGGACGAAGGCGGTCGCCGCCACCAGCCAGGGCCGGACGTCCGCGACCTGCCCCGGCCATTCGACCAGGCCTTGCGCCACCCAGGCCTCGACCTCGGCTTGCGGGATGGCGCCCGGATTGACGTCGCCCGCGCCGAGCATGACGAAGCGCGCCTCGACCCCGGCGTCGCGCAGCCTCCGCGCTGCCTCGACGAATTCGTAGACGCCCTTCTCCCTGAGCAGCCGGCCGATGAACAGGAAGACGGGCACGCCCGCCGCCGGCGCGGGCGTGGCCGGGAAGTGCGCGAGATCGAGTCCGATCGCGCCGATGATCTCGGTCTTGCCGGGATCGAGCGCGCCCGAATCGACGAAGGCGGCGCGATCGTCGGGATTGAGGAAGAAGACCCGCTGCGACAGCGCGAAGGCCATCCGGAACAGGAGCTTCAGCAAGGCGCGGAACAGTTTCCTTCGCCTTCCCGTCTTCTCCTGATCGGTGAAAAGATAGCCGAGGCCCTCGACCAAGGCGAAACGGTGCGGAACCGCGGCGAGCGCGGCCGCCAGGCTGCCGTAAATGACCGGCTTGATGAAATAGCCGAGCGTCGCATCCGGCTTGAGGCGCTTCAGGATCCGGTACAATTGCCAAAACGCTGCGGCATCCCGGCGGATGCTCATGCCGGCGCGATCCAGGCGGTAGTCCACGGCGGTGGCGCCGAGCGCCTCGACCTTCGCCTTCAGCACGGGATCGTAATCGGGCGCCAGCGCGTAAACTCCGATGCCCTTGTCCACCAGCGCCTCGATCAGCGGCCCCCTGAAGTTGACCAGGCTGGGCGCGTAACTGGAAATGATCGCGATGGACTGGATCAAGAAACTCTCGCTGCGGGCTATGGCGGTTCGCAAGGAGACTGCTTATGGCGCTGGCACATTGAAATGAAGCGCTTGATGGACATAATTATCGCCGGTGCGGCACTGGTGCTGCTGTCGCCGCTCCTCTTTATGCTCGCGCTGGCGATAGCGGCCACCATGGGACGGCCGGTCCTGTTCCGGCAATTGC
Organism: Allosphingosinicella sp.; assembly: GCA_035543935.1. Classification (GTDB taxonomy): domain Bacteria; phylum Pseudomonadota; class Alphaproteobacteria; order Sphingomonadales; family Sphingomonadaceae; genus Allosphingosinicella. The sequence continues at coordinate 20,537 of DATKIV010000010.1, forward strand.
GGCCCGGCCGTCACGGCAAGCCCTTCAGCATCGTCAAGTTCCGGACGATGCGCGCGCTCGAGCCCGGCGAGGAGGCGGTCGCTTCGGACGCGGTGCGGCTCACCCGCCTTGGCCGCTTCATGCGCGCCGCCAGCCTCGACGAGCTGCCGGAGCTGTGGAACGTCGTCCGGGGCGACATGAGCCTGGTCGGCCCGCGGCCGCTGCTCATGCAATATCTCGAACTTTATTCGCCCGAGCAGGCGCGGCGCCACGAGGTCCGGCCCGGCCTGACCGGCTGGGCCCAGGTCAAGGGCCGCAACGCGCTCGGCTGGCCCGAAAAGTTCGCGCTCGACATCTGGTATGTCGAGAATCGCGGGCTCTGGCTTGACCTGCGCATCCTCGCGATGACCGTCTGGCAGGTGATCGCGCGGCGCGGCATAGCCGCGAAAGGCTTCGCGACCATGCCCGAATTCCGCGGCAATGCGCCCGCCGATTGCGATTCCGCCGGCTTTCGTCCAAGCGAGGCCGGACCGGCGGAATGAAGGAATTGGGGTGGCGAGACTTGCCATTTTCGGCTGCGGCGGGATGGGCCGCGAGCTTGCCGACATTGCCCGGGCCCGCCTGGACCGCGAGCCCTGCTGGTCGGGGATCGTCTTCGTCGACGACAGGCCCTCGCCCCCGATTCAGGGCGTCGAGGTGCTCGCGCCGGAGGCGATGCGGCCGGACGACCGCCTCTGCTTCGCCATCGGCAGGTCGGACCTCCGCCGCCGCCTCGCCGAGCGCTTCGCCCGCCAGCCGCTCGCCAGCCTGCACGCCCTGACCGCCTTGGTCTCGCCTCATGCCGAAATCGGCGAGGGCGCGATCCTTTGCGACTATGCGGTGATCAACAACGGCGCGCGCATCGGCAGGCACTTCCTCGCCAACACCTTTGCCCAAATCTCCCACGATTGCGTGATCGGCGATTACGTCACCGTCTCGCCGCGGGTCTCGTGCAACGGCAATGTCCATATCGGCGACGGCGTCTTCATCGGCGCGGGCGCGGTCATTCGCAATGGCACACCCGCGCGGCCGCTCCGGATCGGCGCCGGCGCAACCATCGCGATGGGCGCCGTCGTGGTCGGCGACGTGCCCGACGGCGCCGCCGTCATGGGCGTGCCGGCGCGCTAGGTCAGACCTCGGCGGCCGAGGCTTCGACCACGCGAAGATGGGCGCCGGAAGCTGGCCGCCTGGGAGCCGAATCGTCCTCCGGCGGCGCCCCGCTCGGGCGGTAATCGGGCGCGATCCGACGGAGCTGAGCGAGCGCCCCGCCGACCTCGCCGGCCGCGGCGAGCCGCTCGAGCTCGTCGAGCGCCGCCAGCAGCTCGTCGCGCGGCAGGAAGTGCTCGCGCGCCTGCAGGATGCGCTCATGCTGGGTCGGCTGGGGATCCTTGCCGATCAGCAGCTCCTCGTAGAGCTTCTCGCCGGGGCGAAGGCCGACGATGCTGATCTCCATGTCGCCCTCGGGATTGTCGGCATTGCGCACGCTCATCCCCGAAAGCTCGATCATGTTGACCGCGAGTTCGTGGATCAGCACCGGCTCCCCCATGTCGAGCACGAACACCTCCCCGCCCCGCGCCATCGCGCAGGCCTGGATGACGAGCTGCGCCGCCTCGGCAATGGTCATGAAATAGCGCGTGACCTCCGGATGGGTCACCGTCACCGGCCCGCCCTCCGCGATTTGCTGACGGAACAGCGGCACGACCGATCCGCTGGAGCCAAGCACGTTGCCGAAGCGGACGATCGAAAAGCAGGTGTCGTCCTGCGTATCGGCATAGGCCTGGAGCACCATTTCCGCGACGCGCTTGGTCGCGCCCATGACGTTGGTCGGCCGCACGGCCTTGTCCGTGCTGATCAGCACGCAGCTGGAGACGCCCATCTCGACCGCCAGCCGGGCGACCACCGCCGTTGCCTGGATATTGTTGCGAATTCCTTCGACCGGATTTTGCTCGACGAGCGGCACATGCTTGTAGGCGGCGGCATGGTAGATGGTGTTGGTCCGCCACTTGGTCAGGATGTCGCGAAGCCGTTCCTCGTCCTGCACCGAGCCGAGCAGGGGAACGACGGTGATCGGGTGCGCCCGCCCCGCCGCCTGGATCGCGATCAGCTCGCGATGGATGGTGTAGAGCGCAAATTCGCTCGACTCGACGAGCAGGAGCACCGCCGGCCGCAGCGTCAATATCTGCCGGCACAGCTCGGCGCCGATCGAGCCGCCGGCGCCGGTCACCATCACCACCTTGTCCGAGATGTTCCGCTCGAGCAGGTCGCGATTGGGCGGCACGGGATCGCGGCCGAGCAGATCCTCGATCTCGAGCGGGCGGATGTCGCTGACCTGGATGCGTCCGTGCGCCAGGTCCATAAGGCCCGGCAAGGTGCGCACCTCGAGCCCCTCGGCGCGCATCACGTCGAGAATCTCGCGCCGCCGGTGCCGCGAGGCGGACGGCAAGGCAAGCAGCACGCCGGTGATGTCATAATCCTTGGCGACCGCGCCGATCTTCCGCGGATCATAGATCATCAGGCCCTCGATGGAGGCCCCCTGGAGCGACGGATCGTCGTCGAGGAAGCCGACGACCTTGGTTTCCCGGCTTTTCAGCATGACCGAGGCGAGCTGCCGGCCGGCCTCGCCGGCGCCGTAGATGAGCACCTGCGGCGCACCGTCCTCGTCGCCGAGAATCTTGCGATAATTGCGGCCCAGGAGATAATGGATCGACACGCGCGACGCCGCGACCAGCAGGAACAGCAAGGCGGGCTGGATCAGCCCGACCGTGCGCGGCACGCCGTCGATCCGGATGAAGGTGAAAATGAGCGAATAGGCCGCGCCATAGACCAGGCAGGCGCGTACGACCGCGATCATCGCCGGCCAGCCGGTATGGCGGAAGATTGCGCGATAAAGGCCGAAGCGGATGAAAAGCGGAATGGCGAGAGCGACCGACGCAAGCACCGCCAGCCAGTGGTTGCCGGTCAGCAATATCCACTCTTCCATCCTGAGATAGAAAGCGGCCCAGGTCGCGGCAACGCAAAGCAACGCGTCAACGCTGAGCGCGATCAGCCGCTTTTTCCTGCGGGACAGGCCGAGCAATGCATTGGTCATCGGGTCGCCATCTATCAATTCTTCACCGCCCGGTCCGGGAATACGCTCCGGACGAGCCCAGCCGCGCTCTTTAACAGTTTGAGCCGAACAGAGAACTTTTTTCTGATCCGCCCCCTCTGGTGCGCCCGGAAACGACTGTGTAGCAGATACGATCCCTCCAAGCGCGCAATTGCGGAAACCGATGCTGAACACCTCCCTTTCGCCCTGGCCCGCTTATTCTCCGGAGGAGATCGAGGCGGTGGCCGAGGTCCTGCGCTCCGGCCGGGTCAATTATTGGACCGGCAGCGAGGGGCGCGACTTCGAGAAGGAGTTCGCCTCCTGGTGCGGCAGCGGCCATGGCGTCGCGCTCGCCAACGGGACGGTCGCCCTGGATGTCGCGGTCAGGGCGCTCGAAATCGGCCCGGGCGACGAGGTCATCGTCACGCCGCGCACCTTCATCGCGTCGGCCTCGTGCGTCGTGAATGCGGGCGCGACGCCGGTCTTCGCCGACGTCGATCCGGACAGTGGCAATCTCTCGGCCGCCACTGTCGAACCTTTGATCGGCCCGCGCACCCGCGCCATCATCCCCGTCCACCTCGCCGGCTGGCCCTGCGAAATGGAGGGGCTCATGGAGCTGGCCAGGGGGCGCGGCATCGCCGTCATCGAGGATTGCGCGCAGGCGCATGGCGCGCGCCACCGGGGCCGCAGCGTCGGCACCTTCGGCGAGATCGGCGCCTGGTCCTTCTGCCAGGACAAGATCATCACCACCGGCGGCGAGGGCGGCATGGTGACGACCGACGACCCTGCCCTCTGGTCCGCCATGTGGTCCTTCAAGGACCATGGCAAGAGCTGGGAAGCGGTCTACGAGCGCGCGCATCCGCCGGGCTATCGCTGGCTGCACGAGAGCTTCGGCACCAATTGGCGCATGCTGGAGATGCAGGCCGCGATCGGCCGGATCCAGCTCCGGCGTCTCGAGGATTGGGTCGCGGCCCGGGGCCGGAACGCGGCCGCGATGGAAGAGGTCTGCGCCCGCCATGGCGATATCGTGCGCGCGCCGAAGCCGGACCCGCGCGATACCCACGCTCATTACCGTTTCTATGCCTATGTCGATCCCGACGCGCTGCGCGAGGGCTGGAGCCGCGACCGCATCATCCGGGAAATGGAGATGCGCGGCGCACCGGCCTATCAGGGAAGCTGCTCGGAAGTGTATCTGGAGAAAGCGTTCGAGGCCTCGCCGTCGCGCCCGAGCCAGCGCCTGCCGGTCGCCAGGCGCCTTGGCGAGACGAGCCTCATGCTCCTCACCCATCCGACGATCCGCGGCGAGGAGCTGGACCGCGTCTGCACGGCGCTCGACGATGTCCTGCGCGCGGCCACCCGCTAGGCCGATGTCCGGTGAAGATCCTCGCCCTCACCAAATATGACGTGCGCGCCGCCAGCACGCGCCAGCGCTTCGTCCAATATGTCCCTTATCTGAGCGCGCACGGCATCGAGGTCGAAATCTCGCCGTTGCTGGGCGACGCCTATCTCAGGAACCTGGCGCAGGGCGTTTCGACGAGCCGCGCCGGCATCCTGCCCCGCTATTTGGGCCGGGCGCGAAGGCTGCTCCGGAAGGATTTCGACCTGCTCTGGGTCCAGTATGACGTCTTCCCCTATCTCCCCAGCCTGTTCGAGCGGCTCGCGGGCCTCGGCGGCAAGCCGATCGTCTGCGATTTCGACGACGCGATCTTCCACCTGTACGACCAGCACAAGCGGGCGCTGGTGCGCCGCTTCCTCGGATCGAAGCTGGCGCCGCTCCTCTCGCGGGCGGCCGCGTGCATTTGCGGAAACGCTTATTTGCAGGCTTATGCCGCGCGATGGTGCCCGAACAGCGTGGTGATCCCGACCGTGGTCGATACGGAACGCTATCTGCCCGCACCGCGCAAGGCCGATCGGCAGGCGAGGCCGGTCGTGGGATGGATCGGCTCGCCCACGACATGGGCGAATGTCGAACCGCTGCTGCCAACCATCCTCCCGCTGCTCGCGGAATTGAACGCCGATTTCCACGTCGTCGGCGCCGGGCCGGCGGCGCGCGGGATCGCCGGCGTGACGGCGATCGAGTGGGCCGAGGACCGCGAGATCGCGGCGGTCCAGGCGATGGATATCGGGATCATGCCGCTGCTCGACCGGCCCTTCCAGCGCGGCAAATGCGGCTACAAGCTGATCCAATATATGGCCTGCGGCCTCGCCGTTGTCGCATCGCCGATCGGCGTGAACCGGACGATCGTCGAGGACGGGGCGACCGGCCTGCTGGCCGATGGCCCCGGGGACTGGGCCCGGGCGTTGCGGCGGCTGATCGCCGATCCGGAGCTGCGGCGACGCATGGGCGCGGAGGGCCGGCGCCGCGCCGTGGCGCATTATTCGCTCGCTTCCCAGCAGGGCATTCTGCTCGAAACCCTCCGCGCCGCCGCCGAGGGCCGGGCCGCCCGGATTCCGGCATCGGCTAGCTGAGCTCGGGGGCCTGTGCCTGGCTGGTCCGCGGGACGGGGCCCCGGCCCTGCGCTATCCGGCGCTGGTCGACGTCGAAGCTGACCAGCGGAAGGATGAACATCCACTGGAAGATGAACGATTCCAGATAGGGATTGGTCCATCCCGCCAGGGCCACGGCGACGAGGCCCGCAAACATGAACCGGTCATAGTTCGTCATCACCCCCGCCAGGACGCTCTTTCCGGCGCGCATGAAATAGATGACGAACGGGAGCGCATAGATGGCGGCGCCGAGGATACCGGCTCTGTAGAGGACGGCCAGCGGCACATTCTCGTAGCGCCAGGCGAATTCCGAGTTGCGCTCGATCGAAACGCCGACGCCGTGGCCGGCGCCGAGCCCGTAAGTGTCGCGAATGCCCTGCCACAGCGAAACGGTCTGGTCGATCCGGGCCTCGCCGCCGCCGCCGGTGAGCTTCTCCCAGGCGCTCTGGAGAATGACGAGGACGTCCACGTCCGCGATGAAATAATCGAGGATCGCCACCAGCACGGCCCCGGTCAGGATGATGATCGCATAACGAAGCCCCATACCGGCGCGCGGCCTCGACCCGTCGGCCATGCCGCGCCGGCCGAGCTGGCGCACGACCAGGCCGACCAGAAGCCCCGCCGGAATGGCGAAGATGAGCGCCGAGCGGCCGGAGGTGAGCGCGGCCACGGCGAGCGCGCCGAGCAACAAGATCCGGTTGAGCTTGCTCTTGATGACCTCGGGGGCCGCAAGGAAGGCGCCGACCAGGAAAATGAGCGTGCCGTAAACGTGCATCGTCGCGCCCGAAAAGCCGCGGCCCAGATAGATATTCGCATTCTCGGTGAGGAACGCCACCGCTGCCGCGCCTCTGGTCAAATAGAGATAGAAGAAGATCGCGACGCTGGCGCAAACCAGCCAGGCCAGCACGATCATGTAGCGCACCAGTTGCTCGATCCCGACGACCTGCAGCGCGGCGCGCAGGATCACGATCCACAGGAGAGGGGAGATCAAATAGGTGATGATCGTCTGGACGATGGCTTCCGTGGGCGCGCCATTGGCCAGGCCGATGGCCAGATAGAAACAGGTGACCATCGCCCCCAGCAGGTAGCAGATGCCGATATAGGTGAGCTTCTCGCCGCCCCGCATCGCAAGCAGCGAGAGCAAGCCGGTGAGAAGGATGAGCGCGCCCGTCACGGTTTGCGCCGAATGGGGGATGACCACGCAAATCGCGAATGTCAGCAGGAACAGCAGGCGCACCTCGGTGGCGAGGAAGGGCGTGCCTCCGCGATTCACCGTGAGTGTTGCTGAATACATCGCTGCGATCCGTGAAAGCGGTACCGGGAGCCCGCGGCCGCGGACGAACCGGCGGGGTTTACTGAATCCCCTCTCTCGACGCCATAGCGAAAAGGGAGGCTCTGCGCGCCGCTTAGCCCGGCCGGCGCGGCAAAGACGGGAAATCCCGCCACAGCCAGAAGAAGGCGCGAAGCGTGTCGAGCGCCTCGCGCGGGGATAGCCTGGCCAGCGCCCGGATCAGGCGCGGCAACGGCTCGATCAGCAAGGTGGCGAACGCGATGGTCCAGGCATGCCGGCGCCGGAAATGCTTGAACGCGTAGAGGTTCCGGCTGCGCAGCGAATAGAAGAGCCGCCGCGCCTTGACCTGCTCGGACGTCCCGCCGCCCTTGTGAAAGGCGGTTGCCTCGGCGAGATAATGAACCTGCCAGCCCGCCTCGCGGACTCGAAGCGAGAGGTCGAGATCCTCCAGATAGACGAAGAAGCGCTCGTCGAACCCGCCGAGACGTTCGAAAAGCTCCCGCCGCACGAGATAGAAAGCGCCGATGACATGATCGACGCGCCGGCTCTCGAGATGGTCGAATTGCTCCATCAACAATGGCGGGAACAGTCTCGGAAAGAGCCCGCTCAGGCCCGTGGCGCTGCCCAGGAACGTCCGCGGGGTCGGGAAGCTGGCGCAATGACGCTGCGTGCCGCCATGTTCGTCGACCAGCCTGATGCCGCAGACGGCAATGCCCGCGGCCTCAGGGCTCTCCATGAATGCCAGCGCCCGCGAAAGCGTGTCCTCGCCCAGCGCGGCGTCCGGATTCAGAAACAGAAGAAAGGGCGCGGCCGCGCCGCGCGCGCCGAGATTCGACGCCCGCGCGAAGCCCAGATTCGCACCCGCGGCGACAACCTCCGGCGGGCTGGAACAGCGGCCGAACTCCGCCGATCCGTCGGTGGAGCCATTGTCCACCACGACGACGCGATCGACCAGGCCCGACCCGTGATCGGCGATCGACGCGACGCAGCGGCGCAGCCAATCGCCCGAATTCCAGTTGACAATCACGATGTGGACTTTGGCTTGCAAGGCGGGCTCCCCGGACTCTGAATAGGCTCTAGGGGCCGTATTCAAGACCCGCAACGGCCGAGACGGAGCCGCGCGCGACCGTCGCGGTGAAGAATATCGTGGATATTTTCCCGAGGCCCGCTAAGGGCATGCGGCTGGCGAAGCCCGCCCGGGCGCGTTTCACGCCGCCGGAATCATGCCGCTACAGGGAGACAGGCGTCACATGCAGATCCATGAGTGTCGCGAGCGCTATTTGGAACTGCTCGGACAAGCTCTCACCGCCAGCCTTTACCCGGAATCGTCCAACTGGCTGGTCGCGGGCTCCACCGACGGCAAGCTGAAGAGCCGGTTGAAGAGGCGTGTCATCGGGGCGATCGAAAAGGCCGGGTTCAAGCTCTATCGCACCGTCCCCTTCGATCCCCGAAAGCGCGAAATCGGCACGGATTGGCCGAGCATCGGCTATTCGATGGCCGGCCTTTCGCGGCTCCGCAACGTCCGCAAGCTCACGCAGACGATCCTCGACGATAAGGTGCCGGGGGATCTGATCGAATGCGGGGTCTGGCGCGGCGGCGCGGCGATCATGATGAAGGCGGTGCTCGCCGCCGAGGAGTCGGACCGGATTCTGTGGCTCGCCGACAGCTTCGAGGGCCTGCCGGCGCCGTCCCTTCCCGAGGACGAAGGCTATGACCTGTCGTCAAATCCCTATCTGACCGCGGGCGTGCAGACGGTGCAGGAGAATTTCACCCGCTTCGGCCTGTTGGACGAGCAGGTGCGCTTCCTGCCCGGCTGGTTCAAGGATACGCTGCCCGGCGCCCCCGTCGGGCCGCTGGCGCTGTTGCGGGCCGATGCCGACCTCTATGAATCGACGATGGACATCCTCAACAATCTCTATGACAAGGTGAGCCCGGGCGGCTTCGTGATCATCGACGACTATCACGGCTGGGAGCCCTGCGAGCGTGCCGTCACCGAATTCCGGGAGAGCCGCGGCATCTCGGACCCGATCGTCGAGATCGACGGCACCGGTGTCTATTGGCGCGTCACCTAGCCGGCGCCGGCCGGTCCCGGACCGCGGGGAAATGAGCGCATGACCGTCGCGAAGCACACCGCCTACAATTTGCTGGGATCGCTGGTTCCGATCGTGGTGTCCCTCGTCACGGTTCCGCTTTACCTGCGCGTCATCGGTCTGGAGCGCTTCGGCATATTGTCGATCTGCTGGCTGTTGCTCGGCTATTTCGGGCTGTTCGACCTGGGCCTTGGCCGCGCCGTATCGCAGCGTATCGCCGCTCTGGCGGACGCCGGCGCCGAAGCGCGAAGCAAGGTGTTCTGGACCGGCTTCTGGATCAGTGGCGCGCTCGCCGCGGTCGCGGCCCTGATCCTCTACCCGGTCGTCCTGCTCGCTCTCGGCCAGATGCGCTTCGATTCCGCCGCGGTCGCCGCGGAGGTCGGCGCGGCGGTGCCCTGGCTCACCGCCACCGTGCCGGTCGCCATGCTCGGCGGCATCTTCTCCGGCGCGCTGACCGGGCGGGCGCGCTTCGGCCTGCTCAACGTCGTCGAGGGGGTGTCGACGTCGTTGACGGTGATCGCGCCGCTGGCCTGCGCCTGGCTGTTCGGGCCGCAATTATGGATCCTGGTCGCCGCCGCTTTGGGCGCGCGCCTCCTCGCCGCGATCCTGATGTTCGCGGCCTGCTTCCGCGAGATCCCCTTGCGCGGGCCCAACACCCCCGACCGCGCCACCGTCCGCTCGCTGCTCGTCTTCGGAGCCTGGGTGACCGTCGGCAGCATCTGCGGGCCTGTGCTGGCGTTCTGGGACCGGTTCGCGATCGGGTTCATGATCAGCGCCGCCGCGGTCTCGGTCTACGTGATCCCGTTCACCCTGGTGTGGCGGCTGGTGATCATACCGGGGGCGCTGTCGCGGGCGCTGTTTCCCCGTTTCGCCGCGCTCGCGCCGGACGAGGGGGCGGCGCTCCATGTGCGCTCGCTGCACGCGCTGGCCACGCTGATGACCCCGGCGATCCTGCTGTGCCTGTTCTGCGCGCGACCCTTTTTGGATCTGTGGATCGGGCCCGAGCTCGGCGCGCAATGCGCGCGCGTGGCCTACCTGCTGCTGCCGGGCCTTTGGATCAACAGCTTCGGACATGTTCTTTATTCCTGGCTCCACGCCAGGGAGCGGCCCGATCTGGTCAGCAAGCTGCTGCTCGCCGAGATGCTGCCTTATATGGCGGTGCTGTTCGGCGCTTTGCTCCTGTTCGGGATCGAAGGGGCGGCGCTGGCCTGGACGCTACGGGTTACATCGAACACGATCGTGCTGCTGTGGCTGAGCGACGTCGGGCTGCGCCGGATGACCTGGCTGCTGCCGACCGCCTTCATCGTCGTCGCGGCCACCGCCGCCGCCTTGTTCCTGCCCGCCCTGAGCGTGGCGCATTGGCTTGCGCTGGCCTTGGCATTGCTGGCCGGCTCGGCCATGGCCTATCGCGACCGGCCGCCCGAATTGAGGGAGATGATGGATAGACTTCTGCGCCGATCCACGGTCTTGAGCAGGCCATGACCAGCTATCTCGCCGACGATTATGCGACCAAGCGCGAGGATTATTTCACCAGCGCGCGCGCGGATTATGTCGCCGAGCTTCCCGCCAATCCCGGCGCGGCGATCCTCGAGCTCGGCTGCGGCAACGGCGCGACCGGGGCGCTCGCGCTGGCCGAGGGCAAATGCGCCTCCTATGTCGGCATCGAGATGTTCGAGCCGGCCGCCGCCGACGCCCGCCAGGTGCTGACCGCGGTTCATGTCGGCGATGTCGCGACGCTCGATCTGCCTTATCCGCCGGGCACGTTCGACGCGCTGATCTGCAGCGAGGTGCTCGAACATCTGGTCGATCCCGAACCGGTGCTGTGCAAGCTCGTTGCTTTGCTGAAGCCGGGCGGCATGGTCTATGCGAGCTCGCCCAACGTGGCGCATTACAGGATCATCGCCAACCTGATCCGCGGCCGCTTCGATTATGGCGATTTCGGCGCGATGGACACGACCCATTTGCGCTGGTTCACACCGCGCAGTTACCGCGCCTTGTTCGAAGCGGCGGGCGTCGAGGTCACCCAGGTGAAGCGGCTGGCCCCGGTCGCGGGGATCAAGAAGCTGCTGCTCGGCCTGCTCGGCCGCCGCTTCGGCCATCTCTTATGGTATCAGATCGACCTGCGCGGCCGCCGCCGGCCCCATGCTTCCGGAGACCAGTCAGAATGACCGACGATCCCTATCTCACGCACAAGCTGAAGCGGGCGCTGATGAAGTTCGGCGTCATCGATCGGCCATTGGGATCGATCGAGGGCATGGCGATGAAGCCCGAGGAGCTCGATCGCCATTTCGAGCAGCCGCTGACGGAGCTCGAGAGCATCTTCCTCGGCCACGAGGGCAGGCCGATCCACAAATGGGCCCATTATCTGCCCATCTACGACCGGCTGTTCGCGCTTTATCGCGCCAGGCCCGTGACTTTCCTGGAGATCGGCGTCAACCGTGGCGGGTCACTCGAAATGTGGCGGCGATATTTCGGCGCCGAGGCGGTCATCGCCGGCGTGGATATCGATGAGGTTTGCGCTTCGCGAGTCGACCCGCCCAACCAGGTCTTCATCGGCTCCCAGGCGGATCCCGCCTTCCTTGAGGACGTGGTGGCGCGGGTCGGACGGCCGGACATCGTCCTCGACGACGGCTCCCATGTCGCGGAGCACCAGCGGGTCAGCTTCGATACGTTGTTCCCGCTGCTGAAGGATGGCGGCCTCTATCTGATCGAGGATATCGCGACCGCTTACTGGCCGGACGAATATGAGGGCGGCTACCGGCGCCGAGGCACCGCGATCGAGTTCGCCAAGGACTTCGTCGACGACGTCAACGCCTGGTATCACAAGGAGCATTTCGATCCCCTGATCCGGGATCATGTCCATTCGATCGCCTTTTACGATTCGATCATCGCGATCGAGAAGAAGCCCAAGCTGCCGCCGCGCCACCTGTTCCGCCCGCCGCTGAAGAGCTAGAAACGCTCAGAGCGGATGGCCGCGCGCCGCCAGCATCTCGCGCAGCCGCGCCTCATCCTGAAAGCCGGCATAATGGCCGAGCAGCGATTTCTTCAGGAAGGGCGAGCCGGCGTCCAGCAGGGTCGCGGCCGCCGCAAGCGAGGGGTCGCCCATAGTCGCCGCATCGGCATACCAGAAGGCGCCGACCGACAGGTGCCGCGCCGCGAGCCGCGCGAACCGGGTTTCCTGCAGGTTCACGACGTCGCGGAAGCGGTCATAGGCGATTCGCTCCGGCAGAGCGGAGCCGAAGGCGGCGATCCGCTCGGGTGTGACGCCGCGCAGCAGGAAGGCGTAGGATTGCAGGTGATTCTCGAGAGCCGATGACGCGGTGAAGCCGGTCAGGTCCCAAGGCGCGCGATCGAGCATCGGCGCCGGATCGACCAGCGGCCCCAGGACCGAATCGTTCATGACGAAGACGTCCGCGCCCGGCGAATGCACCGCAATCGCCCTGAGCGCGACCGCATAAGCCGAGAAATCATAGCCCGACAGGCCCTTCCAGTAGAGCGCGTCGGCCACGTCGTGGAGCGCTTCCGGCACGTCCTCGGGCCCTGGCGTCGCGCAGACGATCAGCAGCCCGCCCTCGAGGCCGCGCAGCCGTTCGATCGTGAACAGATGGCCGGGGGTCAGCCCGCCGCCGGGCAGAAAAGCGAAATAGGCGTTCCAGCGGGTTCGCGGCGCGATCGGCTTGAGCGCGCGATGCGGCGGCGGCGGACGGCGCCCGGTCAGGCGGGACTTCAGGCGCGACAGCCTGGCGACGAGGTTCGGGCGCGACGGGACGAACGTCCAGTCGCGCTGCAGGGCCGGCGGGCCCGGATCAGGCGGTCGCGGTCCGCTCGCCATAATTGCGGTCGATCCAGCGGCGATAGCTGCCGTCCATGACGGCGCGCCACCAGGGCTCGTTGGCGAGATACCAGGCCAAAGTCTCGGCGAAGCCCTCCTCGAAGGTGCGCGCGGGCGCATAGCCAAGCTCGGCGCGGACCTTGGCCTCGTCGATCGCATAGCGGCGGTCGTGCCCGAGCCGGTCGGTGACATGGGTCTTGAGGGATGAGGAGGGCTCTCCCCTCCCAGCGGGCGCGTCCGGGAAGCGGGCGGCAAGCGCGGGGTCGCGCGCGAAAGCGTCGTCCACCCCGGCGCAGATGGCGTCGATAACGGCGATGTTGGGGAGCTCGGCGCCGCCGCCGATATTGTAGGTCTCGCCGGCGCGGCCCCCTTCGAGAACCAGCTCGATCGCCCGGACATGATCCTCGACGTGCAGCCAATCGCGCACGTTCATGCCGTCGCCGTAGATCGGCAACGGCTTGCCGGTCAGGCAATTGATCAGGAACAATGGGATGAGCTTTTCGGGGAATTGGTAGGGCCCGTAATTGTTCGAGCAGTTGGTGACCGTCGTCTGCAGTCCGAACGTATGATGATAGGCGCGCACGAGATGGTCGCTGCCGGCCTTGGACGCCGAATAAGGCGAGTTGGGCGCATAGGCCGTGGTTTCGCTGAACGCGGGATCCTCCGGTCCGAGGCTGCCATAAACTTCGTCGGTGGAGACGTGGTGGAAGCGGTGCGCCCGCCCGGTCCCGGCGTCCAGCCAGACCGACTTGGCCGCCTTGAGCAGGCTATGGGTTCCGATCACGTTGGTATCGATGAAGGCGTCGGGGGCGTCGATCGACCGGTCGACATGGCTCTCGGCGGCGAAATGGAGGATCGTGTCCGCGCCATGGTCCGTGAGCAGCGCGCGGACCAGGTTCGTGTCGCATATGTCGCCCTCGACGAAGATGATATCCTCGACGCCGTCGAGATTGGCGCGGTTGCCCGCATAGGTGAGCGCGTCGAGCACGACGAGGCCGGCGTTCGGATGGGAAGCGCGCCAGTAGCGAACAAAATTGGCGCCGATGAAACCGGCGCCGCCGGTAACGAGGAGGTTGCTCATAGGTCCCGAAGCTCGCGCATATTCTCTCTAAGATTGGCCCGCCAGTGCGGCGCCGGCCCGCCCAGCAGCGCCCAGGTGGCGCTTTTGTCCAGTACCGAATAAGCGGGCCGGGGCGCCGGCACCGGATAGTCGGCGGTGTTGATGGGGACCATCCGGACCGGGCGCTCGCGAAGGCCGGCGGCCCGGCTCTCCTCCTCGATCGCCACCGCGAAATCGTACCAGCTCGCGACGCCGGCGTCGGTATAATGATGCACCCCGCGCGCGCCCGCTTCGGCCAGCGCCCAGAGCGCCCGGGCGAGCGAAGGCGCCCAGGTCGGAGTCCCGATCTGATCGGCGACCACGCGCACCTCGTCGCGCTCGGCCATCAGGCGCAGCATCGTGTTGACGAAATTGGCGCCGCGCGCGGCATAGAGCCAGGCGGTCCGCACGATGAGGGCGTCGGGACAGGCCGCCGCGACCGCCTGCTCGCCCGCATGCTTGGTGCGGGCATAGACGCCTTGCGGATCGACCGGATCGCCGGGCGCCCGCGGCGCCGCCGCCGCGCCGCCGAACACGAAGTCGGTGGAGACCTGGACCATGCGCGCGCCCACTTCGCGCGCCGCCGCCGCGATCCACCCCGCCGCGTCCGCGTTCAGCCTGTGCGCCAGGTTCGGCTCGCTTTCCGCCCGGTCCACGGCGGTATAGGCGGCCGCGTTGAAGACGATTGCGGGCATCGCAGCCGTGACCGCCGCTTCGACCTGACCCGGATCGCCGATGTCGCACTCCGGCAGGTCGAGCCCAACGAGCTCCGCACCGGCCGGTGCCGAGGCGGCGAGGGCCTGGCCCAATTGGCCGGCGGCGCCGAAGATCACAACCTTCATGCGAATGTGTCCGCCTCGGCGAGCGGCAAGGCCGCCTGATCCTTGGCCGAGACGATTGGCTCCCTCCCGGCGTCTGGCCAGTCGATCCCGATCGCCGGGTCGCTCCACAGGAGCGAGCGATCATGCTCCGGAGCGTAGAAATCCGTGCATTTGTAGACCAGTTCGGTGTCGTCCTCGAGGGCGAGGAAGCCGTGGGCGAAGCCCGTCGGCACCCAGAGCATCCGCTTATTCTCGGCGGTGAGCTCAACCCCGGTCCACCGACCGAAGCGGGGCGACGAGCGCCTGATGTCGACGGCGACGTCGAAGAGCCGGCCCGCGACGGCCCGGACCAATTTCCCCTGCGGCTGGACGATCTGATAGTGAAGCCCGCGCAGCGCGCCGCGCGCCGAGCGGCTGTGATTGTCCTGGACGAAGTCGGCGTCGATTCCCGCCGCCGCGAAGGACCGCGCGTTCCAGGTCTCCATGAAGAAGCCGCGGTCGTCGGTGTAGACCGCCGGCTCGATGATCTTCACCTCCGGCAGGTCGGTTTCCAGGACCTTCATCGGCCATGGCCCTTGGCGAGCATGGCGATCAGATATTCGCCATAGCCGCTCTTGCGCAGCGGCTCGGCCAAGCGGAGCACGGCGGCCTCGTCAATATATCCCATCCGCCAGGCGATCTCCTCGGGGCAGCAGATCTTGAGCCCCTGACGATCCTCGATGATCTTGGTGAACAGAGCCGCGTCGAGCAAAGAGGCATGGGTTCCGGTATCGAGCCAGGCGAAGCCGGCGCCCATCACCTCCACGTTGAGCTCGCCGGCCTCCAGATAGAGGCGGTTGACGTCGGTGATCTCGAGCTCGCCGCGCGCCGACGGCTGGATCGCATGGGCGAAATCGACCACCCGCTCGTCGTAGAAATAGAGGCCGGTCACCGCATAATTGGACCTTGGTGCCGCCGGCTTTTCCTCGAGGCTCTCGGCTCGGCCCTGCTCATCGAAGGAGACGACCCCGTAGCGCTCGGGATCCGCGACATGATAGCCGAACACGGTCGCGCCGCGCTCGTTGCGGTCGGCGGAGACCAGCAGCTCGGCGAGGCCATGCCCGTAGAAGATGTTGTCGCCGAGGATCAGAGCGCTCGGCCCGCCGGCGACGAAGCGCTCGCCGATGTGAAAGGCCTGGGCGAGGCCCTTGGGCTCCGGCTGCACGGCATATTCGAGGCGCAGGCCCCATTGCGCGCCGTCGCCGAGCAGGTCTTCGAAGGCCGGCCGGTCGTGCGGCGTGGTGATCACCAAGATCTCGCGGATGCCGGCGAGCATCAGCACCGACAGCGGATAATAGATCATCGGCTTGTCGTAGACCGGCATCAGCTGCTTGCTGATCACCGACGTGATCGGATGAAGCCGCGTCCCGGCGCCTCCGGCGAGGATGATACCCCTTCTCAATGTCGCTCCCTTGCTTCAATGGCGCGCCCGGCGGGGCGGTTGGCGATCGGCCGATGGATAGATGATCTATTCGGCGCGCGCGATGGCGATATCGTCGATCCAGGGCATCGACTGGTCGGCTTCGATGGCGCCGCCGGCGATGATCAGCCATTGCGCGGCGCAACCGCCCGCGGGCACCGTGAAGGCCTGCCCGGCCCCCAGCTCCCTGAAGGTCCTGGCGAATAAAGCCGTGCCGGCGGTGCATTCGAGCCGCACCGACGGCTGCGCCGGGGCGCTCTGCGGCAGGCTGCCCGAACGGGCCCGGAACACATAGCGGCCGGGCGGCAAGCGCAGCAGCTGCCGCGCGACGTCGCCCGCGCGCTGGCCTTCGGAGAAGAGGAAGAGCGCGACATTGTTCGCGGCATCGGGCCGGCCCTGGCGCACCCCTCCCAGATCGCTGTCGGCGGTGACCATCCAATCGAACGGCGGCAGATCGCCGGCCTGATCGAAGCCGCCGTCGCGAATTGCGGCGGCGCGCGCGGCCGCGCCCACCCCCCGGATCGAATCGTAGAGGGCCCAGGCCTGCGCCGGATCATTCTCCCGAAGGAAGCGCGAAAAGGCCGCCTTGGCGATGAACCGGTCGGCCGCGTTGCCGGCATCGAGATGGCCCGACATCAAATAGACCGCCATCGCCCGCGAGCGCGAGGAATGGACCAAAGGCTCGAAAAAGGTCTGCCGCCATGGCGGATTGGCATTGAGCAACGCGCGAAACCGGCGCGCAATATGCGGTTGCTGAACCGCCGAGACCAGCACCGGCATCAGGATCTCCGCCGCCTGCGGCGAGGTCCGGAGCGCCAGATCGAAATGGCCGAGCGCGCCGGCGACATCATCGGCCCTGACGCGATCCTCGATCAGCCACAGCCTGGTGCCAAGATCGCGCCGCGACAGCCGGTCCGAATAGCGGAACAGGCTCGCCGCTTCGCGCGGGCGGTTTTGAAGATAGCGCACCAGCGCGAGGGTTCTGACCGCGTCGACATTGGTCGGATCGCGGCGCAGCGCCTGCTCGGCCAGGTCCCCGACCGGGATCAGGCCCGCTTGGTCGCGCACGCGCGAGAAGGATGCCAGCGCCGCCCCGGCCTTCAGGCGCGCGTCGAACGGACTCCAGCCGAGCACCCGCCCGGCCTGGGTCGCATGCACGATTCCGCCGACCGTGTTGGCGAGCGTCAGCCAGAGAATCGCCGCGGCGCCGAGCGCGATGGCCGCGGACCGGGCCCAGTTCCGCCTCGTCTCGCGGCCGCGAGAATCGGCGGCCTCGGACTCCCGGCGCCTAGGCCGGCGACTTGGCGGCATCGCCGTTGCCGTAGCCGTAGCCGTAATCGTAGCCGTAGCCGTAATGAGCCCGCTTGGACTCGAACTTCGTCAGCACACCGCCCAGGATGCGGGCCTGGGCCGCCTCGAGCCGGCTGAGCGCCAGGCGCGCCATGCTGGTCCGCGTCCCGCGCGATTCGATCACATAGACGGTGCCTTCCGCCCGGCTGGTCAGCAGCGGCGCGTCGGCGAGGCCCATTACGGGGGGGGCGTCAACAATGATGTGATCGAAGCGGCTGCGGAGCTCGTCCAGCAGCTGGCCGATGCGCGGGCCGGTCAGCAGCTCGGCGGCATTGGGCGGCTGCGGGCCCGCGGTCAGGACCGAGACGCCCTCGATGCCGGTCGGCAGGATCAGCTTCGACAAATCGCCCTCGCCGGCGAGATAATTGCTGAGGCCGTGCTCGTTGCGGACGCCGAATTCGTGATGGATGGAGGGCGAGCGCATGTCGCCGTCCACCAGGATCACGCGGCGGCCGGTGCGGGCGAGCGACTGGGCGAGCGCGTAGCTGGTCGTCGACTTGCCCTCGCCGGGCCGGGTGCTGGTGACGACCAGCGAGCGCGGCACGCCATGATCGGTCGAAAAGCCGAGGCTGGTCTGGATCGACAGATAGGCTTCGGCGATCGACGACTTGCGGTCGCCCAGCTCCCGGCCGAGGTCGCCCTCGGCGATCTTCGGCACCACGCCGAGGATCGGCAGCCTGAGCTTGTTCTCGATCTCGGTCGGATCGGCGATGGCCTCGTCGACCTGCTCCATGGCCAAAGCCAAGCCGGCGCCCACCACGAGCCCGCCGAGGAGAGCGATCAGCATGTTCAGGACCAGCACTGGGCTGGACGGAGACTGGGGAATCCGCGCCACGTCGACGACGACGATGTTGTTGATGCCGACGCCGCCGGCGATGCCGATTTCCTTGTAGCGCTGGAGCAGCGCCTCATAGAGCTGGCGGTTCGTATCGACGTCGCGCTGATGGATATTATACTGGATGCTGCGCGACCTGTTGTCGAGCAATTCGCCCTTCAGGCCCTCCACCCGCTGGGCGAGCTGCCCTTCCCGCCCCGCCGCGGACCGGAATTCATTCTGGCTGGCGGTCCGGATGCGAGCCTCCTCAGCGGCGATGGCGCGGTCGAGCTGGGCGACCTGCGCCTCGAGCGCCCGGGCGGGCGGATAATCGGCCTCGAACTGGATCAGCATCCGCGAATGCTCCGATGCCACCTCGCTGCGCCGCTGGCGCAGACCTACCAGCGCGGGGCTCGCCACCGAGATGTTGGTGGCCCCGGAACCAGCCGTCTGCACGCGCGACTGGGCGGCCATTCGGTCCGCGGTGGCGCGCTGCAGCTCCTGATTGAGCGCCGCGAGCTGGTCGGCGACGAGCGGACGCTCGGCGGCGGTGCCCCCTTCGCCCCGCGTCCCGGAGCTGAGATTGACGATGCCCTGGCGCACCGCATAGTCGACGAGCTGCCGTTCGGACGTCTCGAGCCGGCCGCCCAATTGGCCGAGCCGCTGTTCGAGGAAGCGCCGCGCATAGGAGGTCGCCTCGAAGCGCCGCTCGAGCGCCTGCTCGATGAAATGGCGAGTCCATGCATCGACGATCCGCGCCGACAGCTGCGGGTCGGGGCTGGTGAACGTCACCTCGACGAGGCGCGACTGGCGGATCGGGGCGATGCCCACATTCTTGAGGAGGATGTCGCTGGCCTGCCGGATTCGCGCGTCGCGCTGCGCCGGGGTCAGGACCGGTCGGGCGGTAGTGGTGCCGGCCGGCGTGTTGCCATCGAGCTCGAAGGCCGACAGGAAGGACTGATCCTCGTAAAGGCGCAGGTTTCGCGCCACCCGCTCCGCCAGCGAGCGCGCCTTCAGCAGGCTATACTGCGTCTGGTAGAATTCCTCGTCGCGGCTGTTCAGCTCGGATTCGACCTGCCGCACGTTGACGATATTGGCGCCCTCGCGCTGGATCTCCACGGTCGCGCGCGCGGTATAAAGCGGCGTCATCAGCATGGTGATGACGAGCGCCGCCGCCAGCGCCGCCACGACGGAGCCCAGGATGATCCACTTACGTCGCCGGATGATCGCAATATATTGCTTCAGGATGGGCATGCTCTCATGGCCAGCCCGGTCCGGCATCGCCGTCTCGCCCGGCAAGGACGCCGATGATGCGAGCAATGCTTCACGACGCATTCCGATATTATTCATCTCTAGTCCGTACTTCCTCGGTCGCCGCTTACGGGCGCTGAATGAGCGCGACGATCGGCGCGATGAGCAGCCCCGAGCCGGCCAACAAGTCTCGGAACAACCGCCGCGCTTGCGACGAGCCCACGACGACCACGTCATTCGGGTAGATCGTTGGGTCGCTGTAAAGACCCTGCCTGATCGCGGCCAAATCGTAAAGGGCGGCCATGTCCCGGCCATTGGCGTTGCGGAACACGACCACATGGCGGGCCCGGGCAAATTCGGTCAGGCCGCGGGCCCGGGCGATCGCGCGCATCAGCGTCATCTGACCGGGCGCGGGATAGATTCCGGGCTGCCCGACCTCACCGTCGATGGTGATCGTGTTGCTGGCCGTTTCCGTCAGGTTGACGCTGACGCTGGGGTGGCGGACATGGCCGCGGCGCAGCGCGGCCTCGAGGGCGGTGGCGAGCTCGCCGGTGGTCATGCCGCCCGCCTGGATCGCGCCCCCATAAGGAAAGGTGATCGCGCCGCCCGCATCCACCTGGAACTCCTGGTTCAGATCCTCCAGGCCGACGACGCGAACCTGGATTTTGTCGAGGGGGCCGAGAACGAAGGCACCGTCCGGGCGCGTGCCGGTCGGCGGTGGCAGCTCGCTGCCACCGGTGACCGTAACCGTCGGGCCGCCGACGAGGGCCGGCCCGCTGGAGCAGCCGCTGACCGCCAGGGCTATCGCCGCCAGGAGCATGCCACTTCTGTTCATGATAACCCTCGGATTTCTCAATATCTTAAGCAAGCCCGCCCCGGTGCCGGGGTGGATAGCGTGTCGCCCGCGCGACGTAAAGCCTTCAGCCGCCATTCCGATTTCCGGACTGGCGCGATATTCGCCCCGAGCCGAGCCAGGTCGCGGCGATCGCGAGCACCGCCATCATGATCGGCGTGCGCAGCGGATAATCGAGCAGGCTGGCGACCATCAGGATGAGAACGACGGCCGAGCCCAGGATGCGCAGCGACGCGCCGCTGTCGCGCGACGTTGCGCGTAGCAGCGGCAGGCTCTTGCGCAGCCACCAGATCAGGAAGGCCGCCAGCAGCCCGGCCCCGAACAGGCCGGCGGTGATGATCAATTCCATCAGGTCGTTATGGGCGTGATTGAGATAGGTGAAGCGCAGATGATCGTAGGGCTCGTAGATCCGGAACAATGGATCGAACGTCCCGAACCCCGATCCCAGGGGAAAGAAGTCTCGCGCCATGCCGACGAAGAGATCGAAATCCTGGACGCGCTGATCCTCGGCAATCGAGACCTTGAGCACGCGCTGGACGGCCGGGGCGCTCGACATGAGCAGCGACAGGAGGAGCAGGACGAGGCCGATCAGCCAGGGCAGCAGCGCCCACAAGGCCGCCCGCGCGTTCGAAATGCGCGAGGAGCGCGTCACCCAGAAGGTGAAGGAAGCGGCCGCCAGGCCGATCGCGCCGAGGATCACGCCGGAGCGCGACCCGGTCACGACAATCAGCGGGATCAGCATCGCGCCGACCAGGCCCGCCACCCAGAACCGGGCGCGGTCTGCGGCGGGGTTTTCGGTCCGCGAACAGGCCCAGGCGGCGAGCGCGGGAAAGGCGCAGGCGAGCAAGGCGGCCTGATGATTGCGGTTGGCGAAGAAGCCGACCGGCATGCCTTCATTGGTGATCCGGTAGAAATAGAGGCTCGATCCCCCACCGCCGGTGACCTGGGCGATGCCGAGCACGCCGCTGCCGATGATCGCGCACAGCAGAAAGAGGAGCAGCAGCCGCTCCGAAACCTGGCTTCCGATCGACGCCATGCCGATCAGGACCGTTGCCGGGACGATGAGGGAAACCATGGAGTTGAGCGTCAGGTCGGGAGAGACGCTGAGCGGCCGCCAGGGCTGCGGCAGGCCGGCGGCGGCGGCGGCCTCGACGAAGCGATCGTGGCCGGGCAGGCTCGTCCACAATCCCGGCGGCAGCGGGATCAGCTGGACGATCATGATCAGCACCAGGGCGGCCAGGAAAATGAGCGGCCCGCGCACCCGCGCCCAGTTTAGCGGCCCGGGCACGATCAACAGGAAGGCCGCGCAGAAGACGGCAGCGGGCCGCAAATAGAGCAGCGACCAGACGTCGGAGCGCGACGCCCCGCCACCGAGGAAGCAAAGCGCCAGGAAGCCGAGAAAGATGGCCAGCCGGACCCGTGCCCAGCCGAGCGAGGATTCGCCGGCCGGTGCGTGATCGGGCCTCATCAAATTGGTCTGGGGAATGATCTATCGTCCTCTCGTCCGCGGGCAGACGATGGCGTCGGCCCCGCTCCAATCAGGCTTGATCACGACGCGCGTGCGGCGCGTCAAGCCGAGAATTGGGCGCGGGGCCTTCGGGGGTGGGCCGTTCCCCGCTTAGATCACCTGGAAGTCGCTGGCGGTCAGCGCCAGGCCGGGGCTCGTCGTCGCGAACTGGATCGCGGCCATGCCGCCAATGCCGTCGGCGTCGTAGTAAAGCTGGCCGGTGGCGCTGTTGTAGATGATGCGGTCGGTGGCATCGTGAGCGGCGGCGCCGGTGTGGAACGCATTGGCGTCGAGCGTTCCCAGCCCGCCGATCGCGGTGAAGATCGCATCGTCGAGCGCGATCTTGTCGACGCCCTGCTGGAAGCCGAAGACCAGATCGACATTGTTCGGACCCAAAGCCGTGGTGAAGGCGAACGTATCGGCGCCGGCGAGGCCGACCAGCGCATCGTTGCCGCCCTTGCCGTCGAGGATATTGTTGCCGTCATTGCCGTAGATCGTGTTGGCGAATTCGTTGCCGGTCAGGTTGATGCCCGGGGCGGTGGAGGCGAAATTGTCGGTCGAAAGGAATTCGATCTCCTGCCCCGCGGCCAGCGTGTAGCTGCCCGCGGTGTAGACGGCGTCAGCGCCGCTACTGGCCTGCTCGAAGACCTGGTCGGCGGCCGAGGACACGAAATAAGTGTCGTTGCCGGCAAAGCCGTAGAGGCTGTCGCCGCCGCCGCCGCCGCGGATATTGTTGGCGGCGGCATTGCCGTAAATGGCCTGCGCGAAGCTGTTGCCGACCAGGTCGATGGCAGCGGTGCCGGCGTGGAAGGTGGTCGACAATATCTCGACCTGGCTCCCGGCGCCGAGCATGAAGGAGACGCTGGTGTAGACGAGGTCGTTGCCGCCGCCCGCATCCTCGATCACCGACGCCGTGCTGTCGTGGATGATATAGGTATCGTCGCCGAGGAGGCCGATCAGCACGTCGGCGCCGACGCCGCCGGTGATGATGTTGGCGCCGTAATTGCCGATGATCGTCTGATCGAGATAATTGCCGATGAGGTTGATCGCCGTCGTGGCCGCATGGACCGTCGTCGACAGCGTCTCGACGCTCGCCCCCGTCGTCAGCGCATAGCTGACCTGGGTCAGCACCGTGTCGTTGCCCTCGAAGGATAATTCCTCGGTCACGTCGCCGGCCGCATCGACGACGTAGATGTCGTCGCCCGAGCCGCCGCGCGAAATATCGTCACCGCCCTCGCCGTAAAGCATGTCGGCGCCGCCGCCGCCTTCCAGCGTGTCGTTGCCGAGGCCGCCGAAGAGGACGTTGGCGCTGCCATTGCCGAGGAGGAGCTGGTCGAACTCATTGCCGGTAAGGTTGATCGGACCGGCCGCGGCCGCCGCCTCGAGCGTCTCGACATAACTGCCCGCGGCCAGCGCGTAGCTGACGCTCGCGATCACCCGGTCGTTGCCGCCGCCATTGGCCTCGAGCACCTGGTCGCTGCCGTTCTCGACATAATAAGTGTCGTTGCCGTTGCCGCCGGCGAGAATGTCGGTGCCCGCCGTGCCGAGCAGGGTGTCGTCGGTGTCGAGGCCGGTCAGCGTGATGGTGACCGTGACCGGGCCGGTGCCTCCGGCCAGCGTGTAGGTGAAGCTGTCGTAGCTCGGCGTGTTCGACGCGCCCGAGCCCGGGGTGGGCGTCGGCAGGAAGACGCCGTTCGGGTTGTAATCGAACGTGCCGTCGGCGCGGACCGTGAGCAACGCGCCCGAAGCGAGCGTGAACTGGGTGCCGACATTGGCGCCAGGCCCGCCGGTGACCGACGCGATGGCGAGCGCCGGGCCGTCCACGTCGCCGTCATTGCCGAACAGATTTCCGCCGACGATCGTGCCCGATTCGGTGATGATGAAGCCGTCATCCCCACCGGTCGGCGGATCGTCGACCGTGGTGACGTTGATCGTCGTCGTGGCGACGGCGCTGTCGACCAGGCCGTCATTGACGATGACCGTGACCGTGCGCGTGAGATCGGTGCCGCCGAAGGTCGGATCCTGGCTGCTGGTTGCGTATTGGATCGACTGGATCAGCGCCTGATATTGGGCGCCGGTGCCGGGACCGGTGATGGTGATGGTGATCGACCCGGCCAGGTTCGTGGTGGCCGAGGTGATGCCCGGCGGCAGCGCGCCGGTCAGCGTCAGCGAATCGCCCGCCACCCGGTCGGTGAGGGTGATCGTCGCGCTCTCGATCATGTCGCCGATGCCCGAATTCGGATCGGTGACGGAAACGCCGCTGCCGATCGCGACGGCGGCGCCGTCCTCGACGAAGGTGGTCGTGTAATTGACGCCGGCGGCGACGCCGTCGAGGTCGACGGCGGGCGGGAGGTTGTCCGGCGTGATATTGATCGTCATCGTGTTGAAGGTCAGATCGATGTTGACGCCGCCATTGGCGATGCCGCCATCGTCGTGAACCTGGAAGGTGAAGCTCGTATAAGGCGAGCCAAAGCCGTCGGCCACCGGAACGAAGTAGAGCTTGCCGGCAGCGATGTCTGCCGCCGCAGTCGGCCCGATGATGAAGGATCCGTTCGTAAGCGCGACCGGCGCCGCGCCGCCGGGGCCGTCGGCATCGTAGAACAAGGTTCCCGTCGTCGGCACGGTCGTGAAGAACACGCCGTCGAAATTGTTGTTGTCGATCGGGTCGCTGAAGCCGAAATCGGCGATCGTGAAGACGTAGGGATCGTCCTCGCTGCCGGTCACCGTGTTGTCGGCGCCCGCCGGCTCGTCGTTCACCGAATTGACGGTGATGCCGATCGAATCATTGTCCTGCAGCGTACCGCCGGCGCCGGTCTGGCCGTTGTCGGTGGTAAGCACGGCGATCGAGTCGGGGCCGTTATAATTGGCGGTCGGGTTGTAGGTGAGGCCGGAGCCCAGAGCGGCGTTGATCGCCGCCGCGGTGCCCGAGAAGGTCATCGTCGCATCGGCGGTGCCGTCGCCGGCGCCGAAGCTGAGGCCCGCGGTGCTCGCCAGCGTCAGCGTGCCGTGCACGACCGTCAGGATGACGGTGAGCGTGGTCGCGTCGACGTCGGCGACCTGGATCGCATTGCCGTTGCCGGTCGAGAGCGTGAAGCTCGCATCCTCGTTGATCGTCTGCGCGCCCGGCACGTTGTTGAGCGGGCTGTCATTGACGGCGGTAACGTCCTGGCTGAGCACGACCGTACCGGTGGAATAAGCCGTCGTGCCGCCGGTCGCGCCCGGGCCGGACAGGTCGACGACCTGGCCGTTGACGATGCCGAAGGGCAGCGAGTTATCGATCAGGTGGACGGTCAGGGTCGGCGCCGGCCCGTTATAGTCGGGCGCCGGGTTGAAGCGAATCAGAGTGACGAACGGATCGCCGAGCAGCTTGGCCGCGCCGTCGGACGCGGCGCCGATGTCGGTCCACACGCCGCCGCTGAAATATTGCCACTGGCCGGTCGCGGCGCTGGAGCCGTTGGCGGTCACGGCGATGCCCGAGAACTGGCCCGGCGAGGAGGCGCCGCCATTGGGGATCTGATTGTCGGCGGCATCGGAATATTGGCCGGCGAACAAGGCCTGGATGGTCTGGCCGGCGCCCGGCGTGTCCTCGTCGATCGTGGTCGCGCTCTCGGTGCCGTCGCCGATCACCACCGGCGCGTCGTTGACCGCAGTGATGTTGACCGCGATCGAATCGCTGTCGGTCTGCGTCGGGCCGCCGAACTGGCCATTGTCGGTGGTGAAGACCGCGATCGAATCGCTGCCGTTATAATCGCCGTTCGGGTTGTAGGCGAGGCCCGAGCCCAGAGCGGCGTTGATCGCCGCCGCGGTGCCCGAGAAGGTCATCGTGGTGTCGGCCGTGCCGTCGCCCGCGCCGAAGCTCAGGCCCGCAATGCTCGCCAGCGTCAGCGTGCCGTGAAGGACGGTCAGGGTGACGGTGAGCGTGCCCGCGTCGGCGTCGGCGACCTGGATCGCGTTGCCGTTGCCGGTGCTCAAGGTGACGCTGCCGTCCTCGTTGATGGTCTGGGTGCCGGGGACGGTGTTGAGAGGCGTGTCATTGACAGGATTGACGTTGACCGTCGCGGCGACGTTCGGATTGCTGTTGTTGACGTCGCCGCCGCCATTGGCCCCGGAATCGACGACCTGGGTGAGAGTGATCACCCGGTCGGCGTCGGTCGGGTTCTGGCTGGTATTGGCGTAGGTGATGGCGTCGACCAAAGTGTCGAGCTGCGCCTTGGTCAGCGCCGCGCCGGAGAAGGTCACCGTCGCCACGCCGGCGGCGACCGTGACGGTGACGGTGAGGCCGTTGGTCGCGGTGGTGACGCTGTTGCCGTTGGTCAGCGCGACGTTCGAGCCGTCGAAGCCCAGAATTTCGTCGGCGCCGTCGGTGACGTTGGTGACGGTCAGGGTCAGCGACGTGAAGGTCTGGCCGGCCTCGAAGTTCAGCGCATTGACGGCGCTGAACAGATCGACGGGGGCGTCGCCCTCGGTGAAGGTCGTGGTCGCGCCGACCGCGTTGAGGAAGGGCGGATCGTTGAGCCCGGTGACGGTCACGACGGTCGTGGGCGTGTTGCTGGGGTCGGTGCCGTCGGTGACGCTCCAGCTGATGGTGCGGCTGGTGCCGGGATCGTCGCCATTGGCTTCGAAGGTCACCGTGCGCAGCAGCGCCTGATAATCGGCGAGGCTCGCCGTGCCGGTGAAGGTGAGCGTGTTGGTGCCGTTCCAGGCCCAGCTGATCGTGCCCGACGTGCCGCTCGCGACGCCGGCGACGCCGAGGAAATCCCCTGCCGCCGGGCTGCCGATCGTCACCGTCGCGCCGGTGAGATCGGTATCGTCGGCATCGGTGACGACGAGGTCGGGCGCGAGCGTCGCGGGCCCCGATTGCTCGGTGACCGCGGCGGTGCTGCCGTCGCCGGCCGCGACGCCGTTCAGATCGAGCACCGGCGCGAAGTTCTCCGGCGTGTCGGTGATCGAGAGGTGGATGATGTCGGTGCCGGTCGCGGGATGGCCGGCGATGCTGCCTTGGCCCGCATTGGCCGGGGCGCCGTCGTTGAGCGAGACGGCGACGTCGATCCCCGCCACCGGCGGGTTGTCGCCGGTATAGGTATATTGGATCGACTGGGCGACCGCATTGGCCAGCGCCGTGGTCGCGGCGGTGCCGCTGCTGGTGAAGCTGATGACGAGCGGCGTGCCGTTGCCGCCGGAGAAGGTGGCGAAGACGAGGCCGCCGGACTCGAGGTTGCTGCCATTGACCGTGAACGCGCCGCTCGTGCCGATCGCGAACAGATCGTTGGCGTCGTTGCCGCCATTGTTGGCGATGGTGAGCGTGGCACCGGAATAATTGCCGTTGCCGCCGTTGAGCGCGTCGAGATCGATGTCGGCGATCGTCGCGGTCGCGTCGACCGTGCCGGCGACCTGCTCGGTCGAGGAGCCGGTGGCCGCAAGGCTTACGACCGGCGTGTCGTTGACCGCATTGACGGTCACGTTGATGACATCGCTGTCGGAGGTCGCGGCGCCGCTGCCGGTGGCCACGATGCCGCCGAACGTGTCGGTCGCATTCAGGGTGATCGTGGCCGAGCCGTTGTAATTGGCGGCGGGCGTGTAGTTGGCGGTCGCCAGCGCCGTATTGATGTCGGCGAGCGTGCCGTGGAAGGTCATCGTCGCATCGGACGTGCCGTCGCCGGCGGTGAAGGTGAGGCCGGCGAGCGTCGTCAGCGTCATCGTGCCGTTGGTCGACGTCAGGGTAACTTCGTAAACGCCGGCGGGGGCCAGCGTCGCGTCGACGTCGCTGATCGACAGGCCGGCGACGGCGACGTTGGTCGCGTCTTCGTTGAGCATCAGCGTGGCCGGAGCGGCGGTGCTGATCGGGTCGTTGACCGCATTGATGGTGACGGCGATGACGTCGTTGTCGGCGGTCGCCGCGCCGGTGCCGGTCGCGACGATGCCGCCGAAGGTGTCGGTCGCGCTCAGCGTGATCGTGGCGAAGCCGTTATAATGGGCGGTGGGCGTATAGGCGGCGGTCGCCAGCGCCGCGTTGATCGCGGCGAGCGTGCCGTGGAAGGTCATCGTCGCGTCGGACGTGCCGTCGCCGACGGTGAAGGTGAGGCCCGCGAGCGTCGTCAGCGTCATCGTGCCGTTGGTCGACGCAAGGGTGACGTCATAGACGCCGGCGGGCGCCAGCGCCGCGTCGACGTCGCTGATCGACAGGCCGGCGACGGCGACGTTGGTCGCATCCTCGTCAAGCGTCAGCGTGGGCGGGGCGCCGGTGCTGACCGGGTCGTTGACCGCGGTGACGTTGATCGTCTTGCTGTCGACGTCCGCCTCGCTGGTCGCGGTGCCGGTGGCGCCCGGATCGAGACCGGTGGCGCCGCCGTCGTCGGTGGTGACCTGGACCCGGTCGCTGCCATTATAGTCGCCGGTCGGCGTGTAGGTGAGGCCCCCGGCCGCCGCGAGCGTCGCGTTGATCTGGTTGATCGTGCCGCTGAGTATGACGGTGGCGCTGCCGTTGCCGCTGACGTTGCCGGCGCCGAGGCCGCCCGGCACGCTGGTCAGCACATTGAGGGTGCCGTGCAGGACGTCGAGGGTGACGGTGAACACGTCCGTCGCCGGGTTGGCGTCGACATCGCTGATCGAGATGCCGGTGACGGCGGTGGCGACGCTGTCCTCCGCGACGGTCAGGGTTCCGCCGACCGTGTTGACCGGCGCGTCGTTGACCGCGGTGACGCTCTCGCTGAGCGCGACGGTCGCACTGGAATAGCGGGTGATGCCGCCGGTCGCGCCGGTCAGGTTGACCGTCGCGCCGTTGGTGATCGCCGCGCCCGAGCTGTCGACGAGGTGGACGACGAGATCGGGGGGCGAGCCGTTGAAGTTGAGCGCGGGGTTGAAGCGGATCGCGGTGGCGGCGCTGATCAACACGGCCGATGCTGTGGACGCCGCGCCGATATTCACCCAGATCGCGCCGTTGAAATACTGCCACGAGCCGCTGGCGCCGGTGCTTCCGCCGACCACGGCGATGCCGGCCAATGTGTTGGCGACCGAGCCGGTCGGGTTGCCGCCCGTCTGCTGCTGGTCGAGCGCGTCCGAGAAGCTCGTCGTGAACAAGGAGGAGACCGTCTCGCCGACGGCGCTCGGCGTATCCTCGAGAATGGTCGCGGCGGTCTGGGTCGCATCGATCACGGTCGGCGCGTCGTTGACCGCGGTGATGTTGATCGTCACATTATCGGTATCGCTGAGCGGGCCGCCGGTGCCGGTATTGCCGCCGTCGTTGGCCACCATCTGCAACGTGTCCGCGCCATTATAATTGGCGGTCGGCACGTAGGTGACGCCGGTGGCGGCCGAGAAGGTGGCGTTGATCTCGTTGATCGTCCCTGTGATCGTCACCGTCGCCGAGCCGTTGCCGGCGATGTCGGCCGCGGTGAGGCCGCCCGCCACGTTGTTGAGCAAGGTCAGCGTGCCGTGCTGGACGGTCAAAGTGACGGTGATGTCGGTGATCCCCGGATTGGCGTCGGGGTCGGACACCTGCAGGCCGGCGATAGTGACGCCGGCGACGTCCTCGCTGATCGTCTGCGTGCCGGGCACGATGTTCACCGGCGCGTCGTTGACGGCGGTGATGTTGATCGTGGTCGTGGCGCTGTTCTGCGAGCCGCCGGGCACGCCGAGCGCGCCGTCACTGACCGTCCAGGTGATGGTGCGGGTCGCGTTGAGCCCGTAATTGGTCGGATTGTCGGTGAGCGATTGGAAGCGGACGCCGGCCAGTGCCGTCTGGTAGTTGGCGAGCGTGTCGTAGCCGGTGAAGGTCAAAGTGTTGGTGGCGCTGTTATAGGCCCAGGTGATGCTGGTGCCGGCGACGCTGCCCGAGGCGCCCAAGGTCGGCCCGAAGAACAGGCGGTCGGCGGTCGCGTTGGATTGGTTGGACGAGAAGAGCCCGCCGGTGACCTGCACCGTCGCCGAGGAGAGATGGTCGCCGTCGGCATCGGTGATCGTCGGCGCGCCGGTCAGCAGCTGGACGGCGGCGCCCTGCTCGCCGATCGCCGAGGCGGTGCCGCTGATCCCGTTCAGCGCGGCGATATTGTTGAAGTTCATGCCGGCGAGGTTGGCGGCGGTGCTGGTGACCGCCGGGGTCAGCGAGATCGTGTTGATCAGCGTCCCCTGGGTGCCAGCGCCGTTGAGTTGGAAGACGTAGATGACGTCGTCCGTGTCGGCCCCGATCGTGTCGTCGGTCTCGTCGGATTCGACATAGAGCTGGCGGGTCGCCTGGTCGAAGACCATGTCGCCCGGATAGAGATGGTGGCCGCCCGGCAGGCCGATCAGGCTCAGCTGGGTCGCAGTCCCGTTGGTCGCGCCCTCGGGCAGGAACCAGATCGCGTTGTGCGCGGCATTGTAGCCGGGATTGCCGAAGGGCTGCTGGGATTCGGTGGAGAAATAGACGAGGTTGGTGACGTTATCGACCTCGACGTCGATGATATAGCCGTTGGCGAAGGTCGTCGGGAACTGGACCGTGCTCGTCATCAGGGTGACGGCCTTGGTCGTCATGTTCATCCGGTAGAGGCCCTGAGCCGCGGCGCCCCCGGTTAGCAGCTCGGTGAAATAAAGCGTGCTGGTGGTAAAATCGATGTCGAAGTCGCGAACGTCCAACAGATCGAAGCCGCTGCTTCCGGTGGTGACCTTGGTCGCATCGGTGCCGGCGTTGATGAACCAGCCGAGGTCAGTGATCGCGCCGGTCAGCGGGTTATAGCTGAACTCGCGAATTCCCGTTTTCGTCGCGTCGCCCGCAAAATCCTGAATGCCGATGTAGAAGCGTTCGTTGATCGTATCGATGTGGATCGCATTGACGATTTCGTCGTCCGACGTGCCAACCAAGTTGTCGGCCCCGTCATAGGTGATCAGCACCGTGGTCGCGCCGCCGGAGAGCGAACCGCGCACGAGCCGCCCGCCGCTGCCGTCATTGCCGCCGTTGACCAGCGCGAAATAGAATCCCGCCGCGGTGTCGACCCCCACTTCCTGCGGGAAGGTGGTGATCAGATCCTGGGTCGGGCCGTTGTCGACGAACGAGGTCTGGTTGCCGCCGTCATTGTTGACATAGGCCAGGCGGGTGTCGGCGGGGTCGCCATTGCCCATGAAATAGAGCTGGCCGGTGGCGGTCGAGCCGAAGGCGCTGATGCCGTCGTCGGTCTGGCCCGCGCCGAGGATGTAGGTCGTGCCGCCGACCCCGCCCGATCCGGTGGCGACGAGGCCGGCAAGCTCGCGCGAGCCGCCGTCGGCGATATTGTCGAGCCAGGTCAGCGTTCCGGCGGCGTAGCCGCTGTTGCTGCCATTCTCGATCCGGTAGACGCTGAGGCCGTTCTCGTTGCCGCCGACCAGCAGGAAGTTCACTCCGCCATAAGCGTGGACGGCGACGCTGTTCGCGCCGGCGATCAGGGTGGCGGCGCTGTCAGCCTCGTTATCGACGAAGGTGAGCGCGCCCGCGGCGCTCAGCGAATAGACGCTGACCCCGTTATCGGTGGCGCCCGCGATGAACACATAGGTGACGCCGCCGATCACGGCGGTGGTGATGTCGCTGACGTCCTGGAGGCTGATCCCGCCCGCGTCGTTGACGTTGGCGGTGTTGGTCAGCGCGCCGGTCGCGGCGTTGATCGAAAAGACGCTGATGCCATCGTCGGCGCCGCCGGCGATCAGATAGGAGGTGGCGCCGACGATGACCGTGCTCAGCGCACGCACGCCGGCCAGCTCGAATGTGACATTGTCGGCCTGGTTGGAGAGATAGGTCAGTCGGCCGTCGCCGGCGACGCGGAAGATGCTGATGCCGTTTTCGGTCGTGCCGGCGGTGTACAGATAGGTGCTGGCGCCGACCCGCGCGGTCGCGGTGTCGCTGACGCCGGCCAGCAGCATCGTCGCGTCGTCGGTGACGTCAGAGACGCTGGTCAGCGAGCCGTTGGTGCCGACCCGAAAGACGCTGACGCCGTTGTCGTCGAAGCCGGCCGCGAACAGATAGGTGTTGCCGTCGACCATCGCGGTCGAAAGGCCGCGGGCGCCGTCGAGCTCGAGCGCGCCCGCGTCGGTGACGTCGTGGACCGGGGTCAGCGTGCCGTTGGCGTTGAGGCGGAAGACGCTGATGCCGTCATCGACGCTGCCGGCGACGAAGACATAGGTGAAGCCGCCGACGTCGGCCGACGCGATCGAGGAGGCGCCGTCAAGCTCCAGGGTGCCGCCGTCCGTATGGTTCTGGGGGTTGGTCGCGAGGAAGGATTCGATGCCGCCGTCGTCCGGCACGGGCGCGCTGGCCTCCGGCGCCGTCTGATCCGCCGAGACATCCAGCGGCGCCGTCAGGCGGCCGATGTCGAAGTTCAATCGCGCGGCGGCGAGATTGTCGCCCAGGTCGGCGGTGGCCCGGCCGAAATCCAGCACGGTTTCCCCGCGAGCGAGCGAACGCAGGATACGCGATTGAACGGTCATGATATATTTCCCCACGCCAAATGTGCGTCACCGCGCCGCGGACGAAGCGCCCCGGTGCACGATGTGATCTATGGCACAGCCTGCGGGGAGCGAAAAGAGGCATCGCGACGGCTAAGTCGCTAATTTCGCTGTCCCCGTCGCACGATGCGCCTGGACCGGTCGCCAATGACGGCAGTGTGGCTGACGCGGGTTAATAGGCGGTTTCGCTGGGGGGTACCGCCGAGTCGGACCCGTTTTGGACCTATTTTCAAGCAGCCCAGGCGGAGAATCGCGCCAATTTTCTATGGCGCGGCAAATGTTTGGCAAAAGTGTGAAGTCCCCGTTTGACATGGACCGTCCCACAGCACAAAGTGTGGGCAATCGAAGGCCGGGGAGGGATCGCTCGATTGGGCGCCGTGAATTGTTCGGCGCGTCGGCGGCATCATTCACTGCTAGCGAGAAAGGGCCGGCCGCCAGCGCGGCCCGTTGAGGGAGGTCAGCGCCGATGTCACAACCTTTTGTAGGCGAAGTTCGCATGTTCGGCGGCAATTTCGCGCCCGCCGGCTGGATGTTCTGCGCCGGGCAGCTGCTGCCGATCTCGGAAAACGAGACGCTCTTCAACCTGATCGGCACCACCTATGGCGGTGACGGCCAGTCGACCTTCGGCCTGCCCGATCTGCAAGGCCGGGTCCCGGTTCACGCCGGCGGCCCGAACACGTACCAGCTCGGCGAGAAAGGGGGCGTGGAGAGCGTGACGATCAACACCAACTCGATGCCCACCCACAACCATACGCCCAACGTGCTGACCGGCGCCGGCGGCGGCGCCAACACGCCGACCAACCAGACGATCCTGTCCGACTGCCAGACCACGACCACCAACACCTACACGCCGTTCCTCGCCGCCAACGCGCAGGTGCAGATGAACAATGCGTCGATCGGCATCGTCGGCGGCAGCCAGCCGCACAACAACATCCAGGAAACGCTGGCGGTGAGCTACATCATCTCGCTGTTCGGCATTTATCCGTCGCCCAATTGATCGTCCCGGCAGACGCGCGACCGCGCGGTAGGAGAGCATAATGGCAAGTCCCTTCGTCGCCGAGATCCGGATGTTCGGGTTCAACTTCGCGCCCGTCGGCTGGGCGCAGTGCAACGGCCAGCTGATGCCGATCTCGCAGAACACCGCTTTGTTCTCGCTGCTCGGCACTTATTATGGCGGCGACGGCAAATCGACCTTCGCTCTGCCCAACCTCCAGGGCGCCTGCGCCACCAACCAGGGCCAGGGGGCCGGTCTCCAGGAATGGTTCCTCGGCCAGTATCAGGGCAGCGAATCGGTCACCCTGCTCGAGAGCGAGATCCCGGCGCACCAGCATTTCTTCATGGCGACCAGCGTCAACGGCACCAACCAGACCGCGGCCGGCGCCCAGCTCGCCAAGGGCTTCAAGGGCAACCTCCAGTCGTCCAACACCGCCAAGATGTACAGCGCCACCGGCTCGCCCCAGCCCAATACGGCGATGAGCCCGTTCGCGCTTGCCATCGCCGGCGCCAGCTTCCCGCACAACAATCTGATGCCCTATCTCACGGTGGAGTTCTGCATCGCCCTCCAGGGCGTCTTCCCGCCGCGCACTTAAGGCCGCGCCACACCCGTCCGGCGCCGCGCCGGTCCGAATGTTTTTAGGAGCAAGATCATGGGCACGCCGATCCTGGGAGAGATCAAGATCATCTCGTGGAACTATTCGCCGAAGAGCTGGGCGTTCGCCAACGGCCAGTTTCTGCCGATCAACCAGAACCAGGCTTTGTTCTCGCTGTTCGGCACCACCTACGGCGGCAACGGCCAGACCACCTTCGCCATTCCGAACCTGCAGGGCAACGTGCCGCTCCACTTCAACGGCAGTTTCCTGATCGGTCAGGCCGGCGGCCAATCCTTCCACACCCTGACCCAGTCGGAAATGCCGGCCCACACCCATTTCCTGATGGCCGACGCCGCCACCCCGGCGGCCAACAATTCGATCACGCCCGCCACCGGCAATTCGATCGGCGCCACGGTCGGCGTGCCCAGCCAGGGGGCCAACTTCCCGGTTCAGATCTACAGCACCAGCAACCCCAACGGGCAGATGGCGCCGCAGACGGTGACCAATACCGGCGGCAGCCAGCCGCACGAGAACCGCCAGCCCTTTCTCTGCCTCAACATGATCGTCGCGCTGCAGGGCGTCTTCCCCTCGCGCAACTGACGCACGACCGGGGGCGCGGCCGGCCGCGCGCCGCGCCGCCCCCGCCCGGCATCGCCGCGCCCGATCCGGGCTCCGCGGCATAGCATCCTCTAGAACCGAACCATCCGTCATTCCCGCGAAAGCGGGATTCCGGCGGAATCGCCAGCCGCATCGGCGCACCGGTCAATTGGATGCGGAGGACCGGGCGCCGCAAGCGTTCGATGCCGCGGCAATGCGGCCCGCCCCGCTCCCCGGCCTGTTCGTCATCGTCCCCGAGCCGAGGTGCGCGATCGGGTCCGCGGGACAAAAAGAAGGGGCGCGTCCCTCGCGGAACGCGCCCCTCTTCAGGTCCGGATGGCCGTCGGTCAGATCACCGAGAAGTCGCTGACGGTCAGGGCCAGGCCCGGCGTCAGCGTCGCGAACTGGACCGCATCGGCGCCGCCGACACCGTCGACGTCGTAGAACAGGGCCCCGGTCGTGCTGTTGTAGATGATATGATCGTCGGCATCGATGGCGACGCTGCCGGTGCCGTTCACGAACTCACCCGAATCGAGCGCGGCGCCGAGCGCGGCGAAGATCGCATCGTCGAGCGCGATCGTGTCGTCGGCCACGCTGAAGTCGAACAGCGTGTCGACATTGTTCGCGCCGAGAGCCGAGGTGAACGCGAACGTATCCGCGCCGCCCAGGCCGGCCAGGAGGTCGTTGCCGCCCTTGCCGTCGAGCACGTTGGCGCCGGCATTGCCGACGACCGTCTGGGCGGTGTTGCTGCCCGTCAGGTTGATCGCGTCGGTGCTGGCGTGAGTGATGGTCGAGAGGACCTCGACCTCGCTATTGGCCCCGAGCGCGAACGTGACGCTGGTGTAGACGGTGTCGTTGCCGCCATTCGCTTCCTCGATCACCGACGAGTTCGCGCCGTTGACGACATAAGTATCGTCTCCGTAGAGCCCGATCAGCACGTCGCTGCCGACGCCGCCGGTGATGACGTTGTTGCCGTAATTGCCGATGATCGTCTGATCGAGGTAGTTGCCGGTGAGGTTGATCGCCGACGTGCCCGAATGGACCGTCGTCGACAGCAGTTCGACGCTCGCCCCGCTGGTCAGCGCATAGCTGACCTGGGTCAGGACCGCGTCATTGCCCTCGAAGGCGTTCTCGATGGTCACGTCGGCCGTGGAATCGACGATGAAGACGTCGTCGCCCAGGCCGCCGCTCGACGTGTCGGACCCGCCTTCGCCGTACAGCACGTCGTTGCCGGCGCCGCCGTTGAGCACGTCGTCGCCGGCGCCACCGAGGATGACGTCGTTGCCGGTGCCGGTGGTGATCGTGTCGTTGCCGCCCGCCGCGAAGATCGTGATTCCGAACGCGCCGATCGTTGCGTAGGTGAGGTTCTGCACCGCCCCGGGCTGGGCGATCACGGTCAGGCCGCCGACATTGTAGTTGACGGTGCCGGTATAGGTGCCCGACGCCAGCCGGACATTGTCGCCGGTCTGGGAGTCGGTCAGCGCCGCCTGCAGCGTGGCGTAGCCGGTGGCGCCGACCAGCTGGTTGCGCTGGCCGCCGCCGTCAATGGCCACCTCGACGCCGTTGAGGATGTCATTGCCTTCGCCGCTCTGGACGAGCCAGCCCAGGCCGGTGTCGATATAGGTGAGGCTGCCGGCGAAATTCGCGACGTCGGTGCCGCCCTCGCCGTAGAGCAGATCGTTGCCATTGCCGCCGGTCAGATTGTCATTGCCGGCCTGGGCGTAGATCTCGTCATTGCCTTCGCCGCCGAGCAGGGTGTCGCCGGCGTCGAAACCGTAGATGTGATCGTCGCCGCCCTGGCCGTCGAACCTGAGGGCCGTGCCCGACGCGAGGCCGGCAATGTCGCCGTTGAACGCCTCGTTATAGTCGGTGCCGGTGATGTCGGTGCTGAGCGAGGTCGGATAGACCTGGACCGGCCGCGCCGCCGCGTTGTTGGTCAGCGTGTTGCCGATCACATAATCGTCGAGATCGACCGGGTTCGGCCCGAACGGGAACAGGTTGAGCACGCCCGAATAGAGCCCGTCGAACGTGTTGTTCTCGATGAGCACGCCCGAGGATTCGCTGTTGACGCCATTGCCGAGGCCGGTCGACGGGCCGCCCTCGCCCTGGAACTGATTGTCGTGGATCGAACCGGTCGAGCCGCCGCCGGAGACGTAGACGCCGATCGAGTAACCCTGGATCAAGTTGCTTCCGATATCGAGGCCCGTCACCGTGCCGGTGATGATGGCGACGTCGCCGTCCCCATCCAGCACCGAGTTGATCAGGGTGAAATCGTCGGCGGACACTTCGACGCCGGTGTTGCCGAGCGAGCCCGGAGCGTCGCCGACGATCGAGACGCCGTCGATGGTGACGCCCGACACCGTGGCCTTGACCTGGCCGTCGATGATCGTTTCGGGATCGCGGGCGTCGGTGCCCGGATTGCCGAGATTGGCGCCCTGGATCGTCACGTCCTTGTAGACCGTGACGTTCTCGACATAGGTGCCGGCGCTGGCGAAGATCGTATAGCCGCCGACCGTGGTGACGGCGTCGATCGCGGCCTGGATGGTGCTGTGCATGCTCACCAGGGCGCCGTCACCGTCGAACACCGCGACCGTGCCGATGAGGTTGAAGTTCACGTTGGAGAAGTGCAGCGACTCGACGCCGTCGAGCGTGTCCGTGCCCTCGTTGGCGACGATGATCGGGTTGGCCGAATTGGCGGGCGCGGCGGTGTTGTTGTCCTTCACCGTGAAGCCGGTGATCACGCCGTTGGTGATGATCGCCGTGATCGTATAATCGGAGCGAACGCCGTCATAATAAGCGGTGTCGGTGCCGGCGCCGCCGTGGAGCGTGTCGTCGCCGGCGCGGCCGATGAAATTGTCGGCGCCGTTATTGCCGGTCAGGGTGTTGGCGGCGCTGTTGCCGACCAGCACGTCGTTGCCGCTGCCGCCGGTTGCATTCTCGATGACCACATTGTGGGCGATCGTGTAGCCGCCGCGCAGCGGGCTGGTGCCGGGCGCGGGATCGATCACATAGGAGACGATGCCGGCGCCGGTGGGCGAATAATCGAGCGTCGCTGCGGTGAGGTCGATCGTCGCATTGAGCGTGCCGCCATAAGCGATGGTGTCGTTCCCGCCGCTGTCCCAGATCGACTGGTAGAAAGCATCCTCGACCACGTCGGTGAGCGAATAGACCGTGTCGGTGTCATTGTAGGCATGGACGCCGTAGCGGATCTGCAGCTCGGCGATGTCGAACGCGCCAAGCCCTCCCGACCAGCCATTGTCGATGCCCGAGATGGTGAAGGGCGACGGACCGTCGGGATGGAAAACCCACGCGTCGTTATACGACATGACCGTATAGACGCCCTGGTTGAGATTGAAGATGCCGTACGAGCCCTGGGCGGCGGAGACGCCGACCATGATATCGGAACCGCCGCCATTGTCGTGCGGATGGGCGAGGCCATGGGCATGGCCGAATTCGTGGAGGATCACGGCGAAGGAGAAGCCGCCGCGCTCCAGGCTCTGCGGGAAATCACCCCAGCCGCCGCTGTCGACGTTGAAGGCGCCGATGCCCTGCTGCGTGCCGAAGGCCGGATCCTGCGGATAGAAATAGGCGCCGAACTCGGTCGACGTCGTCGTCATCACGCGGAACGTCGCCTGGTTCACGTCGGTCGTGATTTCGTAATTCACGCCCAGGATATGCTCATATTCCTCAAGCGCGAGCATGAGCTGCTGGATCTCGAAGGCGTTCCAGCCGAACGATTCGCGCGGGCCGTTGCCGGCGTCGTTGAGCTCACCGAAGCTCTCGCCGGCTGCCGCGAAATAGACATAGGCGGTGGGCACGCCATTGACGTCGGTGAAGTCAACCTCGTCGGCGTTCCTCCAATCGATCGAACCGAGCGGGTCGAGGGAGGCGTAATCGATATCCTGGAAGTCGATCACGTAGCCGCCGAACGTGTTGGTCCAGCCGGTCACGTCGAAATAATAGGTGCCCGAGGTCTGCGCGAAGAAGCCCAGGCTCGAGCTGAAGTCGGTCGAGCCATTGTCGTCGTTTTTGGCAAGCAGATTGCCCGCCGCGTCGAGCAGGCGAATATAGGTGTCGATTTCGGTCGAACCGGCAACGCCGTCGCTGTCGATTCCGCCGGCGACCTTCCATGAGTAGAAGTGGCCCGCAACCAGATTGACCGAATAGCGATCGAGATCGCCGGAGATATTGGCGTTCGGGTCCACGACCACCGTTCCACCGGTGCCGGATTCGCGGAAGCCGAAGGTGGTGCCGAGGCTGAGCGGCACCGACGTGGCGTTGGTGTCGCCGATGGCGTCGACGCCCTGGACGCGCACGTCGACGGTCCAGCCGCCGATACCCGGGTCGCTCGGGCCATTGTCGAAGGCGGCGGCGCGAATGGTGAAGTTGCCGGTGACGGTTGGGGTGTAAGTGAAGATCGAATTGAGGCCGTTGCCGCCATCGTCGTCCTGCGCGACCAGAACGTTGCTCGGGTTGCGAAGCTGGAGGAAGGTATCGTTCAGGGGGTTGGCGCCGGTGCCGCGCTCGGAGAACAGATATTTCTGGCCCGCGATCAGGAAAATGCTGATGTCGTCCGTGTCGCCGGTGAAGTCGATATTGCCGGAGAGGGTTCCGCCCACGGCCATCGCCAGGCCGACCTCGTCCGCGAGCGGATTGGGGATGACGGTGACCGGGCTGTCGACCGGGGACGAGGCGCCATCGGTTTGCAGGTAGCGCAGCATCAGGTCCTTGTCGGAAAGGCAGTCGAGGACCGTGAACTCACCGCCATGATCCTTGACCACGAGGAAGCCGTCGTCGGAATCGCTTACCGTCTCGGCGGCCGCAGCTGCCACGGCGGCGCTGGCCGCGACCGAGGCGGCCGAGGAATTGAGGGAGGAAGAATCGAGAGGCCGGAACGTCGCCCGTACGGCGCTGAAATCCGAGTCTGTGGATGGGCTGAGCGCCAACGCTTCGCGGGCGCCGATAAACTCACCCTGGGTGTTAACGGTCTGCGATTTGGCAAACTGCCCTTTGTACGCCTTAGCCATGTTATTTTTCCTACCCGATTTGTTTTTGGCGAATCAGCCCCGGACGGAGCCCTTCGGGCAAAATAGACCATGGTTAAACGTCGCTGCCTAGCTATAATCCGACAAACCAAGGGGTTAAATGTGAAAAAGTGGGTTTCTCACGATGATGCCTCCGATCCCGATGTTGATTTTGGTCGCGGCGACGGCCTGCTCCGACCTGCCCGCGAACGCGAACCAGGGAGCTAACTTAATTAAGGAAATCAATATGTCGGCAGAAAAGGAAGGCAATGCACGGCAGGTCCGGCAACTGCCTGATTCCTTTGGCCGAACCTTCGCGACCCTGGATCAGTATCTCGAACATCTTCGCCGATATGCCGCGCCAATCGACAAGCCTTGGTATCGGGAGGTTCGGCCCGGCGTTTACGAACGCGTTACGACGATGGTTCCGCGCCGGGAGCCGCAAATCTTCACCCGCGCCCAGCTCATGGCGCGGTTCGGCTTCACCCGGTAGACCCGGGCCGGCGGCTCATTCGCCCGGCGGACGGCCCGGCACGTGCGACCGCCCGGCGCGTTCCAACGCCAGAGCGTGCACCTCCTCTTCCGCGCGGCGCCTGAGCTCCTCGCGGTCGATCTTGCTGCCGTCGGGGGCTTCTATGAGGATGTCGCCGACGGGCAATTTCGTCCGCTCGGCGGACTGGAGGATGGCGAGCACCTTGATCGCCTCCGCGGCGGCGGCGAGCTGGAATTGCGTTCCGGCCGAATCCGTCGCTTTCACTTTATAGTCTGACATCGCCCCAGCATAGAAAGCTTGGTGGCGCAGGCATAGCCGGAACGCGCGGAACGCGGCCTCAGCCCAGATCGCGGCGGAAATCGACCGCCCAGACCGGGCCGGCGAGGTCGGCCGAATGGGGGCCGGATGTGGCCGGGCCCTCTGCGCGCCAGGTCGCGACCTCGACCTCGGCGAAGGCGTCCGGGGTCAGCGCGACGATCTCGAACCAGACCAGCGCCTCGCCATAAGCGCGCTCGCAGCGTTGCGCGGGGCGGAACAAGCGGCCGTCCAGCCGCAGCGGCCGGCCGCCGGGCCGGGCACCGCGGCAGTCGGACTTGATCGGGTTGAGCCGGTGCGGCTGCCAGGGCCCCGCGAGCCCCGGCGCGTGCCAGGCGAAGAGCTCATCCCACGACGAGCCATCATGGTCGCCGATCCGCCCCGCGAACAGCCAGAGCCGGCCGTCATGCTCGAAGAAGGTCGCGTCGACGAGCCGCTGATCCTCGAACAATCGCCGCTCCAGCACCCATTGGTCCGGAAAGGCGGCGGCGCGGTGCAGCTCGACCCCGCCCTTGGCCGAGCTTTCGGGGACCAGCCAGATCTCGCCGCCGTCGCCAAAGACGAAGGGATAAGAAAGGTGCCAGGGCTGTTCCAGCACGGTCCGGAACGGGCCGGCCTCGCCCGCGGCGGTGAGCGGCGCGCAGACGATCACGCCCTTGCCGGTCGCATAGGGACAGGCCTCGGCGAACAGCCAGGCCTGGCCCGCTTCCTCGAAGACGAAGGGATCGGCATAAAAGATGTCGGGATCGACGGGGAGCGGCCGCCAGTCGCCGAGATCGAAGCGGGAAAGGTCCGGCGCGCCCGCTGCTCGGCGCAACGCGACGTTCCAGTGGCGAACGCTTTTGCCTCTGAAGGGTGACAGCAGCCGGCCAGCCAGCCGCCGGAGGGGCCCCTTGAGCGCCGTCAGCCGGCGGTACCGGGCCCGCGGCCGCTCGGGCCGGGGCGGGATCGGGCTCGCCTGCCCGGCCAGAGCGCGCAGCAGCAGGGCCTCGACCCGGGCGAAGGCCTGGTCGGCGCCGCGCGCGAGATCGCCTTTGTCCTCGATCGCGGCATAAGAGGCGGCGACGGTTTCGCCTGCTTCATCGACGATTTCGAGATAGGGGCATTCGCGGCGCTGCAGCCGGCCGAGCAGTGCGCCGCTGTCGGGCGATCCGTCGTAGAGCGGGCGCAGCAGCGGCCCGGCGTCCGGGGCCGCGCCGCTTTCCGAGAGGTCGACGACGATATCGCCCGTCGCCGGGCCGAGCGCCGCCGCCAGCCGGTCGTGCCAGGCCCGGCGCCGTGCCGGCCACAGGATGCGCGGGCTCATCCGGCGTCCGCGCGGCGGCGCAGATCCTCGACGCAGCGCGCCGCCGTGCCGCCGTCCCAATATTCCGGACGGCGCGGCGCCGGCCGCCCGGCCGAGAGCGAGGCTTCGACCAGGCCGGGCAAGGTCGCCGCCGTCGC
Source organism: Allosphingosinicella sp. (assembly GCA_035543935.1). GTDB lineage: Bacteria > Pseudomonadota > Alphaproteobacteria > Sphingomonadales > Sphingomonadaceae > Allosphingosinicella. Next base: position 62,401 of record DATKIV010000010.1, read on the forward strand.
CAGCCTGTTGGTGCCCTCCTCGATCGTGACCGGCCGCTCGGTATTGTCGCGCAGGGTGAAGCAGGGAATGCCGAGATAGGTCGTCTCTTCCTGCAAGCCGCCCGAATCGGTGATCACCGCGCCGGCGCCGAGCACCAGGCTCATGAAGCGGATATAGGGGATTGGCGCGATCACCCGCACGCCGGCCGCCTCGAGCGCGCCTTCGAGTCCGGCGGCGGCGAGGCGGGCGGCGGTGCGTGGATGGACGGGGAAGACGATCGGCAGCAGCGGCTGGATCGCGATCAGCGCCTCGGCGAGCCGGCGCAGCTGGGCCGGGTCGTCGACGTTCGAAGGCCGGTGCAGCGTGACGATGGCGTAGCCGCCGCGCGTCAGCCCCAGCGTGTCGGGCATGGCGGCGGCCTCGATCGCCGGCCGGCTCATCTCGAAGCTGTCGAGCATGATGTTGCCGACGCGACTGATCCGGCTCGGCGGGATGCCCTCGGCGATGAGGTTGCGGTCGGCGTCGGGCGAGGGCGTCCACAGCACGTCGCACAGGACGTCGGTGGCGAGCCGGTTCAACTCCTCGGGCATATTGCGGTCGCGCGAGCGCAAGCCCGCCTCGAGATGGACGGTGGGGATGCCGAGCTTGGTCCCGACCAGCGCGCAGGCGATTGTCGAATTGACGTCGCCGACGACGACCAGCCAGTCCGGCCGGTGCGCCTCGGCGACCGCGCCATAAGCGATCATCACCTTGCCGGTCTGCTCGGCATGGCTGCCCGAACCGACGCCCAGGTGGAAATCGGGCTCGGGCAGGCCGAGATCGGCGAGGAAATCCGCCGACATGTTGGCGTCATAATGCTGGCCGGTATGGACGAGGACCGGGCGATGGTCTCCGCTCGCCTTCAGCGCGTGCCAGAGCGGGGCCACCTTCATGAAATTGGGCCGCGCCGCGGCGATGAGGTGAACGATGCGAACGGGCAAGTCTGCCTCCCTCCAGGTGCGGCTGTCGTCAACAATAAGGCGCGGGTCAACCGCGCGCGCCCCCGTCATAAGGATTAAAGGAAAAGGAAGCTTTGACGGGCATGATCGCGCGATTGAAGCCAAGGAGCGGCCTAAGTGCCTTCACAACGCCTTCAGCCGCGCGCGGTCGAGCGGGTCTGGGGCCGGCGCGATCTGCCGCCGGGCTTTCCCGCCGCGCCCGATCCGGACGCGCGCCTTGGCGAGATCTGGTTCGACGGGCCGGCCGGCGCCCTGCTCGTCAAGCATCTCTTCACCGCCGAGAGGCTTTCGGTCCAGGTCCATCCCGGCGACGCGCAGGCGCGGGCGCTCGGCCACGGCCATGGCAAGGACGAAGCCTGGTACGTGCTGTCGGCGGAGCCGGGCGCGGTGATTGGGATCGGGCTCAGGAAAACCGTTGCCCCGGCGCAGCTCGCCGAGGCCGCCCGCGACGGCAGCATCGAGCAGCTGATCGACTGGCGCCCGGTCGCCGCCGGCGACTTCTTCTATTCGCCGGGCGGCACCATCCATGCGATCGGCGGCGGCCTGTCGCTGATCGAGATCCAGCAGAATCTCGATCTCACCTACCGCTTCTACGATTATGGCCGGCCGCGCCCGCTTCACGTCGACGAGGCGGTCGCGGTGGCGACGCCGGGCCCCTGGTCGCCGCCCTTCGAACCCGTGGCGCTCGCGCCCGGGCGCCAGGTGCTCGCCGCCGGCGGGCGCTTCGTGATCGAGCGCTGGACGGCCGGCGGGGCCCTGCGCGGCGATGCGGTCGTCGTTCCGATCAGATCGGGCGGGTCGATCGACGGCTGCAAGCTCGAGGCCGGCGCGGCCTGGTCGGTCCGCCGCGGCGCCGCTTTGGCCGGCCGCGTCGACGCGCTGGTCGCCTATGAGGGCGCCGAAATCCGCGCCGCCGCGAGGCGCGCCGCCTAGAGCAGGGTGCGCAGGCTCCACAATTCCGGGAAGGCGCGCTTGGCCAAAGTGGACTGGAGATAGGCGACGCCGGGAGTGCCGCCGGTGCCGCGCTTGAGGCCGATCACCCGCTCGACCGTGACCACATGCTTATGCCGCCACACGGCGAAGCTGTCGTCGATGTCGACCAGCTTCTCGGCGAACTGGTAGAAGGCCCAATATTTCTCCGCGTCGCGATAGACCGCGGCCCAGGCGCGCTCGACCCCGTCATTGCGCTCGTATCTCTGCGTCCAGTCCCGCTCCAGCGCCTCGGCCGGGACCGGAAAGCCGCCGCGCGCGAGCGCGGCATTGGCCTCGTCCCACAGGCTCGGGCTGGTCAAGGCCGCGGCCAGAGCGGCATGCTCGGCCGACCCTTCGTCCTGGAATTTGAGATGGGCGCCGTCCTTGAGGCCGAGCAGATATTCGACCTGGCGGAACTGGGCCGACTGGAAGCCGCTCGACGTGCCGAGCACCGAGCGGAAAGTCATGTAATCGGTCGGCGTCAGCGTCGCGAGCACGTCCCAGGACAGAGTCATCACCGCCTGGATGCGCGACACACGCGACAGATTCTTGTGGACCTCGATCAGGCGGTCGCGGCGGACCAGGTCGATTGCGAGGTGAAGCTCGTGGATGATCTGCTTGAGCCACAATTCCTTGGTCTGGTGGATGATGATGAAGAGCAATTCGTCATGATGGTCGGAAACCGGATGCTGGGCCGACAGCAGCGGCTCGAGCGTCAGATAGTCGCCATAGGTCATGCCGGTCGGCTTGGTCATGGCCGCTGCGTTATCACGCACCGCGCGCGCATCAAATCATCGTTTCGCGCGTTAAACGATCCGAAACCCTCCCGGCGAAAGCAGGCGGCCATGAAGCGGGGCATCGAGTCGCTTACCCGAAGGCTGGCCATCCTGTCCGGCGCGCTCGCGCTGTCGGGCTGCGGCAGCGGGGGCGGAGGCGGCGGAGGCGGCGGCCCGGTGCCGCCCGCCAACCGGGCGCCCGCCTTTACCTCGGCGGCCACCGCCAACGCGCCCGAAAACGGCAGCGGCGCCATCTACACCGCGACCGCGACCGATCCGGACGGCAACCCGCTGACCTTCTCCCTCTCGGGCGGAGCCGACCGCGCCGCTTTTTCGATCACCGCCGGCGGCGCCCTCTCTTTCGCCTCGCCGCCCGATTTCGAGGCGCCGACCGATGCCGATACGAACAATGTCTATCTGGTCCAGCTCGCGGTCAGCGACGGCACGACCAGCGCGACGCTCGACCTCGCCGTCACCGTCACCAATGTCGGCCCCGACGCCTTCCGCACCCGCCGGGTCGGCACCGGCTTCAATGCGCCGCTCTACGTCACCGGCATTCCCGACGGCTCGGGCCGGGTCCTCGTCGTCCAGCAGGGCGGGCTGATCCGAATCCTCGATCCCGCCTCCGGCACGGTCGCGGCGACACCCTTCCTCAACGTCTCCACCCAGATCGCGACCGACGGCGAGCGCGGACTGCTCGGGCTGGCGCTGGCGCCCGACTTCAACGCGACGGGCACCTTCTACGTCTTCCTCACCGATCCGGCCGGCCGCGTTCAGATTCGCCGCTACCGGACGCTCCCCGCCAATCGCGACCTGGCCGATCCGGCGAGCGCCGACATCATCCTCGATTTCGCCCACCCCGCCAGCAACCATAATGGCGGCTGGCTCGAATTCGGGCCCGACGGCTTCCTCTATGCCGGTACCGGTGACGGCGGCGGCGCCGGCGACACCGCCAACAATGCGCAGAACACCGGCGTTCCCTATGGCAAGATCCTGAGGATCGACCCGCGCAGCGACGCCTTCCCGGCCGATCCGCTGCGCGATTATGCGATTCCCGCCGGCAACCCCTTCGCGGGCGGCGGCGGCCTCCCGGAGATCTGGGCCTATGGCCTCAGGAACCCGTTCCGCGCCAGCTTCGATCCGCTCACCCAGAATCTGTGGATCGGCGATGTCGGCCAGGGCGCGCGCGAGGAGATCGACCTGATGCGGCCAACCGACGGCGGCGCCAATTTCGGCTGGCGGATCATGGAGGGGACGGCGATCTTCAACGGCACGCCGATCCCCGGGCTGGTCCCGCCCGTCGCCGAATATCTGCACGGCGGGGGCCCGCGCGAAGGCAATTCGGTGACCGGCGGCCATGTCTATCGCGGACCGGTCGAGGCGCTCAGGGGCAATTATTTCTTCGGCGATTTCGTGATCGGCAATTTGTGGTCGGTCCCCATCAGCCGGATCGCGCCGGGCGCGACCGTGCCGAGCAGCCAGTTCGTCCTGCGCCGCGCCGATTTCACGCCCAATGCGGGCGTCATCAACAATGTCTCCAGCTTCGGCGTCGATCAGGCCGGCAACCTCTACATCGTCGATTATGACGGCGAGATCTTCCGGGTGGAGCCGTAGGGGACAGTCACTTTCAGGCGCGGCGCCCGAGCGTCAGCACGATAGATCTAAAAGTGACTGTCCCCTTTGCCGGCGCCGGAATTGGGACAGTCACTTTCAGGCGCGGCGCCCGAGCGTCAGCACGAAGGATCTAAAAGTGACTGTCCCTTTTGCAGGCGCCGGAACGGGGACAGTCACTTTCAGGCGCGGCGCCCGACCGTCGGCACGAAGGAGCTAAAAGTGACTGTCCCTTTTTGCCGGCGCCGGAACGGGGACAGTCACTTTCAGGCGCGGCGCCCGAGCGTCAGCACGAAAGGATCTAAAAGTGACTGTCCCTTTTGCGGGCGCCTGAATTGGGACAGTCACTTTCCGCAAGGCGGCGCGAGCCCGCTCCGGACCGCGCGTGAAAGTGACTGTCCTTTTGCAGGCGCCGGAACGGGGACAGTCACTTTTCGTAAGGCGGCGCGAGCCCGCTCCGGACCGCGCGCGAAAGTGACTGTCCCCTGGCTACAGCCGCTCCGCCGTCGACACCACGTCCGTCGCCCTCAGCGCGGCCAGGATCCGCATCAGATGCTGGACGTCGTGGACCTCGATGTCGAGGTGGAAGGTGTGGAACGAGCCGTCGCGCGCGGTCTGGTCCATCGAGACGATGTTGGCGCCGTGGCTGCCCAATATGCCGGCGATGACGGCGAGCGAGCCGGGCTGGTTCTTGATCACGACGCTGAGCTTGGCGGCGCCGCCGTCCGACTGATCGCCCCAGGCGAGATCGACCCAGTCGGCGTCGACGCCGTCGGCGAGGCTCTCGCAGCCGATCATATGGACCTCGATGCCCTCGCCTTCGCGCCTGAGGCCGACGATGCGGTCGCCCGGTATCGGGTGGCAGCATTCGGCGAGCTGGAACGCAACGCCGGGCGTCAGACCCTTGATCGAGATGGCGGTGCGCTGCGGCGGCGGCTTGATCCCGTCTTTGGTCGCCGAGCCCGGCATCAGCGCCTCCATCACGGCGACGTCGTCGATCCGCTTGAGCGCGATCGCCTCCATCAGCGCCTCGTCATTGGGCAGATGCAGACGGCGCAGCGCTTCGGCGATCGATTCCCAGCCGATCTTGGCGGGCATGCGCTCGATGATCTCGTCGAGGATCTTGCGGCCCAAGGCGACCGTCTCCTCGCGCTCCTTCGATTTGACCCAGCGCCTGATCTTGGCGCGGGCCTTGCCGGTGACGACGTAGGAGAGCCAGGCCGGCTGCGGATGCTGGGCCTTGGAGACGAGGATCTCGACCTGGTCGCCATTGTCGAGCGGGGTGCGCAGCGGCATCACCCGGCCGTTGATCTTCGATCCCACCGTCTGGTCGCCGAGATCGGTGTGGACCG
>DATKIV010000011.1:0-61864 GCA_035543935.1 Allosphingosinicella sp.
GCACGAGCCCTATGAAGGGCGCAAGCAGCTGTCGGGCGACCTCATCGGCGTCGACGGCGAGATCGTGCGCATCGACGTCAAGGGCCTGGGCGAAACCGCGATCCCGTTCGCGTCGATCCGCAACGCCAAATTGCTGATGACCGACCGGCTGATCAAGGCGACCGCGCCGATTTCCGCCGCCGGCGCCGACGTCGAAGAAATCGAAGACACAGAAGTAGAAGGACAGGATTGACCATGGCCACCGAAGCCACCTCCGCCCCCGGCGCGCCCGGCGCCGTTTCTGCCAACAAGGCGGAGCTGATCGCGATCGCCGACGCCGTCGCGCGCGAGAAGCTGATCGACCGGATGATCGTGATCGAGGCGATGGAGGATGCGATCCAGCGCGCCGCCCGCGCCCGCTACGGCGCCGAGAACGACATCCGCGCCAAGCTCGATCCGGTTTCGGGCGACCTCAGGCTGTGGCGCGTCGTCGAGGTGGTCGAGGAGGTCGACGATTATTTCAAGCAGGTGAACCTCGAGGATGCGGGCAAGCTGCAGCCGGGCGCCGCGCTCGGCGACTTCATCGTCGATCCGCTGCCCCCGATCGAGTTCGGCCGGATCGCCGCCCAGGCCGCCAAGCAGGTCATCTTCCAGAAGGTCCGGGATGCCGAGCGCGAGCGCCAGTTCGAGGAGTTCAAGGACCGCACCGGCGAGATCATCACCGGTGTCGTCAAGCGCGTCGAATTCGGCCATGTCGTCGTCGATCTCGGCCGCGCCGAGGGCGTCATCCGCCGCGACCAGCAGATCCCGCGCGAGATCTTGCGGGTCGGCGACCGCACCCGCTCGCTCATCTCCAACGTCCGCCGCGAGAACAGGGGCCCGCAAATCTTCCTCTCGCGCGCCCACCCCGATTTCATGAAGAAATTGTTCGCGCAGGAAGTGCCGGAGATTTACGACGGCATCATCGAGATCAAGGCCGCGGCACGCGATCCCGGCAGCCGCGCCAAGATCGGCGTCCTTTCCCACGACAGCTCGATCGACCCGGTCGGCGCCTGCGTCGGCATGAAGGGCAGCCGGGTCCAGGCCGTCGTCCAGGAGCTGCAGGGCGAGAAGATCGACATCATCCCCTGGTCCGACGATCTCGCCACCTTCGTCGTCAACGGCCTCCAGCCGGCGACCGTCAGCCGCGTCCTCATCGACGAGGAGGAGAGCCGGATCGAGGTGGTCGTCCCCGACGACCAGCTCAGCCTCGCCATCGGCCGCCGCGGCCAGAACGTGCGGCTGGCGAGCCAGCTGACCGGCTCGGCGATCGACATCATGACCGAGGCCGACGCCTCCGAGAAGCGCCAGCGCGAGTTCGTCGAGCGCTCCGAGCTGTTCCAGACCGAGCTCGACGTCGACGAGACGCTCGCGCAGCTGCTGGTCGCCGAAGGCTTCGGCGCGCTCGAGGAGGTCGCCTATGTCGAGCTCGACGAGCTCGCCTCGATCGAGGGCTTTGACGACGAGCTCGCCACCGAGCTCCAGAACCGCGCCGCCGAGGCGCTGCAGCGCCAGGAAGAGGCGGCGCGCGAGACGCGCCGCGGCCTCGGCGTCGAGGACTCGCTCGCCGAAATGCCCTATCTCACCGAGGCGATGCTGGTGACGCTCGGCAAAGCCGGGATCAAGACGCTCGACGACCTCGCCGACCTCGCCACCGACGAGCTCGTCCAGAAGAAGCGCCCCGAGCAGCGCCGCCAGCGCGAATCGAACCGGCCCGAGGACAAAGGCGGGCTGCTCGCCGATTACGGGCTCTCGGACGAGCAGGGCAACGAGATCATCATGGCCGCCCGCGCCCACTGGTTCGAGGACGAGGACGCGAAAGCCGGGGAGGACGCGAATGCGGAATCCTCCTCATGAGACCCCGCTAGGCAATGGTTCCCCGGCGAAGGCCGGGGCCCAGGACGGCCGCAGCACTGGACCCCGGCCTTCGCCGGGGAACGCTGGCGACCATGTCCCGGAACGCTCCTGCATCCTGACGCGGCGCACCGCCCCGAAGGAGGAGCTGATTCGCCTCGCGCTCGGCCCCGAGGGCCAGGTCGCCCCCGATGTGCGGGCGCGGGCGCCTGGGCGCGGCGCCTGGATCGGGGTCGACAGGCCGGCGCTCGAGGCGGCGCAAGCCAAAGGCAAATTGAAGGGCGCGCTGGCGCGGGCGTTCAAGACCAACGAGCTCGTCCTCCCCGCCGATCTCGGCGCGCGGGTCGAGGACGCGCTGCGCCAGGCGGCGCTCGACCGGCTCGGGCTCGAGGCCAAGGCGTCGAACCTTCTGCTCGGCTCGGAGAAGATCGAAAATGCGGCGCGACGCGGCCAGGTGGCGATGCTGATCCACGCCGCCGACGCCAGCATCGAAGGCCGCCGCAAGCTCGACCAGGCCTGGCGCGTCGGCCGCGATGCCGAGGGAAGCGGCGCACAAGGCTTGGTTTTCCCGGAAGGGAGGGCCATATTGTCATTGGCGCTCGGCCGCGAGAATGTGGTACATGTCGCCATCATCGATCGGGCCGCGGCGGCGCGTGTGAGCCACGCGCTCGGACGGTGGCGCGCTTTTATCGGACGTGAGAATGAGCTAAGCGCCGCCACGGCGGAGACGCCGGGCGCTTCGGCTGAGTGATTTGATTTGATTTTGAAGGATTTTGAGTGAGCGAGACGACTGACAAGCCGAAGCTGGGCACGCGCGCGCCTCTGGGCCTGCGACGCACGGTTGAAACCGGCAAGGTGAAGCAGAGCTTCAGCCACGGCCGGTCGAACACCGTCGTCGTGGAGGTGAAGAAGCGCCGTATCCTCGGCCGCCCGGGCGAGGCCGAGGCGCCGAAGCCGGAGCCGGTCGCGGCGCCGGTCGCGCGCGCGCCCGAGCCGAAGCCCGCGCCGCAGCCCGCCTTGCGTCCGCTCGATTCCGCCACCGCGCGCAAGGAATTGCAGGAGAAATTGCTGCGCGAGGCCGAGGACGCCCGCCTCTTCAGCCTCGAGGAGGCCCGTCGCCGCGAGGAGACCCAGGCCCGCGCCCAGACCGAGGACGAGAAGCGCCGCGCCGAGGAGAATCGCAAGGCCGAGGAGGAGGCCGCCGAGGCCGCCCGTCTCGCCGCCGAGGAGGAAGCCCGCCGCGTCGCCGAGCCGGCGCCGCAGCCCGCCGCCGAGGCGCCCGCGCCGGCCGCCGTTGAGGAGGACGACAGGCCCCGCCCCCGCCACGGCCAGCCCGCCGCCCGGCGCCCCGAGCCCGCGCGCCCGACTCGCGGCCGCGAGGAGCATCGCCGCGAGCGCGGCAAGCTCACCGTCAGCCGGGCTTTGGGCGAGGACGGCGATGCCCGCGCCCGCAGCCTCGCCGCTTTGCGCCGCTCGCGCGAGAAGGAAAAGCGCGCCCATATGCAGGCCGGCCCTTCGGCCAAGCAGGTCCGCGACGTGGTCGTGCCCGACGCGATCACCGTCGCCGAGCTCGCCAACCGCATGGCCGAGCGCGCCGCCGATCTCGTCAAATCCCTGTTCAAGATGGGCATGCCCGTCACCGTCAACGAGGTGATCGACCAGGACACGGCCGAATTGCTGGTCACCGAGTTCGGCCACAACATCAAGCGCGTCAGCGAAGCCGATGTCGACATCCAGCACGAGGAGGATGTCGACGCCGCCGCGACGCTGCAGCCGCGCCCGCCCGTGGTCACGATCATGGGCCATGTCGATCACGGCAAGACCAGCCTGCTCGACGCGATCCGCGGCGCCGACGTCGTCTCCGGCGAGGCCGGCGGCATCACCCAGCATATCGGCGCCTATCAGGTCACCGTGCCCGACGGCTCAAAGGTCACCTTCCTCGACACGCCGGGCCACGAGGCCTTCACCGAGATGCGCGCGCGCGGCGCCAACGTCACCGACATCGTCATCCTGGTCGTGGCGGCCGACGACGGGCTGAAGCCGCAGACGATCGAGGCGATCAACCATACCAAGGCGGCCGGCGTGCCGATGATCGTGGCGATCAACAAGGTCGACAAGCCGGGCGCCAATCCGCAGAAGGTCCGCGAGGAGCTCCTCCAGCACGAGGTGATGGTCGAGGCGATGTCCGGCGACGTCCAGGACGTCGAGGTCTCCGCGCTCAAGAAGACCGGTCTCGACAAATTGCTCGAAGCGATCGCGCTGCAGGCCGAATTGCTCGAATTGAAGGCCAATCCCGACCGCGCCGCCGAGGGCGCGGTGGTCGAGGCCAAGCTCGACAAGGGCCGCGGCCCGCTCGCCACCGTGCTGATCCAGCGCGGCACGCTGAAGGTCGGCGACATTTTCGTCGCCGGGCCGATCTCCGGCAAGGTCAGGGCGATGATCGACGACAAGGGCCGCCAGGTGAAGGAGGCCGGGCCGAGCCTGCCCGTCGAGGTGCTCGGCCTGTCGGGCGTGCCTTCGGCCGGCGATACTTTGAGCGTGGTCGAGAATGAGGCCCGCGCCCGCGAGGTCGCCGCCTACCGCCAGAGCGTCCTCGACACCAAGCGCACCACCAACGCGCCGGCGAGCTTCGACACGATGTTCTCGGCGCTCAAGGAGAAGCAGGCGGTCGAGTTCCCGCTCGTCGTCAAGGGCGACGTTCAGGGCTCGGTCGAGGCGATCGTCTCGGCGATCAACCGCATCTCCAACGACGACATCAAGGCGCGCGTGCTCCATGCCGGCGTCGGCGGCATCACCGAGAGCGACGTGACCCTGGCCGGCGCCTCGGGCGCGCCGATCATCGGCTTCAACGTCCGCCCCAACGCCAAGGCGCGCGAGATCGCCGAGCGCCAGGGCGTCGCCATGCAATATTATGACGTGATCTACGATCTCACCGACGCGGTGAAGGCGGCGATGGCCGGCGAGCTCGGCCCGCTCATCGTCGAGACCGTGGTCGGCCGCGCCGAGGTCCGCGAGGTCTTCTCGGCGGGCAAGCACGGCAAGGCGGCCGGGCTCCTGGTCACCGAAGGCTTCATCCGCAAGGCGCTGAAGGCCCGCATCACCCGCGACGACGTCATCGTCTACAACGGCACGATCGCGTCATTGAGGCGCTTCAAGGACGACGTCGCCGAAGTGCGCGCCGGCCTCGAATGCGGCGTCACCTTCGAAGGCCATACCGACATCAAAGCCGGCGACTATCTGGAGACCTACGAGGTCGAGGAGCGCGAGCGGACGCTTTGATCGGGCCCGGCCGTCACCCTGAGCTTGGCTCAGGGTCCAGCTGGCCACCTCTTCGCGGGTGGAAAACTGGATGCTGAAACAAGTTCAGCATGACGATAGGAATGAAGTCGATGGCACGACCAGCTGAAACCCCCGAAGGCCGCTCGGTCCGCCTGCTTCGCGTCGGCGAGCAGGTGCGCCATGCGCTGTCCGACATATTGATGCGCGGCGACGTGCATGACGAGACGCTGGCGAGCCATATGGTGTCGGTGACCGAGGTCCGCATGTCGCCCGATCTGCGCCACGCCACCGTGTTCGTGATCCCGCTGCTCGGCGCCAATGCGCAAGCCGTGCTCAAGGCGCTGCGCACCAACACCGCTTTTCTGCAGAGCGAGGCGGCGCGGCGGGTGAACACCAAATATGCCGCCAAGTTGAAATTCCTGCTCGACGAGAGCTTCGACGAAGGCAGCCATATCGACAAGCTGCTGCGCGCGCCCAAGGTCGCGCGCGACCTGGAGGGCGGCAATGAGGCTTAGCGTAGCGTTTCTCGCCGCGGCGCTGGTCGCCGCTCCACTCCACGCCCAGGGCGGACCGGAACCGGCGGACGCGCGCCTGGTGATCGCCGCGGTGCTTGCGCACCAGGCCAGCATGCGCGGGGCGGAGAGCGCGGCTGGGACCTGCGTCGAGCGCGCGCTGGCCGGCCCGCCGGTGGCGCCGGGCGCCGACGAGGATCCGATGGTGCCGAATCATGCGGTGCGGATCGGCTTCAGGTGGCACCTGCCCGAGGGGCCGCCGCTCGTCCGGCCGCCGCCCCAGTTCCGCCCCGACGGCCGACCGCAGCGCCGCGAGCGGCGGCCCGAAGTGCCCCTGCCCGCCGCGCTGGCGCCGGAGCTGGCCCAGCGGCTCGACGCGCTCCGCGCTGAGGCCGCTCCCGCGGCGCTCGTGGAGATCGACGCGGCCCTGGTGCCCGCCCCGCTGCGCCTGCGCGACGGGGCGAGCGATTGCGCGCCGCTCACCCTCTCTGCACCGGCCTTCGCCGGCGACGCCGCCTTCGTCGAGACCGCTTATGCCTGCGGCACGACCTGCGGCAATGGCAGCCTCTACGCGCTCCAGCGCCGCGAAGGCCGCTGGGAGGTCGTCGGCGTCGCCGATATCTGGATCAGCTAAAGGGGGGTGATCATGGGGACGGGCGGCCAGATGTTGGCCACGGCCATGTTGCTCTTGGCCGGCGGCGGCCAGGCGGACGAGCTGGTCATCCCACCCGTGCGCTACCCCGCTTTGCCGGCGACCGCCGCCGCTGCCGAAGGCTTCGCGCCGCGCGGCTGGCGGGTCGAAGCGCAGGCCATTGGCGACCTCAGCGGCGACGGCCGCGCCGACCTCGCCTTCGTGCTCCGGATGAACGACCCGGCCAACGTCCTTGCCCATGACGGGCTCGGCGACAATCCGTTCGACACCAATCCGCGCATCCTGGCGGTCGCGCTCGGAGTGCCGGGCGACGGCTACCGGCTCGCGGCGCAGGATCGCCGGCTCATTGCCCGCCGGGACTATCCGACCCAGTCGGATCCGTTCGAGGGGGAGGTCGCCATCGCCGGCGGCAGCCTCAACGTCACCGTGCGCCTGTTCATGAGCGCGGGCGGCTGGGGTGCCGGCAGCTCCACCTTCCGGTTCCGCTGGCGGGACAATGCCCTCAGATTGATCGGCTATGATTATCGCAACGTGCAGCGCAATTCGGGCTGCATGACGGGCCTCAGCATCAACTATCTCACCGGCCGCGTGAAACGCAGCTCGGGCCGGACCGACCTCGATCGCGAAACCGTGCGCTGGTCGCGGCTGCCCGCACGCGCGCTGCTCCCAATCGAGCGGATCGGCGACGGCCTCGCCTTCGGCGACGGCGGCGCGCGCGGCAATTTCCCGCCTTGTCCGCGGGGCTGACCGTGACGAACCTCGGCGACCCGATGGCCGGCGGCGACGTCCGCCTCGAGCCGCTCGCCGAGGCGCATCGCACGGCGCTCAAGGCCGCCTGCGCCGAGGATCCCGACATCTGGCCGATCTACGCCACCTCCTACGATCCCGACCATTTCGACGCCAATTTCGACGCGATGCAAAGCAAGGCCGACTGGCGCTCCTTCGCCCTGTTTGGGGGCGAAAGGCTGGTCGGCATGTCGAGCTTCATGGGCGTGGATATTGACCGCATGGTGCTCGAGATCGGCAGCACCTTCTACGTACCGGCGATGCGCGGCACCGGCTTCAACGCGCGGGTGAAGGACCTGATGCTGACGCGCGCCTTTGCGTGCGGCTTCCGCCGCGTCGAGTTTCGCGTCGATGCCCGCAACGCCCGCTCCCAGGCGGCGCTGGCCAAGATCGGCGCGGTCCGGGAGGGCGTGCTGCGCGCCGACCGGATCACCTGGACCGGCCATGTCCGCGACACCGTGCTGTTTTCGATTCTAGCTTCGGAATGGGAACGCTCATCTGCCATTAATCGCTGATGCGGCAGGATTCCCGACAGGCATTTGGAGGCTCGACATGATTAGACCGGCTTTGATCGCGGCGGCCCTGCTCGGCGCCACCCCTGCCCTCGCCTTCGACCCTCCGAACCGCGCCGTCCCCGAGGCCAAGATCCGCAACATGACGGAATATCTGGAAGCGGTCGCCGATCCCCAGCGCGGCGTCTATATCCGCGGCTATACCGGCCAATGGTATTATGCGCGCGTCGAGGGCAATTGCCCCCGCCTGACGCGCGGCGCCTCGCTGCGCTTCAACACCTCGCCGGGCGGCGATTTCGACCGCGACAGCACGATCCGCGCCGACGGCTGGCGTTGCATGATCGCGAGCGTGGTCGAGTCGGACGGCCCGCCGCGGCGCACCGCCCGGCGCTGACACGACGCCCTTCCCAAGCCGGGCCGCGGCGCTAAACTCGCCGCGATGGCGAAGCTCTATTTCTATTATGCGTCGATGAACGCGGGGAAGTCGACGACCCTGCTCCAGGCCGACTTCAACTATCGCGAGCGCGGTATGGAGACGATGCTCTACACCGCCGCAATCGACGATCGCGTCGCCCAAGGGGTGATCGCCTCGCGCATCGGGCTGGAGGCGGGCGGCAACCTCTACGACCGAGCGACCGACATCCGTCACGACGTCGAAGAGGAGCTGAAGAAGCGCGCGCTTCACTGCATCCTCCTCGACGAGGCGCAGTTCCTGACCCGCGCCCAGGTCGTCCAGCTCGCCTCGATCTGCGACGAGCTCGACATCCCCGTTTTGGCCTATGGCCTCAGGACCGATTTCCAGGCCAATCTGTTCGAGGGCAGCGCCCATCTGCTCGCGCTCGCCGACACGCTCGTCGAATTGAAGGCGGTCTGCGATTGCGGCCGCAAGGCGACGATGAACCTGCGCGTCGACGCCGACGGCCGGGCGGTGAAAGAGGGCGCGTCGATCGAGATCGGCGGCAACGACCGCTACATCTCGCTCTGCCGGCGTCATTTCATGGAGCGGATCGCCGAAGTGGACGGCGAGCAGCTCCGCCTCAGCCTGACCAGGGCGGCCGCGGCGCGCTGAGCCTGTTGAACGGGCAGAGCCGCACCCCATATCCGGATCAAGTCCGGAGGGGTATTTCACATGGTCAGCCCGCTTTTCACCGCTTTCGCCCTCATCGCCGCCGGCCGCGTCGAAGTGCCGCCCCCGCCCGCGCAGCCCGTGCCGGTGCCCCAGATCCGGGCCTATGTCCGCGAGGACATGGACGATGAGGACGCAAACAGGCTGAGGCCGCGCCGCTAGGGTCCGTGCATGGCTGGCTGATCATCGATAAGCCCGTCGGGCCGGGCTCGACCCAGATCGTCGGCGCGGTCAAGCGCGCGCTCCGCGAAGGCGGCTATGCCAAGGTCAAGGTCGGCCATGGCGGCACGCTCGATCCTTTGGCGTCGGGAGTCCTGCCGGTGGCGCTCGGCGAGGCGACCAAGCTTTCCGGCCGGATGCTCGACGCCGACAAGGTCTATGAGTTCACGATCGCCTTCGGCAGCGAGACCGACACGCTCGATCTCGAAGGCAGCGTGGTCGACACCTGCGACACGCTGCCCGCGCTGGCGGAGATCGAAGCGATATTGCCGCGCTTCACCGGCGCGATCGAGCAGGTGCCGCCCGCTTATTCGGCGCTGAAGATCGAGGGCAAGCGCGCCTACGATCTGGCGCGGGCCGGCGAGGAGGTGGCGCTGAAGAGCCGGAGCGTCGTGATCCATGGCCTGAAGATCCTCGCCGGGACGGGGAGGGGGGCCGCACCTAGCGCGGTGGAGGGGGCTATGGGCGGGGCTCAGGCCCCCCTCCACCAGCCTTCGGCCGGTCCCCCTCCCCGTCCCGGGGAGGATTTGGTGACGCTCGAAGCGCGCGTCTCCAAGGGCACCTACATCCGCTCGCTTGCCCGCGACATCGCCCGCGCGCTCGGCACGGTCGGCCATGTCACCATGTTGCGGCGGACAAAGGCCGGGCCCTTCGCCCTCGATGCCGCGATTTCGCTGGACAAATTGGGGGAAGCCGCTAAGGGCCGCACCCTTGAACGACACCTCCTGCCATTGACGGCGGGGCTGGACGACATCCCGGCTCTACCCGTCACCCCCGATCAGGCAGGGGCGCTCCGCCAGGGGCGGAAATTGATCGGGATCGCCGCCAAGCCTGGGCTCTACCTTGCGACCGACGACGACGTTCCGGTTGCGCTCGTGGAGCTTAGCGAAGGCTCGCTTCGCCCCGAACTAAGGGTGCTGCGCGGCTTCAACCTGTGACCGATGAAGGAGTGCAACGATGTCGGTAACCGCCGAGCGCAAGCAAGAGATTATCAAGGACAATGCCCAGACGACGGGCGACACCGGTTCGCCCGAGGTTCAGGTCGCGATCCTGACCGAGCGGATCGTCAACCTGACCGAGCATTTCAAGACCCACGCCAAGGACAATCACTCGCGGCGCGGCCTTTTGATGCTGGTCAACAAGCGCCGTTCGCTGCTCGATTACCTCAAGCGCGAAGACAATCAGCGCTACACCCAATTGATCGCGAAGCTCGGCCTTCGCAAGTGACGCAATCGTTCGGCCCGCCTTGGCGGGCCGTTTACGTATTGCGTCATCCCGGCGCAGGCCGGGATCCAGTCAAGCGACGAGCGCGCAAGCGCTTTTCTGACTGGGAAACTGGACCCCGGCCTTCGCCGGGGAACGACAACGGATAAGCCAGCTAGCAATTCGGCGACGCTGGCCGGACCAATACCGGTCCGAACACAGGGACCCCATGAAAGTACCATTTTCATGGGACCCAAGAGGCCCCCGCCGCATATGGCCGCGGGAGTTTGAAGGAAAACCAATGTTCAACACCAAGAAAGTGGAAATCGAGTGGGGCGGCAAGACGCTGACCCTCGAAACGGGCAGGATTGCCCGCCAGGCCGACGGCGCGGTGCTCGCGACCTATGGCGAAACCGTCGTCCTTTGCGCGGTCACCGCCGCCAGGTCGGTCAAGGAAGGCCAGGATTTCTTCCCCCTGACCGTTCACTATCAGGAAAAATTCTCGGCCGCCGGGCGCATCCCAGGCGGCTTCTTCAAGCGCGAGCGCGGCGCCACCGAGAAGGAGACTCTGACGAGCCGCCTCATCGACCGGCCGATCAGACCGTTGTTCCCTGATGGTTTTTATAACGAAATCAATGTGATAGCCCAAGTTTTGAGCTATGACGGCGAGACCGAGAGCGACATCCTGGCGATGATCGCGGCGTCGGCGGCGCTCACCATTTCGGGCGTCCCCTTCATGGGCCCGATCGCGGCTGCCCGCATCGGCTACAGCCAGGGCGAATATCAGCTCAACCCGAGCATGGACCAGGTCCGCGAAGGCGAGCTCGACCTCATCGTCGCCGGCACCCACAATGCGGTGATGATGGTCGAATCCGAAGCCAAGGAGCTTTCGGAGGACGTCATGCTCGGCGCGGTCATGTTCGCGCACCGCGAATGCCGGAAGGTGATCGAGGCGATCATCGCGCTCGCCGAGAAGGCCGCCAAGGAGCCCTGGGAAATGGCCGAGCAGGCCGACCTTTCGGCCGCCAAGACGAAGCTCGAGGACCTGATCGGCGGGGACATCGCCGCCGCCTACAGGCTGACCGACAAGTCCGCCCGCCAGAACGCGCTGGGCGACGCCCGCGCCAAGGCGAAAGAGGCCTTCGCCAACGCCGCGCCGCAGGACCAGATGGCCGCCAACAAGCTCGTCAAGAAGCTCGAGGCCGAAATCGTCCGCGGCGCCATCCTCAAGGACGGCACCAGGATCGACGGGCGCACCACCAGCCAGATCCGCCCGATCGAGGCGATCGTCGGCTTCCTGCCGCGCACCCACGGCTCGGCGCTGTTCACCCGGGGCGAGACCCAGGCGATCTGCACGACCACGCTCGGCACCAAGGAATCCGAGCAGATGATCGACGGCCTGACCGGCCTCTCCTACGAGCGCTTCATGCTCCACTACAACTTCCCGCCTTATTCGGTCGGCGAGGTCGGCCGCTTCGGCGCGCCGTCGCGCCGCGACGTCGGCCACGGCAAGCTGGCGTGGCGCGCGCTCAAGGGCGTCCTGCCAAGCCATGAGGAATTCCCCTATACGGTCCGCGTCCTCTCCGACATCACCGAGTCCAACGGCTCGTCGTCGATGGCGACGGTCTGCGGCGGCTCGCTCTCGATGATGGATGCGGGCGTTCCGCTCACCCGTCCGGTCAGCGGCATCGCCATGGGCCTGATCCTCGAAGGCAAGGACTTCGCGGTCCTCTCGGACATTCTCGGCGACGAGGACCATCTCGGCGACATGGACTTCAAGGTCGCCGGAACCGAGCGGGGCATCACCTCGCTGCAGATGGACATCAAGATCGCCGGCATCACCGAGGAGATCATGAAGGCCGCGCTCGCCCAGGCGAACGAGGGCCGCGCCCATATTTTGGGCGAGATGGCCAAGGCGCTCGATCACACCCGCGAGGAGCTTTCCGCCCACGCGCCGAGGATCGAGACCATGCAGATCGACAAGGCGAAGATCCGCGACATCATCGGAACGGGGGGCAAGATCATCCGCGAGATCGTCGCCACCACCGGCGCCAAGGTCGACATCGACGACGAGGGCGTGATCAAAATCTCCTCGTCCGACCTTTCCCAGATCGAGGCCGCGCGCCAGTGGATCCTCGGCATCGTCGAGGAGCCCGAGGTCGGCAAGGTCTATCAGGGCAAGGTCGTCAACATCGTCGATTTCGGCGCGTTCGTGAACTTCATGGGCGGCAAGGACGGCCTCGTCCACGTCTCGGAGATCAGGAACGAGCGCGTCGAGAGTGTCCGTGACGCGCTGGCCGAAGGCCAGGAAGTCAAGGTCAAGGTCCTCGAGATCGACCCGCGCGGCAAGGTCCGCCTGTCGATGCGGGTGGTCGACCAGGAAACCGGCGCCGAGCTCGAGGACACCCGTCCCCCACGCGAAGGCGGCGACCGCGACCGCGGCCCGAGGGGCGAAGGCCGCGCCGATCGTGGCCCGCGCCGTGACGGCGGCGGCGGCGGCGGAGACCGTGGCCGTGGGCCTCGTCGCGATGGCGGCGGCGGTGGCGGCCGAGACCGCGACCGCGACCGCGGGCCTCGTCGTGAAGGCGGCGGCGACCGCCCCACCGGCGACCGCGGCCCCCGCCCCGAGCGCAGCAACGACGACGGCCCCGCGCCCGAGTTCGCGCCGGCGTTCCTGACGCGGGACGACGATTGAGCCAACCCGTCATGCCGGACTTGATCCGGCATCCAACTGCCTTCCGACCCGGAAGAAGGTGGACCCAGGATCAAGTCCGGGGTGACGAACTGAAACGAGAAGCCCCGCGAGCGATTGCGGGGCTTTTTGTCGTCTCGCAAACTTGACAAGCTCCTTGATTGTCTCATAAACAAGACAGGTGATCGAAGTCAGGCAGACCCGGGACTTCGCCGCTTGGCGAGCCGGTCTGCGGGACAGCGTGGTGCGCAGGCGAATCGGGGCGCGGATCGACCGCCTGGCGTTCGGCCATCCCGGCGACGTCAAGCAGTTAGGCGACGGGGTGAGCGAGTTGCGGCTCGATTTCGGCCCCGGCTATCGGCTCTATTTCGTGCGGCGGGGCGAAATGCTCATCGTCCTGCTCTGCGGCGGCGACAAATCGACACAGGCGCGGGACATCGCCAAGGCGAAGCGCCTTGCGCGGAAACTTGATGGAGACGAACATGGCGCTTGAAACCTTGCCTTTCGATATCGCCAACGAGCTGCACGACGATGAGGCGCTGGCGGTCTATCTCGACGAAGCCTTGGCTACGGGCGATCCGGCCTATTTCGCCCATGCGCTGGGCAAGGTCGCCAAGGCGCGCGGCATGACGAAGATAGCGCGCGAGGCCGGATTGAGCAGAGGATCGCTCTATGCGGCCTTGAGCGAGGGCGGAAACCCCACGCTGGCGACGCTGATGCAGGTGATGAAGTCGCTCGGCCTCAGGCTGGGTGCAGAGGCGGTCGAGCGGGCGGCCTAGGGCGGTGGCGATCGTGGGCCGAGGCGTGACGGCGGCGGCGACCGTGGCCGTGGGCCGCGTCGCGATGGCGGCGGCGGTGGCGGCGGTCGTGACCGTGGGCCGCGTCGTGAGGGCGGCGACCATCCCGGACTCTGCGGGAGACCCGCTGAGGCTTTCACTTGGTCGGGAAGCGATCTAGGTCCGATTCGGACGCGCTTTTCTTTGTAGGATCAATCGGTTTCCCTTATCTTGTCGGCGACTTCCGTTGTGGAAGAGGAGGGGACGAGATGATGAAACGGTTACTGTCATTGGCGGCCATGGCCGCGCTTTCGCTGACCGCGACCAATTCGGCGGTCGCCCAGGGCATTCAATATCTGCCTACGCTCGACTTCTACAGCGACTCCTCCTTCACCCAGGTGGTGGGTCACGCGCAGCCCATCTGCCGCACCGATTTTCAAAACACGGTGCTGGTCTGGGGCTATTCGACCCAATACCAGATCCAGACCGACACCAGGCCGTGCGGCCCCGGCTATTATGACGATCAATAGGCCAGGTGCCGGGACAGCGGCCCCGGCGAACCGGACTGATAGAAAGGGGATGACCGGATCCTGAGTGTCGCCTTCCAAGACGTCCGGCTGCTACGCCGAGCAACCTTATGTGTGCGATCACTAAAAGTGACCACGAAGAATCAGCGGAGCGCTTCAAGCCGTGATTTGATCTCTGGCAGCATTGGCATGGAGAAGGAAGGTATTGCCGCGGGAGACCGCGGCCCGCGCCGCGAGCGCGAAGGCGGCGACCGCCCCGAGCGCAACGACGGCCCCGAGCCCGAATTCGCCCCGGCCTTCCTGGTCCGCGACGACGACTAGATCCCATCGAAGTGGTACTTCGATGGGGACCCGTTGAAGAAAGCAGAATGGGCCTCGCGGGCGACCGCGGGGCCTTTTCGTCGGCATTGACCCGGCGACTTTGCCATCTTAGGTTACATAGGCTTCGGTGACAGGTACGCACCTGTCACCAGTCGGGTTTGGCACCGACTATGACGATCCCCGCTGCAAGGTTTATATCGATGGCGCGGCTCTGCGCGGTGCGGTCTGACGGTTGCGACGACGGCTCAGCGCCCTAATTCGCGCCGGCGTTTTTGACGCGGGGGCGTTCGGTGACAACTGCGTACCTTGGGGATGAGGGGGCAGTCACGGCGACTGTCCCCTCCCAGCCAAATGCTGGAGCGCGCGCGCATCCTCCTCCAGCACCTCGAAGGCGTCGCGGGTCATGCTGTCCAGCTCGTGGAGCTGATGAGCGCGGAGGACGGCGAGCTTGGCGCCGAGGGCGGCGAGGTCCGGCGCCGGGGTGAGAACGAGGGCGACCGCGGCTTTCTGCATGGGAGCAGTGCAGCGGTGCCAGTAGGCGTTCTCGGCCTTGGAGACGCGGCGAAAGGCAATGAGGCGCAAGCGGCGGAATTCCGGACCGACCGGCCTATCGTCACCGCCGAAGCGCGCGGTGATCTCCGCCATTTCACGCGTATAGCGATCATTCGCGGCGCGGAACCAACCGGTGGTGGCGGCAGTCTCGGCCTGGATAGCGAGGCGTTGATACCGGGCGAGGCGGCGATTCCAAAGGGCGCTCGCGGCGCTGGAGAAGCTGGATTGCTTCGCTGCGCTCGCAATGACGGGGCGGGCGAAGGCCAGGACAGAGATAGCCGCAGCGGCGCCTAGGACGCGGCGGCGGGGGATGCTAGGCTCGCGGCCAGCCATCATCACCTCCATAACAGGTGCTATGGTCAGAGCCGGGGGGAAGTTACTGCTTCCTCTCGGCTCGCTCTCGGGTAACACAGTGCAATGGCGAAATCAAGAACTGAAGCCGTGAATTCAAAAAAGAAGCGTCCGGGGCAAAGCGGCGAGATGATCTCGACGCGCGTTCAACCCGAGATGCTGAGGCAGATCGACGAGTGGCGCCGCGAGCAGTCCGACCTCCCATCGCGCCCCGAAGCACTTCGGCGGCTGGCGGCGATGGGGCTCGGTAGGAGCTAGGCCTTTCGGGAGGATTTGTGGCTATCCATATTGTCGAAGCTTATCCGGAAAAGTGCCAAGTGCACACCTATCAGCGTTCGAAAACCGTCTGGGTTGCCAGTGGGACGTTTCTAGGCGAGTCGCTGATTCAGACTGCGCGAACAGAACGTAGCGCGCTGAAGCACTGGAAGGACATCGCTGAATTTCGATATCGAACCAGTTGAGCACAAGCCCTTCAGCCCGCTCAGGATGCAACGGCGCCGCAGGCGACGGTTAAGTAGCTGTCGCCCTGCTCCAGCCCTCAATCCGGCCGCACCAGCTCCACGTGGCTCACCCCCAGCGCCGTCGCCAGCTCATAGAGCGTCACCACGGTCGGGTTGAGCTTGCCGCGTTCGAGGTCGCTCAGATATTGCTGGCTGAGGCCGGACCGCTCGGCGAGCTTCTCCTGCGTCAGGCCCGCCGCCAGGCGGAGGCGGGCCGCGTTGCGGCCGACGAGCTTGCGCATGTCCATGCACAAAGAGATGGCGTCGGCGACGCCTGGAGTTTATCAACTATAATATGTATGATTCGCGGCCAATTCGACGCTTTCCAACGACTGGAGCGGACATTCCCGGCGCCAAGTCAGCCACCGTCGCGAGAGCGCAGGATCGGCCCATCTCCTCGCCAAGTCGGCGCGTGTCTTGACCATGGGCGCGGAAGCGGAGGCGAAGTCGGTCGGAAATCGACCCAGCCTGCGCGATCTTGCTTCCGAACTGGCCGGCATTGCGGCGCGGATGTCGGCGATGGCGGGCCGTCCCAATCTGCTCCCGGACCGGGGCGGCTCCGTCGCATCGCAGATCCGAACGCTCCTAGAAGCCCGTCACAAACGTTCGGCGGCACTCGGACTTGATGTCGTCCATCCGGGCTGGAGCATATTGCTCGTCCTCTTCCGTGCCCATCTCGAGGGCAGGCCCGTCCGAATGGCGAGGCTCGCCACCGAGGCTCATGTCGCGATGACGACAATGATGCGATGGATGGAGCTGTTTATCGCCCACGGCGTGGCCGAACGCCGCTCCGACTCGGGACACGCGCGCGGGGTCCTGTTCGCGCTGTCCGCAGACGGCGCGGAGCGTGTTCGCCGGCAATTGATCGCGGAGAAATGGTAGCCGGGGCATCAGGATTGCGGTGACAGGGATTGCCGGTGACAGTTACGTAACTGTCACCGACAACTCGGACCCGTCACCGAAAACTCGTGACCTCCTGCTTCAGGCCGGATGCGGGACGCGCAGCTCCGAGGTCGTTTGTTCGGAGCCGCGGTCGGCGATCGGCTGCGATCCGGGCGCTCGGCTGCCGCCGGCCTGGCGGGCGCCGCCCGGCAATAAGGCGACGCTCAGCAAATAGCCGAGCACCGCGCTTCCGCCATAGCCGACCAGGGGCGTGGGGTAATTGCCGAGCGCGGCGGCGAGGACGACCCCCATCCAGCATCCGCCGAAAGCGAGGAGGGCGGGCCGCTCGGCGGCTCCCCTCGACACGCCGATCAGAGCGGGCGCCATGAGCGCGGCGGCCCCGATCACCACGGCCGCGCCGGCGAGCGGATGAACGTCGAACGCGGTGTAGAGGATCTGGTCGACATAGGGCACGGCGGCGAGCGCGTCCGGCGTGAGCAGGGTCCAGCCGAACGCCGCGAAGGAAGCGGCCGTCGCAAGCATCGCAAGGCGGCCCCGGGTCGCGAGCGCGAGAATGAGCAGCCCCGCCAGCAGCACGCCCGCCATCGCCCGGTCGGGCTGGGCCGCCAGCGCCACGGCGGCGGCGATCATGCCGGCCGTGCCGATCGCGTCCGGCCGCCGCGCGTAGAGGACGAGCATGGCCGGCAGCAGGATGAGGCTGACCTGGAGGTTCAACGGGCCGACGCTCACCCATCGCGATGCGCCGCCGCTCGCCACGCCGAACCACGCGGTCAGCACGAGCGGGACGGCGAGCGCGAGGATCGCGGGACCGGCGCCGGCGAGGCGCGAGCCCGCGGCCCGGCCGAGCGCGAGCCATGCGCTGGCGCCCAGAACCAAAGCGGCCAGGTTCACGAGCAGGTAGCGGGAGGGGGCGCCCGCCGCGAGCATGTAGGCGAGCCCCATGCCGACCGCGCCGGCACCGCAGATGAGACCCAGCAGGCGCGGGCGCGCCAAAATGTCGTTCATGGTCGGGAGGCTCCGGGTTGAAGGCGTGGGCGGGAACAGGATGTCGCGGGCGGCGGCGCAGAGCGACCGCAATCGGGCGGCGATGGCGAGGCCGAGAATTGCGCGCAGGCAGCCGAACGCGAAAAGGAGGGCGTCGCCGTCGCCTCCTATTTCGGCCAGCTCGCGGTTCATCGCCCGGGCCCAGGGTGCCAAAGAGGGCGGGAGCAGGCGCCAAGCGGCCGACAACATCCCCGATGCGACGCCGCGGACGAAATTGCTCATGACGCCGCCCCGCCTGCGCGCCAACCCGCGACCGCGGCCTGGCCGGGCGGCGCCGCTTCGGCGCGCGCGCGCCGCTGCCCCGCGGCGGTCAGCCGATAGGCATGACGCGGCGGCCGGCCGCTGGCGACGGGCTGCTGCCACTCGGCGGCAAGATAGCCTTGCGCCTCGAGGCGGATGAGAAGCGGGTAGAGGGTGCCGGATTTGATTCCGGTCAGGGACGCCAATTCGTAGCCGTGGCTCCAGCGGTCCCCGGCCGCGAGCAACGCCGCGAGCAGGGCACGCGCAGGGTTGGAGAGGGTCCGGTTCCGGCTCATGCGGCCATAAGTCTACCTATATAGACTTGATAGTCAATCCCGTCGCTCCGAGCAAGGGGATGTCCGCTTGAAGAGCGTCTAACGCCGCCCCCCTGCGTCCCCGAAGGGGCGCCCGGGACAGCCGGCGAGAGCGATCAGCCGACGCCGATCGCCTCCAGATGAAGGTCCATCGACAGGCGGCACGGGCCGTCAGGATGAGGGGGGTCAGGCGGCGATGGGCAGCCTGTATTGATCCATTTCGTCGGCGGCCGGCGCCGCGGGCGCCGCTTCGGTTTCGGGCCGGGCGGCGGCGCGCGGGTTGGGCGCGAGCAGGCGCGAGGCGAGGACGATCGCGGCGAGGCCGAGATAGAGGTAGATCATCGCCAGCGGATCCCAGAGCAGGCCGACGGCGAGCGCCGCGCGAAGGAAGAGCGGGTTGAAGCGGAAATCCTCGCCGAGCGCCTCGCAGACCCCGAACAACGTGTCCTCGCGCCAGAAAATCGCGGGCTGGTAGCTTTGCATCTTTCACATCCTTTGGCGAAGCGGAGCGACAGGCCCGCTTTGATGCCGAATGCAAAGCACGAGCCGTGCCAGAAGTGTGATATCGCGGCTTTTCAGAATGTTAGCCTCTCGCCGGTCAAGGGCTCGCGGCGCGTCGGCGCGAACATCCGCCAGATGTTGGGAAATGCCGCCAACCGCGGCGGCCGTTTCGGGCGACCGTCCGGTTTCGGGCTATTGCCGGTTCGACACGGCCTCATTGCCCGCGACCGCATTGGCGGCGTTGGCGGTATTGGCGGCATTGGCCTCGATGCGGCTCAATTGCGCATTGGCCTGGTCCTCGAGCCCTTGCTCGCGCGCCTCGAGGTCGTTCTCGACCCGATTCTCATAAGCCGCCGCGGTGTTGACGATGGCGCGGTTGGTTTCGTCATAGATTTCGTTGACGCTGCGCTCGCGTTCCGGCCCGCAGGCGGCAAGCGCGGCCGTGGCGAGGAGGGCGATCAAGAGGGCGCGCTTCATGGCGACCTGTCTATCGCTGCGCCCGTTCCCGACACAAGCCGTCATTCCAGCGAAAGCTGGAATCTCCCTGCCTTTGCGGCGACCGGGAGAAGAAAAGTGAGATTCCAGCTTTCGCTGGAATGACGACGGGGTGGAAAAGTGGGGAGCTTCTGTTGCTCGGTGCTCCCCGTACCGCCGGTGTCCGCTTCTGTTGCCCGGTGCGGCCCGAACCGCGCTTTTGTCCAATATAACTCAGTCCGTGAGGACCTCGTTACGCGGCAATCGCGAGCGCCTCGTTATCGTTGGCACTTGTGGTTTTGAGCCTTTAACGGGTTACTCAGCCCGGGTGAAAATACCGCCTTTGAATACACGTCGATCCTGGTTCGGCCCCATCAGCTGAGCCGCTCGGCCGGCACGCTTCACGCGTGCTGGCCATGCGGCCTAAGTGGTGGAGCCGCCGGGTACTGCCCCCGGGTCCGCTGCATCTATTACACGGCACAATTTATCACCATAGCCGGTCGAAACCGGCACCCCCTATATAGGCGCTGGCACCTTAATGTGAAGTGACCGGCGCGCGTCAGCCCTTCTTGCGCAGCTCGTCCCTGATCTCGCGCAGCAGGACCAGATCCGCCGGATCGGCCGCCGGCGCGTCCTCCGCCTTCTTCTTCATCCTGTTGGCCGAGCGGACGATCAGGAAGATGATGAAGGCGAGGATCAGGAAGTTGATCACGACCGTGACGAACTGGCCCCAGCCGAGCACCGCCACGCCCGCCCCCTTCAGCGCGGCATAGGTCATCGGCCCGTCATAACCGTCCGGCAGCGGCGCCAGCAGCATATATTTGGACGAGAAATCGAGCCCGCCGAACAAGGCGCCGACGACCGGCATGATGATGTCCTGCGTCAGCGAGGTGGTGATGGTGGCGAAGGCGGCGCCGATAATCACGGCGACGGCGAGATCGAGGACGTTGCCCCGCGTCACGAATTCCCTGAACTCACGAAGCATGTCAGCCTCCCCGTTGCGGACCTGAAAGCGAAAGCCTACTTTCCTATGAGCAAGATTTGAAGGGAGGGGCCTAAATGACCCGCAATCGCGTCCTCGCAATCGTTGGAATCATCGCCGTCCTGCTGATCGGCCTCACCACCTGCGGGGTCAACAGGATCCCCCGGGCCGAGGAAAATGCCAAGGCGAAATGGGCCGACGTCCAGAATACCTATCAGCGCCGGGCCGATCTCATCCCCAATCTGGTCAGGACCGTGCGCGCCGCCGCCGCGCAGGAGCGCAACGTGCTGAGGGAGGTGACCGAGGCGCGCGCGAGCGCCAGCCGAATCAACGTCACCGGCGAGCAGCTCAGCGATCCGGCGGCGATGACGCGCTTCGCCGAGGCCCAGGCGCGGCTCACCATCTCGCTGCAGCGGCTCCAGGAAGCCTATCCGGAGCTCAGGACCAATCAGAATTTCCTGACGCTGCAGTCGCAGATCGAGGGGACCGAGAACCGGATCGTCGTCGCCCGGCGCGATTATAATCTGGCGGTCCAGGAGTATAACACGCTGATCCGGACCTTCCCGACGGTGCTCGCGGCGCGGATCATCTACGGCGCCCAGCCGATCGTGCCCTACCAGGCCGACGCGGCCGCCCAGCGCGCGCCGGAAGTCGACTTCGGCAACGGCCAGTAACAGGCGGCAGCCGGCGTGAAGGCGCCCACCGCCGTTCTGGCCCTGCTGGCCCTGCTGCTCGCGAGCTGCGGCGGCGGATCGGCGGGCGCGCCTGCTCCCCGGGCCGGCGAATCGGCGCCGGCCGCGGCGGCGGGCGCCGCTTATCCGCGGCTGAGCGGACGGGTCGTCGACACCGCCGATCTGCTCAATCCCGCGCAGGAGGCCGCGCTCACGCGCAAGCTCGAAGCGCTCGAGCGCGCCGCGAGCCGTCAGCTTGTCGTCGTCACCGTCCCGAGCCTCGGCGACCGGTCGATCGAGGATTATGGCGTCGGGCTCGGCCGCGCCTGGCGGATCGGCCAGGGCGCCGCCAACAATGGCGCGCTGCTGATCGTCGCGGTCGCCGAGAAGAAGATCAGGATCGAGGTCGGCTATGGCCTCGAGGGCATCTTGACCGACGCTCTGTCGAGCCGGATCATCCGCGAGCGGATCACGCCGCGCTTCCAGGCCAATGATTATGCCGGCGGCATCGACGCGGGCGCCGACGCGATCATCGAGCAGCTGCAGGCGCCGCCCGAGGCGGCCGAGCAGCGCACGGCCGAAGCGGCGCGGGCGCAAAGCGGCGACGGGGCGCGGCGTCACGGCGGCTCATCTTTGGTCGGGCTCCTCATCTGGGGCGGGGTGCTGCTCGTCGTCCTGCTGTCCCTGCTCGGCCGGGGCCTGCTCGGCCGCCGCTACGGCCGGCGAGTCTCGATCTGGGGGCCGGGCGACCGCGGCGGCAGCGGCCTCGGCTGGATGCTGTTCGGGATGGTGCTCGGCAATTTGAGCGGGCGCGGCGGTGGCGGCGGCTGGGGCGGCGGTGGCGGCGGCGGTGGCGGCGGTGGCTTTTCGGGCGGCGGCGGCTCGTTCGGCGGCGGCGGGGCTTCGGGAGGATGGTGATGATCGCGTTCAGCCCGGAGGATCACGAGCGCATTTCCGCCGCGGTGGCGAAGGCCGAGCGGAACAGCGACGGCGAGATCGTCACCATCGTCGCCCGGCGTTCGGACGCTTATCATGACGTCGCGCTCCATTATGCGGTGCTGGCGATGCTGCTCGTCCCGGTGCTCGGCTCGGTCGTTCCCCAGGGTTGGATCGATTGGGGCACGGGCCTCCTGTTCGGCTGGAACGCGACCATCGGCTTTCGCACCCTGATGATCCTCCTCTTCGTGACGATGGCCCTGTTCTTCCTGATCGTCCGCTATGCGCTCGCTTATCAGCCGCTGCGCATGGCGCTGACGCCGGGCCGGACCAAGAGCCGCCGCGTCCATCGCCGCGCGGTCGAGCTGTTCCGGACCGGCTGCGAGATGAAGACCCGCGGCCGCACCGGCGTCCTCCTCTATCTCTCGCTCGCCGAAAAAAGGGCCGAGATCGTCGCCGACCAGGCGATCGCCGACAAGGTCGCGCCGGACGTCTGGGGCGAGGCGATGGCGGTCCTGATCGAGGAGGTGAAGGCCGGACGGCCCGGTTTGGGCATGGCGCTGGCGGTCGGAAAAATCGGCGCCGTCCTCACCACGGTCCTGCCGCCGACCCTCGACAATCCCAATGAGCTGCCCGACCGGCTGCTCGAGCTATGAACGGCACCGACGAACCCGAGGAAACGCTCTGGGAAGGGCGCTACATCGCCGCCAGGAGGCGCGGCAAATGGGAATATGTCTCGCGCACGCAGGGCGTCAGCGCCGCGGTGATCCTCGCTCTGGATGAAGGCCCCCTCGGCGAAGCTCAGGACAGGCATGTCCTCCTGGTCGAGCAATATCGCGTGCCGCTCGGCAAATTCTGCCTCGAGCTTCCGGCCGGCCTGATCGGCGACGAGGGCGAGGGCGAGGCGGTCGAAGCCGCCGCCGCCCGCGAGCTCGAGGAGGAAACCGGCTACCGGCCGGCGCGGATGACCGACCTCGGCCATTATTACAGCTCGCCGGGCATGGTCTCCGAAGGCTTCACTTTGCTCCGCGCCGACGGGCTGGTGAAGGTGAGCGACGGCGGCGGCGTCGACGGCGAGGACATCGTCGTACACCGGGTGAAGCTGGCCGACGTGCCCGATTTCGTCGCCGCCAGGCGCGCGGAGGGCTGCGCGATCGACGTGAAGTTGCTGCTGTTGCTGGCGGGGGATTTGCTCGGCTGAACGGGGACAGTTGCTTTCGGCACGGCGGCATCGAATGGGGACAGTCACTTTCCGCACCGCGGTTCTCGGTTTCGGGCTGCCGCGCGTGAAAGTGACTGTCCCCTCCCGGCGCGTGAAAGTGATTGTCCCCTCCCGGCGCGTGAAGTAACTGTCCCCGCGCTACCGGAAATTGTCGGCGTAGGCCTGGATCTTGAGCTTCGGCTCGGGGGCGGCGGGGAGGACGTGGGCGTCGATCCCCTCGCGCGCCGCATAAGCGAGCGCCGCCTCCCGCGTCGGGAAGGTCAGCCGCACCTGCTCCTGGGTTTCGGCGCCGCCGGCCCAGCCGGTCAAGGGATCGGGCCGTTGCGGGCGCGCCGATTCGAACTCGAGCACCCACAGACCGGCGCGGGCCTTGCCCGACTGCATGGCGTTGCGCGCGCGCTGGTAGATCCGGGCTGCCATGGCAGCGCACTGGCGAAGAAGCAGGCGCGAATCAATGGGGACAGTTACTTTTTCCGCGACCGAGGGGACAGTCACTTTCAGCCGCAGCGCCCCCGGGTCCGGCAGCGGCGTGTGAAAGT
This sequence comes from Allosphingosinicella sp., assembly GCA_035543935.1. Classification (GTDB taxonomy): domain Bacteria; phylum Pseudomonadota; class Alphaproteobacteria; order Sphingomonadales; family Sphingomonadaceae; genus Allosphingosinicella. The sequence continues at coordinate 23,707 of DATKIV010000011.1, forward strand.
GACTGTCCCTTCCCGGAAAAAGTAACTGTCCCCCTCCGTCGCGCCCCACTATCAGACCGGCCATGGCGAGGGAGACGACCGGGCGCGGGATCAGCCGCCGGCAGCTGCTGATCGGCGGCGGCGCCGGGGTCGGCCTCTATGTCGCGTGGCGGTTCTGGCCGCGCACCTATGCGCCCAATTTGCGCGTCCGCGAGGGCGAGAGCCTGTTCAACGCCTTCCTGAAGATCGGCCGCGACGGCCATGTCGCGGTCGCTGTGCCGCAGACCGAATTGGGCCAGGGCGTCTATACCAGCCTGCCCCAGATCCTCGCCGACGAGCTCGGCGCCGATTGGCGCACGGTTTCGGTCGAGCCGGCGCCGGTCAGCCCGCTCTATGCCAATATCATGCTCGCCGAGGAAGCGGCCGACGACAGCGCCTGGCCCGAGGCGCTGCGCGGCGCCGGCCGCTGGCTGGCGCGCGATTTCGCCACCCGCAACGCGCTGATGCTGACCGGCGGCTCGACCTCGGTGCGCGCCTTCGAGCCGCGTCTGCGCGAGGCGGGCGCGGCGGCGCGGGTGATGCTGTGCATGGCGGCGGCCGAGCGTTGGGGCGCGAATTGGGAGGAGCTGGAGACTCGCGAGGGGTTCGTGTGGCGCGACAATGACCGACTCCCCTTCGCCGAGCTCGCCGAGGCCGCGGCAAGCCACCGGCCGGCGACGCCTTTGCCGATGCGCGACGATGTCGAGGGCCGGCTCGCCGGCCAGCCGCTGCCGCGACTCGACGGCCCGTCCAAGGTCGACGGCAGCGCCCTGTTCGCGGCCGACATCCGCTATCCCGACATGGTCTATGCGGCGGTGCGCAGCGGCCCCTGGGGCAGCCGGCTCGCCTCGGTCGACATCGCCGCCGCCCGCAACGTGATCGGCGCCCTCAGGGTCTTCGAGGAGCCCGAATGGGTCGCGGCGGTCGGCACCAATTGGTGGGCGGCGCACCGCGCGCTCGAGGCGCTGCGGCCGCTGTTCAACCTGCGCCTGCCCTTGGCCGACACCGCCGGGATCGGCGCCGCGCTCAATGCCGCGCTCGACGCCAATGACGACGATCGCGTGTTCGAGGCGGGGACGCTGGAGGGCGGCTTTCCCGGCGCCAGCCCGGTCGAGGCCCGCTACGAGGTCGGCCTCGCCCCCGCCGCGCCGATCGAGCCGCTGACCGCGACCGCGCGCATCCTCGGCGACGGCATCGAGGTCTATGCGCCGAGCCAGGCGCCGGGCCTGGCCCGCGCCGCCATCGCCCGCGCCGCCGGCTTTTCCGAGGACCGGGTGACCTTCTTCCCGACGCTCGCCGGCGGCGGCTATGGCCGCAAGCTCGAGATGATGGCGATCGAGCAGGCGGCGATCCTGGCCGTGAAAATGCGCCGGCCGGTCCAGCTCACCTGGTCGCGGCTGCAGGAGATCCAGCGCGACAGCTACCGGCCGGCGGCCCAGGCGCGGATGACCGGCTGGATGAAGCAGGGCCGGATCGAGGCCTGGCGGGCGCGGATCGCGGCGCCCACGACCGCCGCCGAGGTCGCCGCGCGGATCGGCGCCGGCGGCTCCGTCGTCAGCCCCGGCCGCGCCGCGGTCGCCGGCGCGGTGCCGCCTTACGCCATCCCCAACGTCTTCATCGATCATGCCGCCGCCGATCTCGGCATCGAGACCGGCCTGTGGCGCGGCGCCGCGCACAGCTACACCTGCTATTTCACCGAATGCTTCATCGACGAGCTCGCCCGCGCCGCCGGCTTCGAGCCGCTCGCCTTCCGCAATTTCCTGCTGCAGAACAATCCGCGCCTCGCCCGCTGCCTCGCCACCGCCGCCGCGATCGGCGGCTGGGACGGCGGCGCGCCGGGCAGCGGCATGGGGCTGGCCTGCCACAGCGCCTTCGGCTCTTATATCGCCTGCCTGGTCGAGGTCGAGGTCGGAAGCGACCAGCGCCTCAGGGTGATGCGCGCCGTCGCCGCGGTCGATTGCGGGCGGGCGATCAATCCGGAGATCGTCAAGCAGCAGATCGAGGGCGGCATCGTCCACGGCGTCTCGGCCGCGACCGGCCGGCCGATCGAGATTGCGGGCGGCCTGCCGACGGCGATGTCGATCGGCGCCTATGGCCTGCCCATCCTGCGCGACGCCCCCGACGTCAGCGTCGAATTGATCGAGAGCGAGGAGCCGCCGGGCGGAGTCACCGAGCTAGGCGTCCCGCCCGCCGCGCCGGCCATCGCCAACGCCTATTTCTCGCTGACCGGCCAGCGCGTGCGGAGCCTGCCGATCATGATCGGCGCGGCGAGGCCATGAAGAGGCCGCCCGACCATCCCGTCATCCCGGCGCCGAAAGTGGGCGTGCTGCTGATCAATCTCGGCACGCCCAATGCGCCGGAGCCGGGCGCGGTGAAGCTCTACCTTCGCGAATTCCTCTCCGATTCGCGCGTCGTCGAAATCCCGCAGCTGGTCTGGCAGCCGATTCTGAGGGGCATCATCCTCAACACCCGGCCGAAGAAATCGGCCCACGCCTACCGGCAGGTGTGGATGGAGGAAGGCTCGCCGCTGGCTGTCCACACGGCGCGCCAGGCCAAGGCGCTCCAGGGCGCGTTCGGGCCCGACGTGATCGTCGACCATGCCATGCGCTACGGTCAGCCGGCCATCGCCGAGCGGATCGACGCCTTGAAGGCGGCGGGCTGCGAGCACATCCTGATCGCACCGCTCTACCCGCAATATTGCGCGGCGACGACGGCGACCGCCAGCGACGAGGCGTTCCGCCATTTGCGCCACCTGCGCTGGCAGCCGGCGGTGCGCACCCTGCCGCCTTATCATGACGACCCGCTCTATATCGACGCGCTCGCCACGTCGGTGGGCGCGTCGCTGGCGGCGCTCGATTTCGAGCCCCAGGCCCTAATGGTCAGCTTCCACGGCATGCCGCAGCGCACATTGGAGCTTGGCGATCCCTATCATTGCCATTGCCGCAAGACCGCGCGGCTGCTCGGCGAGGCGCTCGGCCGCGACCTCGAAACCGCCTTCCAGTCGCGCTTCGGCCGCGCCAAGTGGCTGGAGCCGGCGACCGACAGGAGGCTGGCCGCTTTGCCCGGCGAGGGCGTCACCCGGCTCGCCATCCTCGCCCCCGGCTTTGCCGCCGACTGCCTGGAGACGCTGGAGGAGCTGGCGATCCGCGGCCGCGACACCTTCCTCGAGGCGGGCGGCACCGACTTCGCCTATCTGCCCTGCCTCAACGATTCGCCGCCGGGCATCGCGATGCTGCGCGCGTTGATCGCCCGCGAGCTTGAAGGATGGGTGACGCCGCAATAAGGGCCTCTCCAACAAAAGAAACGAAGGAGAGAGATATGGCACGGGTTGCGATCGTCACCGGCGGCACGCGGGGCATAGGCGAGGCGATCAGCATCGCGCTCGAGCAAGAGGGCGTCACCGTCGCCGCAAATTATGCCGGCAATGACGAGAAAGCGCGCGCCTTCACCGAGCGGACCGGCATCAAGGCCTATAAATGGGACGTCGCCGATCTCGACGCCTGCCTCGCCGGCGTCGCCGCGGTCGAGGCCGAATTGGGCCCGGTCGAGATCGTCGTCAACAATGCCGGCATCACCCGCGACGGCACCATGAAGCGCATGGGCCGCGAATCCTGGGACGAGGTGATGGACGTCAATCTCGGCGGCTGCTTCAACATGACCAAGGCGGTCTGGGACGGGATGAACCAGCGCAAGTTCGGCCGGATCGTCAATATCGGCTCGATCAACGGCCAGGCCGGCCAATATGGCCAGGTCAATTACGCCGCCGCCAAATCGGGCATTCACGGCTTCACCAAGGCGCTCGCCCAGGAAGGCGCCCGCGCCGGCATCACCGTCAACGCGATCGCGCCCGGCTATATCGACACCGAGATGGTCGCCGCGGTGCCGCCCGACGTGCTCGAGAAGATCGTCGCCAAGATCCCGGTCGGGCGCCTGGGCAAGGCCGAGGAGATCGCCCGCGGCGTCACCTTCCTGTGCTCGGAGGATGGCGGCTTCATCACCGGGAGCACGCTGTCGATCAACGGCGGCCAGCATATGTATTGAGGACGGGCTATGGGGACAGTTACTTTCACGATCCCAGGCGCGTCGCCGGGCACGCCGCGGATGAAAGTAACTGTCCCCTTCCGACGCCCGTCGTGAGCGGCCATCGCGGGCCACGCAACGTCGATCAGCCTGGAGCCGGGCAATGGGGACAGTTACTTTCACGATCCCAGGCGACTCGGCGTGCACGCCGCGGATGAAAGTAACTGTCCCCTTCCGGCGTCCGTCGTGAGCGGACCGGTGAAGCGCTCGATCATGATCGCGGGGCACGCGACGTCGATCAGCCTGGAGCCGGTCTTCTGGGCCGCCCTGCGCGACGCCGCGGCGGGGGAAGGGCTGCCGCTCAACGCTTTGGTGGCCAGGCTCGACGCCGAGCGCATCGCGGCGCCCGATCCGCCCAATTTGGCCAGCGCGATCCGGGTCTGGCTGTTCGAACGCGGGAGGCCGTGATGCCCGTGGAGCTCAACCACAGCATCATCTGGTGCTCGGACAAGGCGCGCTCCTCAGCTTTCATGACCGAGATCCTCGGCCTGCCGCCGGCCCGCATTTTCCACCATTTCCTGGTCGTCGACCTCGACAATCGCGTGTCGCTCGATTTCTATCAGAAGGAGGGCCCGGTCGCGCCCCAGCATTATGCCTTCCTCGTCGGCGAGGGTGAGTTCGACGCCGCCTTCGCGCGGATCGAGGGACGGGGCCTGACCTACTGGGCCGATCCCGCTCGCACGAAGCCCGGCGAGATCAACCGCCACGACGGCGGCCGCGGCGTCTATTTCGAGGACCCGGACGGCCATCTGCTCGAGATGATCACCCGCCCTTACGGGGGCTGAAGGGACAGTTACTTTACCCGCGGCGTGCCCGACGACCCGCCTGAGAGCGTGAAAGTAACTGTCCCCATTCTACCCGGCCTTACGGAGGCTGAAAAGGGGACAGTCACTTTTCCGCACGCCGCAACCGATCGGGCGATGCCGTGCGGAAAAGTGACTGTCCCCACCCTAGCGCCCGAGCAGCACCCTTGCCTGGGTCGCGATCTGGGCCAGCATCGGCGCGGTGGTGACGGACGCGGTGCGGGCGCGCTCGACGGTGCGGCGGAACTGCTCGATGCGCGGGCCCTGGCTCGCCACCCAGGCGTCGACCACGGCCTTGGGATCGTCCGACTTGCGCCGCTCCATGAACTCCAGCCGCAATTGCTCGAAGTCGCGGGCGAGGCCGGCGGTGAGCAGCCGCTCCCACTGGTCGCGGGCCTGGAAATTGTTGGCGGCGTGCTGCGCCCAGTCGAGCCCGAGAGCCTCGCCCAATTTGGTATAGGCGCGGGTCAGCTGGATCTCGTCGACCTTGAGCTTCTGGCCGAGCACGGCGAGGCCGACCGCGCCGTTCATCTCGAACAGGCGCACGATCCGCCGCGATATGCCCTCGGGCGCGCCCATCGCGTCCAATTCGGCGCGCAGGCCGCCGGCCTCCGCCCGCGCCTCGGGGCGCAGCAGATCGTCGACCATCGCCTCCAATTTCTCGAGGCCCGGCCTCAGCAAGGCGACGATCTCGCCCGGCACCATGTCCGGCGAGGTGCAGCGGAGCAGATCGGCGATGTGCATCTGCAGGCCCGTCGAGGCCTGCTCGAACAAAGCGAGCCGGACCTGCTCGGGCAAAGCGGCGCCGTCGAGCTCGGCCCAGAGCTCGTCCATATGGAACAGCCGCTCGGCGGCGAGGAAGGCGGCGGCGGCCTGGCCGAAGGCGGCGCCCTCCTCCTCGGTCAGCGCGAAGGGCGCGATGATGCCGAGCCGGTTGACGAAGCGGTTGGCGACCTTGGTGGCGATGATCTCCTTCTTGAGGCGGTGGGCGCGGATGGCGTCGCCATGCTTCTCGCGCATCGCGGCCGGGAAGGCCCGGCACAATTCGGGGACGAGCGTCGGATCGTCGGTGAACTTCGCCATCTCGATCGCCGCCTGCAGCCGCATCTTGGAGGTCGACAGCAGCACCGCCAGCTCAGGCCGGGTCAGGCCGAGATTCTGCTGGGCGCGGCGGAGCAATTCCTCGTTGCTGTCGAGCCCCTCGACCGCCCGGTTCAGCTTGCCGCTCTCCTCGAGGATCTCGATGACGCGGATCAGCTGCGGCAGCGCCCGCGCGCCGCCGCGCTCGGCGATCGACAGCGCCAGCGTCTGCAGGCGATTGTCCTCGAGCACGATCTCGCCGACCTCGTCGGTCATCTCGGCAAGCAGGCTGTTGCGCGCCTCGAAGCCGAGCCTGCCTTCCGCCATTTCGCGGTTGAGCGGGATCTTGATGTTGACCTCGTTGTCCGAGCAATCGACGCCGGCGCTATTGTCGATGAAGTCGGTGTTGATGCGGCCCCTCTGGCGGCTGAACTCGATCCGGGCGGCCTGGGTGATGCCGAGATTGGCGCCCTCGCCGATCGCCTTGACGCGCAGGTCGGCGGCGCTGACCCGGATCGCGTCGTTGCCGGGATCGCCGACCTCGGCGTGGCTCTCGCTCTTCGCCTTGACATAGGTGCCGATGCCTCCGAACCAGATGAGGTCGACCTGGGCGAGGAGGATGGCGGTGATCAACGCGGCGGGCTCGATCTCCTCCGCCTCGATGCCGAGCATGAGGCGGACCTCCGGGCTCAGCGGGATCGCCTTCTGGCTGCGCGGGAAGACGCCGCCGCCCTTCGAGATCAGGGCCTTGTCGTAATCGGCCCAGGACGAGCGCGGCAGGCCGAACAGGCGCTTGCGCTCCTTCCAGCTCCGCGCGGGATCGGGATCGGGATCGAGGAAGATGTGGCGGTGGTCGAAGGCGGCGACCAGCTTCAGCGCCTTCGAAAGCAGCATGCCGTTGCCGAAGACGTCGCCCGACATGTCGCCGACGCCGGCGACGCGGATCGGCTCCTTCTGGACGTCGATGCCCATCTCGCGGAAGTGGCGCTGGACCGAAACCCAGGCGCCCTTGGCGGTGATCCCCATCGCCTTGTGGTCGTAGCCGTTGGAGCCGCCGCTGGCGAAGGCGTCGCCGAGCCAGAAACCGCGCTCGATCGCGATCGCGTTGGCGACGTCGGAGAAGGTCGCCGTGCCCTTGTCGGCGGCGACGACGAAATAGGGGTCCTCGGCGTCGCGGATGGTGACGCCGTCCGGGTGGACGACCTTGCCGCCGACGATATTGTCGGTGACCGAGAGCAAGGAGCGGATGAAGATCCGGTAGGCCTCGGTCCCTTCCGCGAACCAGGCGTCGCGGTTCGAGATTGGCGGCAATTGCTTGGCGTAGAAGCCGCCTTTGGCGCCGGTCGGCACGATCACCGCATTCTTGACCACCTGCGCCTTCATCAGGCCGAGCACCTCGGTGCGGAAATCGTCGCGCCGGTCGGACCATCTGAGGCCGCCGCGCGCGATCGGGCCGCCGCGCAGGTGGATGCCCTCGATCCGGGGCGAATAGACCCAGATCTCGCGCCACGGCACCGGCGCCGGAAGGCCGGGCACGGACGCGGAATCGAGCTTGAAGGCGAGCGCCTGGGCGCCTGACGGCGCGAAGGCGTTGGTGCGCAGGGTCGCCGCGATGACGCCGCGGATCAGGCGCAGGATGCGGTCCTCGTCGATCGCCGCGACATTGGCGAGGCCCTTGTCGATCTTCTTCTCGGCCGCCTTGACCACCTCGTCGCGCGGGCCCGCCGCCGCCGGATCGTGCATCGCGTCGAACAAGGCGATCAGGCCCTTGGTGACCTCGGGCGCGCGGCGCAGCGCGTCGACCACGGTGACCAAAGAATAAGACAGGCCGGTCTGGCGCAGATAGCGGAACCAGGCGCGGAACAGCATCACCTCGCGCGGATCGAGCCGGGCCGAGACGATGAGCTGGTTGAACGGGTCGTTCTCGGCCTTGCCCTCGAGCACCTCGGCGATCGCCTCCTCGACCAGGGTCGCGCGCTTCAGCACCGCCGAGGCGTCGCCGCCGCCCGGCATCTGCAGGTCGAAATCGTGGACATAGCCGGTGGCGCCGCCGCGGCCGACCGGGGTCGGCACCTCGTCGAGGACGCGGAAGCCGAAATTCTCGAACACCGGCACCGCTTCCGACAAAGGGATGATCTCGCCGACCCGGTAGGTCTTGAGATGGAGCCGGTCGGCGGGATCGGTGTCGCGCCGGAACAGGCGGACGTCGCGCGCGCCAGGATCCTCGAGGCCCGCCAGGCAGACCACGTCCCTGGCCGCATCCTCGGGCCCGGTGCGGATCCGATAGCCTTCCGGGAATTGATCGAGATAGGTGAGCGCGAGCCGGGTCGCCCGCCCCGACCCGACGATCTCGCCGAGCGCTTCCTCGACGCTCGGCACCCAGCCGCGCACCATCGCGTCGAGCCTCTTGTCGAGCGCCTTGACGTCGGGCGTCGGCCGCTTGGCGTCGATGTTGAGCGTGTAGCGGACCAGCGCCAGATCGCCGTCGCCAAGGTCCACCGACCAATTGGTGATCTTGCCGTCGGCCGCCAGCTCGATCATCTCGCCGATCGCGACCCGGCGCCTGGTGGTGAGCTCGTCGCGGGGCAGCCAGACGAAGGCGAACAAATGGCCGAGCAGGATCGAGCGGACGAGCAGCAAAGTCGGCCGCGGCCGGTCGGCCAGCGAGATGGCGGTGGCGGCAAGCTCCTTGACCGCCTCGGGCCGCAGGTTGACGAGCAGGTCGCGCGGCAGCGAGGCCAGAGCATGGCGCAGCGCCTTGCCGCTATGGCCGCTCGGCTCGAAGCCGAATTCCTTCTCCAGCGCCGCGAGCTGACGGCGCAACACCGGCACCTCCTCGATCGGCACGGTCAGCGCCTGGCTGGTCCACAGGCCGGCATGGACGCCGATGCCGGTGATCCGGCCCTCCTGGCCGTCGCCGCCCTCGCGCAGCGGCACGACGATGAGGTCGAGCGGCACCCGGCGATGGACGGGCGAGCGCAGATCGGCCTTGGCGATGAGCGGCTCCTGGCCGCCCTGCTCGAAATAGCGGATCGCGCCTTCGCTGCCGCCCTCGTCGGTGGGGTCGTCGGAGAGCTTCATGATGCCGAGGCCGCCGGACGGCGCCTCGTTCGGCCGCTCGACCTCATAGCCCAGCAGGGTCATCGCGCCGTCGGCGAGCCAGTGCAGCAGCGCCTTGCCCTCGGGGTCGCGGACGTTTTCCGCCTGGGCGTGCATCGTCGCCTGCATCGAGCGCCAGTCGGTGACCGCGGCGCGGACGTCGGCGAGGACCCGGTGGAGCTCGGTGACGAGCTCGGCGCGCGTCTTCGCGTCGGCGCGGTCGACCTCGATATACATGAGCGATTCGCGCCGGCTCTTGTCCTCGCAAAGCGGCTCGGCCCCGGTGAGAATGCCCTTTTCGTCGCGGGTGACGCAGACCACCGGGTGGAGCAGGCGATGGATGATGAGGCCGCGCGCGGCGATCGCCTGGGCGACCGAATCGACCAGGAAGGGCATGTCGTCATTGGCGATGCCGATCCGCATCCGCCGGTGGCCGAGGCTGGTGCCGGTCGATTCGAGCCGGACCAGGGCGATGCCGGGCGGGCGGCGGGCGGCGCAGCTGGCGAGGAAGGCGGCGGCGGCGCGGCAATCCTCGGTGCTGAAATCGTCCAGCTCTCCGGGCAGGGCGCCGCCGCACAGGGAGGTGGCGAGATTGTCCAACAGGCGCTGGTGAGCGGCTTCCCCCGCTACCATGCTGTCCGCTTTCATAAAGTCCGCTCCCGGGATTCAGGCGTGGCGCGCCCGGCTGTGCGGGCGCCTATAGACCCGGCCCCGCGGTGGCGGCAAGGCTGCGCTGGAGGAGACCGAGATGGAATTGCAGCCGATCGACTATGAGGCGGGCGGGCGGAGCTTCACTGGCTATCTGGCCGACGGCTCGAACGGCGGGCGCGTCCCCGGCGTGCTTGTCATCCACGAAGGCGGCGGGCTCGCCGATCATACGAAGGAGAGCGCGGCGCGGCTCGCCGGTCTCGGCTATGTCGCCTTCGCGATGGACCTGTTCGGCGAGCCGGGGGCGCCGATCGAGCGGTTGCGCGAGATCGTCCGGCTGATGCGCGCCGATTACGGCATCGTCCGCGCCCGCTGCCGGGCCGCGCTCGAGGTGGTGCGGTCCTGCCCGGGCACCGACAGCGCCCGGCTGGCGGCGATCGGCTATTGCTTCGGCGGCGCGGCCGCCGTCGAGCTCGCGCGCGACGGCGCCGATCTCGCCTGCATCATCGGCTTCCACGCCGGCTTCATCACCGGCCCGCCGGCCGCGGACGACAAGAAGATCAGGGGCAAGGTGCTGATGTGCCAGGGCGCCGCCGACCCGGTCGTCACCGCGGCGCTGCGCGACGATTTCGCCGCCCGCATGGAGGCGGCCGGGGTCGATTGGCAGATGCATGTCTATGGCGGCATCGGCCACAGCTTCACCAACCCCGCCATCGATGCCTGGGGCCTGCCCGGCTTCGCTTATCACGAGGTTGCGGACCGGCGCTCCTGGGCGGCGATGCTGGCCCTGTTCGGCGAGGCGTTCGATCGCGGCCGACCGCTCACTCGACTCTGATCTCACCGTTCATTCCGAAGGCCGAGTGGAGCGTGTGGGTGCATTTCAGCCGATAGGTGCCGCGCGCCGGCGTCAGGCGGACGTCGACGCTCTGCCGGCCGGGCACCTCGACGGCGCCGCGGCGGACCGGGCCGGAGACGCCGGTCGCGGCGGCGAAGAATTGCGGCGCCGAGAAATTGTGGCCGCCGCCTCCGCTGTTGACGAGATGCAGCACCACGGGCCGGCCGGCCGGCAGCGTGATCGCGCTCGGGCTGAAATCGAAATTGCTGAGCCGCACCTCGACGACGCGCGGGGCCGAAGCCTCCTGCGCGGAAAGGGCGGCGGGCGCGAAGAGCAGCAGGGCGAAAAAGGCAGTGCGCATGAGACGACTCCTGTCGAACCCCCGCGGCGGCGATTTTAGCGAGTTGGACGACAGTTACCAGTAACTGTCCCCATTCCGGCTAGGCGGCGCTCTTGCGGATCGCCCGGTCGACCAGGCCCTGGTCGGAAACCGGAGCGACGATGTCGAAGCCGCCGGCGTCGCGGCGGGCGACGAGGAGGACGAATTCGTCCTCGCCCCTCACCTCCATCTCGACCCGCGCAAGCGGCGGCGCGGCGTGGAGCGCGGCGCGGATCTCGGCCCAGCGGTCGGGCCTGGCTGCGGGGCGGCGATGCGCGCGCTCGTCGGCGACGACGCCCTTGAGCCCGCCTTCATGGCCCTCGATCAAAGCGGCGAACGTGCCGGCGGCGACGCCCTCGCGCTTGGCCCAGCTCAAGGCGGCGGCGAATTCGGTGAGGCGGGACTTGTCGTAATGGACGCCGAAGACGAGCTTGGCGACCGGCGTCATCGGCGCGCGCGCCTGCGCCTTGAGCCCGGCATCGTCGAGCAATTCGGCATAATCCTCGGGCGCGGCTTCGGCGGCCAGCGCGAAATCATAAGCGAGGCCGAGCGCGCGATAGAGCGCGGCGCGGCTGCGCGCGTCGCAGGCGGCGGCCTCGGCGGCGCTGTCGCGGGCGACGACGAGCCGGTCGCCGAGGCCGTCGTCGGGCCACAGGCTCAAGGTCGCCTTGTCGAGCGGCTCGGCGAGGTCGTCGGTCACCACCGCCTCGACATAATTGGAATTGGGGCCGTCCGCCCAGGCCGGCGAATCGGCGCCGTTGAGCAAAGCGAGAGGCGCCGGCGCGTCGGCAAGCGCGCGGCCGACCTCGCCGGCGATCCCGGATGCGGTTGCGCTGTCGGCGATCTCCTTCCAGTTGATCACGCCGTAGATGAAGTCGATGCCCTGCCCGTCCGACGACAAGGGCATGAGGATGCCGCGATAGAGCGTGTTGTGGCCGCGCATGCCGACGAACTCGGCCTCGAAGCCGATCGGCGCGCGATTGGCGATGATCTGGAGATAATGGTCGGTCAGCCGCGACAAGAGCGAGCGTCCCGGCACCTCGCTGATATGGCGGATGGCGCCGTCGAGCGCGCATTCGACGCGCAGGGCGCGGCCGAGAAAGGCGATTTCCGGATCTTCGGGATTGCCTGAGAAATCGAGCAGGACGCTGTGCGGCCCGAAATCGCCGATCGTCTGCGGATCGACGTCCTGGATCGAGGGGTAAGGACGTCCGGCCAGCAGCGACACCCAGTAATTGTAGGCGCGGACGTGCATGCGCCTTTCGTCGACGCCGATCTCGGGCGGCCGCTCGATCGCGGGTTCCTCCTCGGACGCGGCCGACAGCGCCGCTTCGTCCTCGAACCCCCGGGAGATATCCATATGATCCGCGTCCTTGGCAGCGCCGTTTCAGGCAAGAGAATGCGCCGGACGTGGTTGAGATATGGTTAAGCGCGTCTTGGCGATAACCTTCGGTTTGTGCGGGGGCGAGATTCCGAGTGCAGGTGGTGCCGCTTAGGTGACTCGAACACCTGACCCCATCATTACGAATGATGTGCTCTACCAGCTGAGCTAAAGCGGCGCTCCTGGAAAGGCGGCGGCTCTATCAGCGGGCCGCGGCGATGACAAGCGAGGTCGCGTTAGTGCGCGTGCGCGTCGTGGGGCTCCTGCCCTTCGTCCGGCGGGCGCGGGACCGGGGTGCGCAGATAGGATTTGAAGCAGACCCGGTCGATGCGGACCGAGCCTTCGAGCACCGCGATGCGAACGCCCGCCGGATTGTGCAAGGCGGTGCCGATATTGTCCACCGTCCAGCGCTGCCGGGCTTCGCGCCAGCGCCGGGTCTGGCCGCGGTCGCCGCGCCCGAACAGGTCGGGCACGGCGACGCGCATCGCGCCGGCGGCGCCCCCATCCCCGGTCAGAACGACATGGGTGAAATTGCCCGCCTGGGCCGGCATCGCCAGCACTTCGGTGCCCGCTCCGATCATGGTGCCTTCGAAGGGGATCCATGCACGCCCGTCGACCGTGCGCCTCAGGAAGGCGGGCCGCTCGGTGCAGGCGACGGTCGGCGCGTCGTCCATCGCCCGGTCGAGCACGGGCCCGGCCACCGCGCAGGCGGCGAGCGGCGCGGCGCAAAGGATCGCGGCGATGCCCCGGCTGACCCGCATGATTTCCCCTTCGGCTGCCCTGTCGCGGGCCACCATAAGGCAAAGCGGGACGGACGGAAAGAAAGCGTCAGCGGCGGGCGCCGCCCTGCGGGCCGAAATGGCCTTTGACGATCGGCTTGCGGTCCTGCTCGATGATCATCTCCAGCGTCGCCGGATGGAGCGGCGTCGCGAACTGGAAGCCGGTCTTGCCGTCCTCGGCCCACATCACGCGGCTGTTCTGCGGCTCGAGGCCTGGCAGCTTCAGCCAGACGCTGGTGCCGGTTTCGAGCACGAGGTCGGTTTCCGCCATGAAGCCGTCGGTCGACAGGTTCATCACGTCGGCATCGACGATCCTCGCGCCCGGGTCGCGCAACCGTGCGGCCAGGTTGACGATCCGGCGCTCGGCCGAGCGCCCTTCGGCGACGGGAAGGATGGCCAATTGTGCTCTGCTCACGAAAACACTCCAAAAAAAGAGAGGCTTTGCTATGCGCCCAGATTGGCTAAACAAGCATTAAGCGAGTCCGGAAGCTTTGTTGGAAGCAGCCGGCCGCCATGACGCTGCTTCCCCGACAGCCTGGTTTCTGGAGTGATTGTGAATCCGAAAATCTGGATCGCCGCCGCGCTGATCGCGCTTTCGGCCTGCGCCGAGGCGCCGCCGGCGCCGACGGGGCCGGTGCCGCCGACCGTGGAGGCGGGCGCGCTGCGCGGCGCCGCGAGAGATCCGCGAGTCGCCCGCTTCTACGCCGCCCGCCAGTGGCGCCCCGCCTGGACCGCGGAAGCCGAGGCCGCGCTCAGGGCGGCGATCGGCGAGGCGGACGGGCACGGGCTCAAGGCCGACGATTATCTCGCCCCCCTGGCGCGGGCCCGCACCCCCGAAGCGCGCGAGGCCGCGCTCAGCCTCGCCGCGCTCTCTTATGGCGAGACGCTCGCCCGCGGCCGCGTCGATCCGGCGCGGACCGAGCGGATCTACGAGATCCCCCGGCCCAATCCGGATCTCGCCGCCGGGCTCAACGAGGCGCTCGGCGGCGACCTTGGGCGCTGGCTGCGCGGCCTGGCGCCGCAGGACGCCGATTATCGCGCCCTCTCCCAGGCCTATGTCGCGGCCAGCCGCGAGGTCGCCGCGGCGCGCGGCCGGCCGGCGCCCGCTCTGGTCGACCGAGTCCGCACGCTCGCCGTCAACCTGGAGCGCCGCCGCTGGCTTGAGCGCGCGCCGGCCGCGACCCGTATCGACGTCAACACCGCATCGACCATGCTCGTCTACTGGCGCAACGGCGCGCCGGCGGACCGGCGGCGCGTCGTCGTCGGCTCGGCGGGCGAGCGTGCGACGCCGAGCCTCGCCACCCCCATGTTCCAGCTCGTCGCCAATCCGACCTGGACGGTGCCGAAATCGATCGGGATGAGCGCGCGCTATATGGCCCGCAACCGCATCATTGTGCGCAACGGCCGCCGCGTCCAGCCTTCGGGCCCGCACAACGCGCTCGGCCTGGTCAAGTTCGACCTGCGCAACGGCCACGCAATCTATCTGCACGACACGCCCTCCAAATCGCTCTTCCAGCGCGACGAGCGCCACGCCAGCCATGGCTGCATCCGCGTCCACGACGCGCTCGCCTTCGCCGAGATCATCGCGCGGGATTCCGGGATCATCGAGCAATGGCGGCGCGCCCAGCGGCCGCCGAAGCCCGACGAGGAGGGCGAAAAGCGCTACGTCCAGCGCTGGCTGCCCCTGCAGCGCGAGATCCCGGTCCGATTGCTCTACCATACGGCCTATGTCGAGAACGGGCGGGTGGTGATCGTCCGCGACGTCTATGGCAACGACGCCCGCGTCGCCGCGGCGCTCGGCATCGGCCCGCCCGCGCCGCCCCCCACCGCCCCGCCGGGGCCGGCCGACGTCGGGCCCTGAGCCTGCGCGTCCTGACCTAGTGGCAGGCTTTGAGGTTGCGCTTCAGCAGCCAGTAATTGACCGGCCAGGCGGCCAGGAAGCCGGCCGGGACGGCGACGAGGAACCCGCGCCAGAACATCCAGGAGAAGACGGACGGCGCGCTCATGCCGCCCATATGATAGTCGACCAGGTTCATCACGATCTCCATCACGCCGATCGAGATCACCTCGCCGATCCAGACGATCCTGAACGCGGCGGCAAGGCCAACATTCTGGCTCCGCATCACCGGAAGAAGGCCCAGCGTGAGACCGGCGCCATAAGCGAGCGCGGTGGCCAGCGCGATCGTCTGCCATGGCGGGAGGCCAAGGCTGACGCCGATCAGGAGGCCGGCGACCTCGCCGATGACGCAGCCGGTAAGGCAGTGCAGGGTCGCATGCGCCGCCAGCCGCCACAGCCTTTCTCCCGGCGCGCCTCGACCGTGATGGGCGTGGGCGCCCTGACGCGCGCGATGATCGCGCTGATCGCGCTGATGTTCGGCGTGGGACGGCACGGCAGCCTCCGGCAAAGGATCCATATACCCCCTATGGGTATACTTGACATATACCCCGTGGGGGCATTAGACAAGGCAGGATGAAACGCGACAACAAGGCGGCGCTGACGAATCGCCTCAACCGGATCGAAGGCCAGGTGCGCGGCATCGCGCGGATGATCGACGAGGACCGTTATTGCATCGACGTGCTCACCCAGCTGCAGGCGATCCGCGCCGCTGTGGCCAGGGTCGAGACCGAAATGCTGAACGACCATCTCGGCCATTGCATCGAGGCCGCGATCAGCGGCGGCGACGCCGACGATCAGCGCCGGAAGGCGAGCGAATTGATTCAGCTCCTGCAGCGAAGCGCGCGATGATCCGCATCCTCCGCCTGCTGCTGCTCGCAGCCTTGATGCTGGCGCCGGCCGGCCGGATCGGTATGGCCGAGGCCGCCGCCGCGCCGGCCGCCGCCTCCGGCCATTGTGCCGACATGCCCCGCCATGAGCCCGCGCGCGCACCCGCCAGCGATGAGCGGATGGCGGTCGATTGCATGATCGCCTGCGCCGCTTTGGGCGCGTTGCCTGCGCCGTTCGTCGCCCCGGCGTCGGTGGCGGCAAATCCGCCCCCGATCGCAGCTTCCTTTCCCGATCCGACCGGCATCAGCCCCGAAGCGGAGCCGCGGCCGCCCCGATCCTCCTGACGATCCGACCCATTTCGCTCGAATCCACGGAGACCCGACATGAAGCCGTTCCGAACGGCCGCCGCGGCCTGTGCGCTGCTCGGCGCAACCCCCGTCTTCGCCCAGCATGGCGATCATCGAAGCCCCCCCGCCGCACCGGACCCGCATGCGGCTCACGCCATGCCCGCGGCGGACGATGACAACGTCGTCGACGTCGCCCCCCGAACCGGCCCGACTATGGGCCGCGACGGATCGGGCACGTCCTGGCGGCCCGATTCCTCGCAGAACCCGCGCGGCGGCGGCGCGCTCCATGCCATGCGGGGCGACTGGATGTTCATGGGCCATGTCCTGCTCAACGGCGTCTATGACTGGCAGCAGGGCCCGCGCGGCGGCGAGACGGGCTTCGCCTCGGGCATGATCATGGCCATGGCGCGGGGCGAGCTCGGCACCGGCCGGCGGGTCGAGCTGCGCGTCATGCTGAGCCCCGAACCCCTGATGGGCCGGCGCGGCTATCCGCTCCACCTCGCCGCGGGCGAGACCGCCGACGGCGCGGCGCCGCTCATCGACCGCCAGCATCCGCACGATTTCTTCATGGAGCTGTCGGCGCGCTACACCCACAATCTCACCGGCGACGTCAGCGCCTTCGTCTATGCCGGCCTGCCCGGCGAGCCCGCTTTCGGCCCCCCCGCCTTCATGCACCGCATGTCGATCATGGATTCGCCAGAGGCGCCGATCAGCCATCACTGGCTCGATTCGACCCATATCAGCTTCGGAGTGGTCACCGCCGGCCTCGACTTCGGCGATTTCAAGATCGAGGGCTCGCGCTTCAACGGCCGCGAGCCCGACGAGAGGCGCTGGAACATCGAGACCGGGCCGCTCGATTCGACCGCTTTGCGCCTCTCCTGGAACCCGACCTACAACCTCGCTTTGCAGGCGAGCTGGGCGCATCTGGTGAGCCCCGAGCAGCTCGAGCCGGGCGAGGACAGCAGCCGCTGGTCGGCGAGCGCGCTCTACACGCGGCGCTGGGACGATGGCCGTTGGTGGTCGGCCACCTTGGCCTGGGGCCGGCGCGACGGCGACGACGCCTTCGTCCTCGAAAGCGCCGCCGGCCGCGGCCCGTGGACGATCTTCGGCCGCGCCGAGATCGCCGAGAATGACGAGCTGACCTTCGCCGGCGGCCATCATGGCCCTCGCTACAGGGTCGGCAAGGTCTCGCTGGGCGCGATCCGCGACGTCGCGGTGGGCCGCGGCGTGCGGCTCGGGCTGGGGGCGCTCTACGCCATGAACTTCGTTCCCGCGCCGCTCGAAGCGCTCTATGAGGGAGATCCGGACGGGGCGATGGCCTTCATCCGCCTGAGGATCGATTGAGCGAGAAGGGAAGACGCCGATGATGCTGACCAGGCGCGCCGCTTTGGCCGCAATGCCGCTGCTGTTCGCAACCTATGCCGAGGCGGCGCAGGCCGGGCCGGTCGTCACGGTGGTGAAATCCCCGAGCTGCGGCTGCTGCAATGCCTGGGTCGCGCATCTGCGCAGCGCCGGCTTCCAGGTCAGGATCACCGACGTCGCCGACGTCACGCCGACGGCGCGGCGGCTCGGCGTGCCGGACGATCTGCGCTCGTGCCACACCGCCTCGGTCGGCGGCTATGCGATTGAGGGCCATGTCCCGGCCGCCGACATACGCCGCCTGCTCGCTCAGAGGCCCGCCGCCGCCGGGCTCGCCGTCCCCGGCATGCCGATGGGCTCGCCGGGCATGGAGCATGGCGGCCATCGCGAGCGCTACCAGACGATATTGTTCACCCGGGCGGGGCAGCGGCGCGTGTTCGCAACCCACTGAGCCGGCGCGCCTTTCGTCGCCTGAGCCAGGCCGTCAGCCCCAGGCGGCTGGGCATCATGATGATCCCGGTGACGATCACGACCAGCCCCAGCCCGGTCGCGATCACCAGCAGCCAGCTGTTGAAATTGGCGTGGCCGCGCCAGTCCATGATGTGCAGCCCCCACAGGAAGTCATAGGCCCGCCACAGGGTCGAGCGCCGCGCGGTCACCGCGCCGGTATCGGCGGCGACGTAGATGGCGCGGCCCTCGCCATCCTCGAAATCGACCCGCCAGGCGGGCAGCGCGCCGCGATATTCGCTGTCATTCTCGGCGATCCGCGTCACCCGCGCCGCGCGCAGGTCGCCCGCATGATCGGCCTCGGCGATCCGCGCCGCCAGCGTCAGCGGGATCGGCGACAGCCGCCGCGCCGTGGCGAGGTCGTAGAGGACCGGCCGCTGGCCGCCGACCAATGCGGCCGGCCGCCCGTCGACGCGCCTGATCTCGATCGTCGCGGCCTGGCCCAGCCCCGCCGTGCGCAGCCGCGCCAGGCCCGCTTCGGCCTCGGCGAGCGGAACCGGCGCCGGCGCCGCGGCGGCCATGGCATGCTCGCTCCTCACCCGCTCGATCGGGAACCAGGCGAAGAACAGGCCGCTCGCGAACCAGAACAGGATCTGGATCGCCATGACGAGCGCCAGCCATTTGTGGACCTTCGCCCAGATGCCCCCGCTTGTCATGGCGCTCCCCTTGCCGGGCCGCTAATGTGCGGCGCGATGAAGCTCACCCTCTACGATTATTACCGCTCCTCGGCGAGCTACCGCGTCCGCATCGCGCTCAATCTCAAGGGCGCGGACTATGAACGGGTGCCGGTCGACCTGCTCGACGGCGAGCAGCGGGATGACGCCTATCGCGCCCGCAACCCGCAGGGCTTCGTGCCGATGCTCGAGGCCGGCGAGCTGAGGCTCACCCAGAGCCTCGCCATCATCGACTGGCTCGACCGCCGCTTTCCCGAGCCGCCGCTGCTCCCCGCCGGCACGGACGACCGCGCTCATGTCGTCGCCCTCGCCCTCACCATCGCCGCCGACATTCACCCGCTCAACAATCTGCGCGTCATCCTCCGGCTCAAGGCGCTCGGCCACGAGCAGGAGGCTCGCGACGACTGGTACCGGCACTGGATGCGCGAAGGCTTCGCCGCGCTGGAGGCGCTCGCAGCGCCGCGGGCCGGGCGGTTCCTGTTCGGCGACGCGCCGACGCTGGCGGACGTCTGCCTCGTGCCGCAAATGTACAATGCGCGGCGCTTCGCGCTGCCGCTGGATGCCTGGCCTACCCTGGTCGCGGCCGACGCCGCGGCGAGCGCGCTCCCGCCTTTCGCGGCGGCCCACCCGGACGCGGTCGCCCCCTAGGTTCGTATCGACATTCAGGGGCGGGAGGCTGCAAATCTCCCCTCCCCAGCGGGGAGGGGGCAGGGGGAGGGGGTTCGGCGGCAGCGAGAAGTCGCTCAGGCCCGACACCCCCTCCCTACCCTCCCCCTCAAGGGGAGGGATTAGAAGGCCGAATGTCGATCCATTCCAGGGTCGGTACGGACCCTAGAAGGGGATCGCGCCGAGCAGCTCGACCTTCGCCGATTGGCCGGCGGCCGGCGCCGCCACCGTGAAGGCAAAGCCTTCGCCCTGCTTCTGCTCGAACAGGGAGGCAAGGTCGTCCGTGTCATGGTTCCAGGGCCGCCGGGGGGGCTTGCCGTCGTCGATCTCGCCTTGCCGGTCCTTGTCCCATTCCCCCTTGCGCCGCGCGTCGATGTCGGCGAGCGGATAGGTCAGGTGGATGGTGTAGCTCGCCGCCTTGCCGCGCTGGCCGATCAGCATCTCCAGCGTCGGCCGGTCCGGATTGCCGAACGTGCCGTCGGCGGACGCCACATAATGGTCGGCGGTGATCGTCGAGAAGAAGGACGGATCGACATTCCGGTCGGAGCCGTGATGCGGCATCTTCAGGATGTCGACATGGAGCTTGCCGCCCGCGTCGAGCAGGCCCTCCGCCTTCAGCCCCTCGATCAGATAATCTCCCCGCGCGTCGCCGGTGAGCAGCATGGTCTTGCCCTTGAAGGCGGCGACCACGGCGATGCTCGACAGGTTCGGGACGGAGCCGTCCGTATAGGCCGCCAGCGCGTCCTCGGGCTTCAGCTTCTTGGCGAACATCAGCTGCAGCTTGTCGAGCTGCTTGGGAAGCGGCGCGGCGACGTGAAGGGTCAGCTCCGCGCCGAGCTTGAAGGGGATGCTCGGCCCGCCGCCGGGCCGCACCAGATTGCCGGCAAAGCCCTTGTTGATCGGGATGTTCAGCGCCTCCAGATCCTTGCGCAGCTTGCTGCCATTGTTGACGCTGGCGAGGACCTTGAGGCCGGCGCGGGCCTCGTCCTTGTTGGGATTCGTGATCCCGGGGCTGTCGAGATCGACGTCGGTGAGCGTGGCGGCGCCGGTGGACGCGGTCACCGAGGCGGTCACCGCGCCGATATCCTTGGCGTTGGAGATCCGCTCGAAGCTGTTGAACCAGGCCTGACGCACCGGATAGGGCCATGGTCTGCCGGCGCTCTTTTCGGCGCGCCAGGCGCCGGTGAAATCGGTGATGCCGAGGACATGATCGTCGTCGATATGGCTGATCATCAGCATGTCGATCTGGAAGCCGGCCCCGCGCTTGGCCTTGAGCGCCTGCAGCCGCGGCTCGAGGAAGGGCTTCCAGACCTGGGAAGGCCCGCCGTCGATCAGCGCCAGGCCGGGCTTGGCGGAGGTGCCGTAATGGAGCAGCAGGCAATCGCCGTAACGGGCGGGCACCGCTTCCAGCGTGAAGAAATCCTTCGCCATCTTCCTCTCCCTCAAAACGATTGCAGCGCCCGCAGGATGTCGAGCAGGCCATGGCCCTGGAACGCCCGCTCCCGGCCGAGATCGGTCGCGCTTTCGCACAATATCCGCTTGATCCGCCGCGGCTCGCGGTTGAGCTCGGGATAGCGCGCCATCAGCATCGCCGCCGCCGCGCTGACGTGCGGCGCGGCCTGGCTGGTGCCGTCCAGCGTGCCGGTTTCGTTGTTGGGCAGGATGCTCTCGATCCGCTCCCCCGGCGCGACCAGATCGGGCTTCAACCGGCCGTCCCCGGTCGGGCCGCGGCTGGAGAAATAGGAGATGCCGTAAGTGTGCGGATCGCGCCGGTGGGTGGCGCCGACGGTGATCACCGCGTCGGCATTGCCGGGATCGGTGATGCTGAGCGTCGCATAGCCCGGGAAGACGCCCTTCTCGGTGTGGTATTTGTGATAGCCGTTGTTTCCGGCCGCGGCGACGACCGTCACGCCGGCGCCGACCAGCCGCTCGCATTCGTCGCAGACCGGCGTCCGCCCGCAGGCGAAGCTTTCGACGACGTGCGGGATGGCGAGGCTCAGATTGACGCCGTGAACGACGATATATTGATTGTGGCTGTTCAGGTAGCGGACCAGCTGGAGCGCGCCGATCACCGCGAATTCGGTGTCCTCGATCGTGTCCGAGATGATCCGGAAATCCATGATCCTGATGTCCGGGCACATGCCCCGGAGCGTGACCTTATGGGGGTCGCCCGCCTCGCGCAGGTCGGCGCCGATGATCCCGGCGACATGGGTGCCGTGGCCGTCATTGGGCGTCGCCGGCCTCTCGACCGCGAGCAGCGGCTCGAGCGACGACCAGTCGAGCATCTCGGTTTCGAACATGCTCTGATAGACGTTGCGCAGATAGCGTTGCGACTCCCGGACCCCGAGCCGGGTGCGCCGCCGCGCCTCCACGAGCGCTTCGTTGTTGGTTTCGTCATAAGCCGGGTCGAGCAAAGCGCGCAGGATCGACAGGTCGTAGGTCTTGACGACCCGGCTGCCCGATTGGGGATTCAGCGGGTCCACCAGGAAGCCGCGATGGGTCCCGTCCACGCCCGAATCGATCACGGCCCAGGTGATCGTCTCGCATTTGACGTCGAACAAGCGAAAGGCGGCGTCGGCCTTGACCGTCGCGCGCGCATATTCGTCGGCGAGGCGGATCGGCCGGTTGCTCGCGATCCGCCAGATCCTGGCCTCCTCCTGCGCCTTCTTGCCGCGCTTCGTCGGCTTTGGCCTGGCCATGGCCGGCAGCCTGTGGAGCAGCTCGTCGATGCAGGCGACGATCTGGTCGTGATATTCGGCCAGCTTGCGGGCCTGCGTGATCCCCTTCAGCCCCTCATTCTCGGCAAGGTAGATGATCGCCGTCAGCGTCAGGATGCGGGCGATATCGAGCAAGGGGCCGCTCAGCGACTTGTCCTTGCGGGTCGCGTCCGCATCCGCCGCCTCGCCGAGAACCTCCCGCAGCCCTTCCGGGGTGAGGGCGGACTGGAAGGACTGGCGGAAGGCGATTTCGGCGAAGCCAGACGAGGTCTTCTCCCTGCTGGCGGTGAACACCTCCCACGCGTCCTGCGCCCAATCGGTGCGGGGCAGCAGATAGTGGATCAGCTCGCGAAAGGTCAGCTGGGCGGCGAGGAAGGTCTGCAGCGGCGCGAACCTGGCCTGTTTCCGCAGCGCCCCGTCGCCGTCCTCGCCCTCCGACTCGAGCAGCTCCCGGAGCAGGGCCACCGCCGAGGTCGATTCGAGCGGGGTGATCAGCAGGTCCTGCCGAGCGCCCGGCCGCGCCGCATAACGCTGCCACACTTCGGGGAGGATCGGCGTGTCCTGCGTGAATCGTTGCCGGTCGCCATTGCCGTAGAGGATCCGGTTGACGACGTCCGGGCCGATTGCAAAGTCTTCGTCCAAGTGCGCCGCCTCCCCTGAGTCTTCAGCCGTTTCTAGCACGAATCCTTCGCGCTGAATGTGGGTTACTTCACATTGGGAGCCGCGCCTCCGATTTCCCGTCGGCAGCTACCGCCGCCGCCGGGGCATGGCGGTTTCGCCGGTGGGCCGCTATAGGGTGAGGCAGGATTTCAGGAGACGATCATGGGACGCGTCGACGCAATCGCCCGCAGCATGGCCGAGGCCCACGCCCTCGCCACCCTGGACATCCCGCCGATGCAGGACGAGGTCAGCCCGGAGGAGTGGAAGATCCGCGTCGATCTCGCCGCCGCCTATCGCCTCGTCGCCCATTTCGGCTGGGACGACCTCATCTTCACCCATCTCTCGGCCCGCGTGCCCGGGCCCGAGCATCATTTCCTGCTCAATCCCTATCAATTGATGTTCGAGGAGGTGACCGCCTCCTCGCTGGTCAAGGTCGACTTGGCTGGCAATCCGGTCGCGCCGACGCCGTTCATCACCAACGCGGCCGGCTTCACCATCCATTCGGCGCTGCACATGGCGCGCGCGGACGCCCAGGCGGTGATTCACCTGCACACGCCCGACGGCCAGGCGGTCGCGGCGCACGCCGAAGGCCTGCTGCCGCTGACCCAGACCGCGATGGTGATCAGGAACGAGATCGCCTATCACGATTATGAGGGGATCGCGGTCGATCTTTCCGAGCGCGAGCGGATCGTCGCCGATCTCGGCGACAAGAGCGTCATGATCTTCCGCAACCACGGCACGCTCGCGCTCGGCGAGACGGTTGGCGAGGCGTTTCTGAAGATGTATTTCCTCGAGCGAGCCTGCGAAGCCCAGGTGAAGGCGCTCTCCGCCGGCGAGACCAATCTCAACAACCCGCCCCAGGGCGCCCCCGAAGTCGCCGCCGAGCAGGGCAAGGCCAGCCTCAAGCTGGGCGCCAACCTGCTCGCCTGGCCGGCCTTGCTGCGCAAGGCCTACCGGTTGGATCCGGGCTTCGCGACTTAGGCTTGCTTTTACGTAAAAGCCGGATTATCCGTCCAGAAGATTGCGTCGGGCCAAGGGTGCATTCGCTGGAGTTCTCGATCGTGAGTGAAGCGCTAAGGACCGTCTCCGCCAAGGAGGTTGCGAGCAAGTTCGGCTATTATACGGATGAGGCGATGCTTCATCCGGTCGGCATCCAGCGCCACGGCACGAC
Source organism: Allosphingosinicella sp. (assembly GCA_035543935.1). Classification (GTDB taxonomy): domain Bacteria; phylum Pseudomonadota; class Alphaproteobacteria; order Sphingomonadales; family Sphingomonadaceae; genus Allosphingosinicella. The sequence goes on from DATKIV010000011.1 coordinate 47,635, forward strand.
GCGCGTGGTGATGCTTTCGCTCAAGGAATATGAGCGCCTCCTGCGCCGGGATCGCCAGGTTCTTCTTACGAAGGATCTCGACGATGAAACCCTCGAAGCCATCCTCAACGCAGAAATCCCCGAAAGATCGAAGGAGCTCGGACGGCTCCTGGAGGATCCCGAAGCCGACTGAGGTGATTTCCTACGTCTATCTCTGGTCTGATGAGGCGGAGAGGGGCGAGGAAAGTGGCCGCAAGGACCGTCCTGTCGTGATCGTCCTTGCCACGACCGTTCGCCGCGGCAGGACTCAGTTGCTGGTCGCACCCGTCACGCACGCGGCGCCCGCGCAGAGCGGGAGCGCGATCGAGATTCCGGCGAACGTCAAGGCTCAGCTTGGGCTCGACCGCAATCGCAGCTGGATCGTCGTGACAGAGTTGAACCGCTTCATCTGGCCGGGTCCGGACTTGCGGATCGTGCCGGGTCGCGAAAGCCCCTTTTACGATATGCTGCCGGATTGGCTTTTCCGTCGCGTCAGGGAGGCAGTCGCGCGACACGTTCGAGCCGGTCGATTGAAAATCACCAAGCGCACCGAATAGCCGCTAGCCCACCCAATCCTTCCTCAACCGCTTCGCCGCGACGAAGTAGATGGCCGCGCTCAGCAGGTAGAAGCCGAGCCCGTAGAGGATCGAATATTGGAGCGAATCGGTGCCGTGGGCGGCCTTCATCCGATCCGACAGCCAGCCCAGGAAATAGATGCCGAAGGCGATCCCGATCAGATTGTTGATGAACAGGAAGCTCGCCGAGGCGGTGGCGCGGATGGCGGGCTGGACGATGTGCTGGATCGCCGAGATGACCGGGCCGAGCCAGGCGAGCGCCGTCATCTGGCCGAGCGCGAACAAGGCCCAGGCGACCCACAGGTTCGGCGCGAACAGGCCGAGCGCGAAGGCGGGCGCGGTGACCAGGAAGCAGCAGGCGGGGATCAGCGCGTAGACGGCCGGCCTGGCCGGGCCGAGCCGGTCGCCGAGCCAGCCGCCGAGCCAGGTCCCGGCGGCTCCGCCGACCAGCACGATCGAGCCGTAGAACCAGGCGACGTCGCCCTGCGCCAGGTGAAAGCTGCGCCCGAAGAAGCTCGGCAACCAGAAGATCAGCCCGTAGCCCAAGATCGAGCCCGAGGCGGCGCCGAACGAGAGCAGCCAGAAGCTCGGATTGGCGGCCAGCGTCCTGCCCGCCACCAGGAAGGGTGGCGCGGGGGGCACCGCCTCGCCTTCCGCCCGGTCGAGGCCGCCGCGCTTCGGCTCGCGGATCAGCGTCCAGACCAGAAGCGCGGTAGGCAGGCCGGCGAGACCGACGATGATGAAGGCGGCTTGCCAGCTCAAATAGGTGGTCAGCCAGCCGCCGAAGAAGATGCCGAGCGCCGAGCCGATCGGAATGCCGAGCGAGAAGAAGGCCATGGCCCGCGCCCGCCGCGCCCTCGGATAGAAATCGGCGATCAGCGAATAAGAGGGCGCGATCCCGCCCGCCTCGCCGAACGCCACGCCCATCCGCGCCAGCACCAGCTGCGCATAATTCTGCGCCAGCCCGCAAGCGGCGGTGAACAGGCTCCACAGACCGATCGCGGCGGCGATGATCGGCACGCGGCTGCGGCGATCGGCGAGCCAGGCGATCGGGATCGCGATGGTCGCGTAGAAGAGGCCGAAGACGACGCCGAGCACGCTCAACGCGGTGTCGCTGAGCGCGAACTCGGCCTTGATCGACGGCGCCAATATGCCGATGATCTGCCGGTCGACGAAGTTGAAGATATAAGCGAGGAGCAGGACGAGGAGGACGCGCCCGCCGGGCCCCGCCCCCTCGCTCTTGCTCACGCCCCGCATCAGCGGAAGTTCAGGCCGACCGACAGATAGACCTGCCGCGGATTGCCGTAAAATGCCGTCAGGACGCCTTGGGCGCCCAGAGTCGAGCTCAACCCCGGCTGGCCGTTGGCGAGGATGAAGTTGCCCGTATCGGGGTTCTGCCGAAGGAAGTTGTAGCCCGAGGTAATGTAGCGCTTGTCCGTGAGGTTGCGGCCGTGCAGCCCGATCATCCAGCGGTCATTGTCGGAGCGCCAGACAAGATTGGCGTCCCACAGTGCATAGCTGCCCTGGTCGAGGCCGGGGATGCGGAGTTCGAATTGCTGCGTGCGGCTGCGATAGGACAGGGTCGTGCCGACATTCAGCCTGCCGCTCGCCATCGGCACCTCGTAATTGAGGGTGCCGCTCGCGGTCCACTTCGGCGTGTTCTGGATCGCGCGCCGGTCGGCGACGTCGATGCCGCGGGCGTCGATGAACTCCAGATAGTCGGCGTTGATATAGCCGAGCGACCAGGCGAAGTTCAGCCTGTCGCCATCGCGGCCGAAGTCTCGGGCGACAATTGCATTGCCCTCGAACTCGACGCCCTGGAAACGCGCCTTGCCGGCATTCGTGGTGATCCCGATGAAGGTCTGCTGGCCGTTGACCGTCGTGCCGATCGAGCCGGGCACCTGCACGTCGCGATAATCGGCATGGAAGATCGACAGCGACAGGTTGAGGCGCCGGTCGAACAGCGAGGCGCGGTAGCCCAGCTCATAGCTGTCCACCGTCTCCGGGTCGAATGCGATGAAATCGTAGATTTGCTGCGCGTTGCAGGCGCCGCCGGCCGGGGTCCGGCAGGCCGAGGTCTGGCCGCGCGGATCGAAGCCGCCGCCTTTGAAGCCGGCCGAATAGCTGGCGTAGATCGTCTGGTTCTCGGCCGGGTGAAAGCTGACCGAGGCGCGCGGGGTGAATTCCGCGAAATCGGCGGTGCCGTTGAAATCCGACGTTGTCGCGAACAGCACGCCGTTGCCGCCGAAGAAGGGTGAGCCGCCGCCGAGATAGGTGCGCCTAAGGATGTCTGACGTGCGCTGGTCCCAGGTGTAGCGGCCGCCGACCGAGACGCTGAACATGTCGGAGAAATCATAGGTGAAATCGCCGAAGATCGCGAACGTCTCGGTCTGCACGTCGCCAAAGGTCAGCGCAGTGACACCGCCGGGCAGCCGGACGTCGAAGATCGTGTCGGAATCGGCGTCGAGATAATAAGCGCCGACGAGGGCGTTGAATGGGCCGTTATTATACAGGACCTGCAGCTCCTGCGAGATTTGCCGGTTGCGGTAGACGGCCGGGACGTCCACGTCGACCGCGGGAAGCGCGTCGAAATCGATCGGCGCGTTGCTCCTGTCGCGGCGATAGGCGGAGATGCTCCTCAGCGTCCAATCGTCCCACGGCTGCACCTCGACATAAAGGCTGACGCCGCCGGCCCTCACCTTCTGCTCGGGATCGAGCAGCCCGCCGCGCGTATCGAACACGTCGTCGAGCACCGGCGTGCCCAGGACGAGCGCCGGGATCAGCCGGTGGCCCCCGCGCTGATCGCTGTTGTCCTGCGTGAAATCGCCCTGGAGACGCACGAACGCATTGCTTTCGTTATTATATTCGACCGAGAGTCGCCCCGCCCAGACGTCGCGGTTGTAATTGTCCTGCCCGGTGGTCAGGTTTTCGCCGAAGCCGTCGCGCGACAAGCGCGCGAAGGACGCGCCGACGCGCAGTCTGCGGTCCTCGGTGACCGGCGTCGAGGCGGAGACGACGAGGTCGGCCTGTTCATAGGTGCCGATCGTGCCGCGCACCCGAAGCTCGGGATCGGACGGCATCCGCCGGGTTACATATTTGATCGCGCCGCCGATCGTGTTGCGGCCGTAGAGCGTGCCCTGCGGGCCGCGCAGAATCTCGATCCGCTCGACATTATAGATATCGAGCAAAGCCGCTTGCGGCCGGTTCAGATAGACGTCGTCGAGATAGATGCCGACGCCGGCCTCGAAGCCGCCGACCGGATCCTGCTGGCCGACGCCGCGGATGAAGGCGGTGAGCGTCGAATTCGTGGCGCGCGAGGGCTCCAGCGTCACGTTCGGCGTGGTGTCGCCGATGTCGGTCAGGTCGAGCGCGCCTTCGTTCTCGAGCTGCTCACCCGAATAAGCGGTGATCGCGATCGGCACGTTGATCAGGCTTTCCGTCCGCCGCCGCGCGGTGACGAAGATCTCGGTCTCGTCGTCTGCGGTCTGGGCGGCCGGGGCGACGTCGACCGGGTCGTCCTGAGCGAAAGCGGGGCTGGCGGCGGCGGCGAGCGCGATCAAGGCGGTGCCGAGCATCAGGCGATGGTTGAGCTTCAGGGTCATGACGTGTCTCCTCACGAATGCGTATTCTGGGTGGTGCGGGCCATGGACAGCCGGTCCGCGAAATCCTTCAGGATGGCGTTGAAATGTTCGGGCTCTTCGAGATGCGGGGCGTGGCCGGAGCGCTCGAAGCGGACGGCGCGCGCCTGGGGCAGGGCCGCGACGAGATGGTCGGCGGTGTCGGCGCCGTAGAGCGAGCTTTGAGCGCCGTGGACGATGAGGGTCGGGTGCTGGATCCGGTCGAGCAGGGCGCGCACGTCCTGGCGGATCAGCGACTGCCAGACGGACGCCATGGCCTCGGCGTCGTTGCGCGCGAATTGCAGGCTCGCCCAGTCGGCGAGCTTGCGCATCTCGGGCGCCACCGGCTGGGCGAAGATCGCCTGGCCCGCGCCAAGCGCGAAGGTTTCGAAATCGTCGCGGATGGCGATGCTGCGCGCCTCGCAGGCCTCGGGCGAAAGGCCCAAATCCCATTCGGCGTCGTTCTTCACCCGCGCGGTCATGTCGACCACCACCGCGCCGGCGAAGCGCGCCGCGGCGGGCCCGGCCAGGACGTGCCACAAGATGGTCGCGCCAAGCGACCAGCCGACCCCGATCGCGCCCTCGAGGTCGAGCGCGTCGGCGAGCTCGGCGACGTCGGCCGCCATCCGCTCGACGCTCGGCGAGGGCGCCTCTTCGCCGGCCGATTCGCCATGGCCGCGCAGGTCGATGGCGATGATCCGGAAATCCTCGGCGAGCCCGGCCTGGCCTTCGAAGAAGCCGCCATGCGCCATCAGCCCGTGCAGCAGCACGATCGGCGTGCCGCCGCCGGTATCGCGATAGGCGATCCGCACCCCGTCCGAAGCCGTGAAAGCCCGCAAAACCCCTCCCCCATAGCCGCGAGCGCCCCTGTTCGGGGCTCCTGCGGCGGGGGATCAATGGGCTAATTTGAAACTTGAGTCAATATTCAACTCGCGCACCGGCGCCTCTTCCCGTTGGCGACCGGTTTCGAGGTCGACGCCACCGCGCCGACGGAGGCTACAACGTCACCGTGGGACTATCCGACGAATGGATGCTCAGCGCTCGACTCGTCCGAAGACCAGGCCGGTATCGTCGGCGCGCGGTTGCGCGCCTGCCGCCGGAGCGGTGCGTCGGTCGGCGGCGGAGAGCTGGCGGACGACGTCGTCGAACGTGCCCTCGACCGCGACCTGCTGGCCTTCGAAGAAGACGTCGGTGAAGGCGCCGTTGGCCGAGCGGATATGAGTCACCAGCTCGGGGTTGATTGCAACCTTGCCGCCCCCGCCTTTTCGCATCACGAGAAACTTCGCCAAATGCACGTCCCCTTGTGCGAGCGGCCCTAGCGCAAAATCGTTAAGCGGGGGTTTGCGCGCGGCCCGGTGATCGGGCGGAGGCGGGGCCGGATCCCGCGGGTCTAGCGCGCCGCTGCGTCCTTCGCCGGGCCGGCGGCGAAGATGGCGGCGCGGTCCTTGCCGAGCTCGCGCATCGCCTCGGCGGCGGTCCAGCCCCAGACGAGATGGGCGCCGAACATCACCGCGTCGCGCCGGATCGGGTGCCGGGTCGCCGGCTCGAGCACGCCGAAGGCCGGGATCCAGCCCATATAGCTGGCCAGCCAGATGCCGCCGCCGGCGATCGACCCGGTCACCCGGTCGATCCTCGGATTGGCGGCGGCGATCAAGGCGCCGCAGGCGGCGCCATAAGCGAAATGGGCGAGCAAGGTGACGTCCGGCGCGATTGCCGCGGGCGGGTCCAGGACCTCGTCGACGATCTCCCGCGGCGGCAGCGGATAGCGCTCCCTGCGCGGCAGCCTTTTGTGAAGATGGCGCATGGCCGAGGTCATCGCCATGGTCGCGACGAAGCCGGCGATCCCGCCGATCACCAGCCGCGCGGCCATGCCGAGCTCTTCGTTCTTCCCGCTCATGAAATGCGGCTATCGCGCCAAAGCGACCAGGTCCAGTGGGCGCGGCGCCGGGCCCCCATCGGCGTCATGCCGGACTTGATCGGCACCCACCTTCTTTGCTCCGCCGCCGCCAGTAAGGTGGACCCCGGATCAAGTCCGGGGTGACGGTTCGGCCCTAAAGCTCCACGCCGCTGGCGATCGCCTCGAGCTTCTTCAGCCGCTCGCGGACCGCGGCGAGCTCGATGCGGACGCCGATCTCGTCCTCGGCCGCCTCGGCGGCGTCGGGGCCGACGCCGCGGCGGGCGAGCTCGAGCTTCTTGAGATCGAGCCAGCCGCGCCAGGCGCGGCCGGCGGCCAGGGTGATCATCGCCGTGACGGCGAGCGCGGTGACGGCGAGGATGAGCGTGGCGGTCATCATGTCTTCCATTCCTGCTGCGGACCTGTTGCCACCATTCGGGCCGTTGCGGGCGCGCCTTTCTGCGGAGGCGCCCCTGCGTTCGACGAATGAAGCGACCGGCCCTCCTTCCTATTCGTATCTGAGCGCGAGGATCGGATTGGCGCGCGCGACCTTGATCGCGTGCCCCGCGATGGTGCCGATCGCGATCACCAGAGCAAGCAGCCCGGCGAGCACGAACGGGGTGAAGCCCGGATCGATGCGCAGGTCGAATGTCTTCAGCCACCGGTCCATGACCAGGAACGCCACCGGCCAGGCGATCAGGTTGGCGATGATCACCGGCTTGGAGAATTGCCAGGCGAGCAGGCCGACGATGTCGCGGATGCGGGCGCCGAGCACCTTGCGGATGCCGATCTCCTTGGTCCGCCGCTCGGCGGTGAAGGCGGCCAGGCCGAACAGGCCGAGGCAGGCGACGATCACGGCGAGGATCGAGAAGCCGGCGAAGGCCTTGGTGCGCGCGGCTTCCGCTTTGTAGAGCTCGACCATGATGTCGTCGCTGAAATCGGCGGAAAAGGGCGCGTCGGTGGCGACACGCTTCCAGATCCGCTCGACCGCGGCGCGCACCTGCGCCGGATCGGCATTCTCGTAGCGCACGATCATGTGGGAGGCGCCATTGTTGCTGATCCGGAACATGATCGGGTCGATCGGCTCGCGGATCGAGCGGAAGCGCGAATCCTGGACCACGCCGATGATGTTGATCGGCACCGGCGGATAAGCGTCCCCGGCGAGCGAGGCGCGCAGCGTCTTGCCGACGGCATCGGACGGGTTGCGGAAGCCCATGCGACGGGCGGCGAGCTCGTTGACGACGACGTTGACGCCGCCGCGCGCGATCTGGGCGCGGATCGCGTCCGGATTGTCCGGAAAGGGCAGAGTGGCGTCGTCCATCGGCCGGTTGCGGTCGAACAGCCGGCCGGCGATCGTGCGGATGCCCATGGTGCGGAAGAAGTCATGATCGATCGAATAGGAGCCGATCGTGGCTGGCTCGCGCTGGCCGGGGATGAGCACCGCTTCGTTGGTGCTGTTCGGGGTGGCGACGCCGATCGAGGTGCGGGCGACCGAGGTGACGCCGGGCACCCGCTCGATCTGGCGCACCAGCGTCTCCTGGAGCGGGATCAGCTGGCGCCGGTTGATGCCCTCGACCTGGAGCAGGCCGTCGCGCCGGTAGCCGGGATCGGCGCTGCGCGCATAGGAGGTCTGCGCCCACACCACGGCGGTGCAGATGATGAGGCCGATCGACACCGCGAACTGGGCGACGACCAGGACGTTGCGGAGCAGCCCCGATCCGGCCGCCTCGGCCGAGGATTTGTTGGCCTTGAGCACCTGGGCGGGCTGGAAGCGGCTGAGATAGAAAGCCGGATAGACCCCGCCCGCGGCGCCGACCAGCAGGGTCAGTCCGACGATCGGCAGCAGCAGGCCGTCCCAGCCGAAATAGGTCATCTTCAAAGAGGCGTCGAGGAAGTTGGCGAAGAACGGCAGCAGCAGCTCGACCAGGGCCAGAGCGAGCAGCATGGCGATGCAGGCGATCAGCACCGATTCGGCGAGGAACTGGGTGATCAATTGCCGGCGGTTGGCGCCGAGCACCTTCCTGAGGGCGACCTCGCGGGCGCGCTGGCCGGCGCGGGCGGTGGCGAGATTGGTGAAGTTGACGCAGGCCATGCCGAGGATGAGGAAGGCGATGACCGTGAAGGTCCAGATCGTCCCGGTGTCGTTGCCGGGGCGCCAGCCGCCTTCCTGCGCCTTGCCGAGGTGGACGTCGCGGACGTTGACCAAAGCATAGTCGCTGAAATCGCCCTGGTTGACGCGGGTGCCGCCGAAATCCTGGGTGGGGATGTTGCGCCGCTTGAAGTCGGTCATGCGGTCGTTGATCGCCGCCGGATCGGTGCCGGGCCGCAGCGCGACATAGTTCCAGCCCGACTGCCAGCCCCATTGACGCATGAAATCGGGCTGCTCGGCATAAAAGGAATTGGGATCGATGCGGATCAGCATGCCGAAGCGCATGTGCGAATTGAGCGGCACGTCGCGGTGGATCGCGGTCACCCGATGGTCGACCTGACGGCCGCGCATCACCACGGTCAGCCGCTGGCCGACCGCATTGGCGGTGCCGAACAGGCGCCGGGCCTCGGTTTCGGAAAGCGTCAGCGAGCCCGGGCTCTGCAGCGCGGTGCGCGGGTCGCCCTGGGCCAATGGCAGCCGGACCGTGTCGAAGAAGGGGCCGTTGGCGAAGCCGACATTCTCGACCGCCAGCGCCTCGCCGCCGCGAAGCACGGTGGCGCCGCCGGCCTGGACGTAGACGCTGCTCTGGATCTCGGGGAAATCGGCCTTCAGGCGCTGGCCCGAGACGTAGGACGACATTTGCAGGTCGGTGCGTTCATGGGTCTGCGGGTCGGTATAATAGGTCTGGAACTGGTAGGTGTTCTCCGCATTGGGGAGCCAATTGTCGTAGCTCGTCTCGTAGCGGACGTAGAGGAGCAGCATCAGGCAGGCGGCAAGGCCGATCGCGAGGCCGAACACGTTGATGAAGGCATAGGTCCGGTTCTTGGTCAGTGCCCTCACGCCCACGGTCAGATAATTGCGCCACATGATGTCAGTTCCTCTTCACTTTCCCCTCTCCCATTTGGGGAGAGGGAGGGGCCCGCCGCGAAGCGGTGGGAGGGTGAGGGAACGGCGTGTGAGCTGCTCCCACCCATTCCCTCACCCCAACCCAGTTCGGGGTGAATATCACCCCATGATATTCGTGCCGGGGGCACGACCGACCCCGAACTCCCCAAATGGGAGAGGGGCCAGGTGGTCACGCCGCGCGCCGGTGCTCGACCAGGATGCGGCCGTCGAGCATGTTGACGACGCGGCCGGCATAATCGGCATGGGCGGGCGAGTGGGTGACCATGACGATGGTCGAGCCTTCGCCGTTCAGCGCCTGCAGCATTTTCATCACCTCCTCGCCATGGGCCGTGTCGAGATTGCCGGTCGGCTCGTCGGCGAGGATCAAACTGGGTGATGCGACAAGGGCCCGGGCGACGGCGACACGCTGCTGCTGACCGCCGGACAATTGGGACGGCCGGTGCCTGGCGCGGTGGGCGATACCCACCTTGTCCATCACCTTGTCGACCCGGGTGCGCCGCTCCGCCGCGGGGACGTTGTGGTAGAGCAGCGCAAGCTCGATATTCTCGCGGACGCTGAGCTCGTCGACGAGATTGAAGGACTGGAAGATGAAGCCGATGTTCCGCTTGCGGAAATCGGCGAGCTTCGATTCCGAAAGGCCCGCCACCTCGGTGCCGTTGAAGACGTAGGACCCCGAGGTCGGGCTGTCGAGCATGCCGATCACGTTCAGAAGCGTCGATTTGCCGCACCCCGACGGCCCCATGATCGCGACGAACTCGCCGTCGGCGACATCCAGGAAGATGCCGTCGAGCGCCGTCGTCTCGACCGTGTCGGTGCGGTAGACCCGCGAAACTTCACGCATGTTCAGCATCTTCTTTCCCTTCATTGCCCACTTATGGAGAGCCGGTCGCGCTCCCGGAAACTTGTATAGGACGAGGTGATGACGCGCTCGCCGGGCTCGAGCCCGGACAGCACTTCGACGAACTCGGGGTTGCGGCGGCCGAGCCGGACCTGGCGGCGCTCGGCGCTGCGGCCGTCGGGCGACACCACGAACACCCAATTGCCGCCGGTCGCCTCGTAAAAGGCGCCGTCGGGGATGAGCCGCGCCTGCGACGGCGCGCCCAATGTCAGCCGGACGGGCACGGTCTGGCCGCGCTGCAGCTCGGTGGGCTCTGACCCGACGAACTGGAGGTCGATCTCGAACTGGCCGTTGCGGACCTGCGGATAGATCTTGCTGACCCGCATCCGGTAATTGCGTCCGCCGATCTCGGCGTTGGCGACGAGATTCTCGCTGACCCGCCCGAGGAAGAATTCGTCGACCTGGGCGCGCAATTTGTTGCGGCCGGCGCTGTCGATCTGGCCGAGCCGCTCGCCGCGGTTCAGCGACTGGCCGATCTGGATCGAGAAGGAGGTGAGCTGGCCGTCGACCGGGGCGCGCAGATTGAGCGCCTCGAGGCTGCCGCGGGCGATGCCGAGGCTGGTGTTGAGTGCGCCGGCCGACGCCCGCAGCTGGCCGAGCTGGCTGGTCTGCAGCCTTTCGTCGTCGGCCTGCTGGCGGCGCAGAACGTCGGAGCGGCGGCGATTGGCCTCATAGGTATCGCGGCTGTCGGCGAAGGAGCGCCCCGAGACGAAGCCGCGATCGGCGAGGGGGCGCTGCATCTCGTAATTGCGGCGCGCGGTCTGGGTGGCGAGATCGGCCTCGATCCGCGCGCGCTCGTTGGCGAGCCGCGACTGGTTGAGCGCGAGCTCCTGGCTGCGCATCGAATTGATCTGCTGGATGACCTCGGTCTGGCGGGCGAGCACGTTCAATTGGAGATCGGCATTGCTCATCACCGCGAGCAATTGGCCGCGCTGGACCCTGGCGCCGTCCTCGACCAGGATGCGCTCGACCCGGCCGCCCTCGACCGCGTCGAGATAGACGGTGAGCGAGGGCTCGACGCGGGCGCGCAACGGCAGGAAATCGTCGAACCGGCCCTGGCTCACGGTCGAGATGGTGAGCCGGTCGGCCGGCACGGTCTGGCTGTTGGCGGCGGGCGCGAGGAAATAGAAGAGCGCGGCGGCGATGAGGAGTAGGGCGGCGCCGAGGCCGATCCTGACCCTGGTCGAGAGCCGGCGCGACGCGACGACGCGGTCCATGCCGCCGCCGCTCTGCGGGCCTTCGCCTTCCTTGAATTTCACGACGCTCATCCCCGCTTGTCTCTCTATTCGCTGCGATAGGCCGAATGGCAGGCGGTGCAGGCGGCCTCGACCGCGTCGGCGGCGGCGGCGAAGCCGGCCCGGTCGCCGGCCCGGGCGCGCTCGGCGACGCGGGTGGCGGCGACGCCGAGGTCGGCCGCCTTGCGCTCGAAATCGGCGCGCCGGGTCCAGATTTCAGGCCTGGCGCGGCTGCCTTCGCCGCCGCTGCCGGCCGGGAACAGGCCCGGTATCGCATTGGCCCACAGCGCCAGGCCTTCGGGCTCGTGGAAGATCTGGCGGACGTCGGCGCCATTGGCCAGGGCGCCCTTCACGCCGCGGTAGAAGAGGGTAGCGGCCATGTGCATGCCGGCGACGCGGGCGTCGATCAGCTGGCGCGCGGTCGGCGGCGCCTGGGCGACGGCCGGGCCGGGCGCGGCGGCGGCAACCAGGGCCGTGGCCAAGAGCGCGCGGATCATATTGCCGTCTCCTCCATGATCGTCTCGGGCAGGCGGGCGGCGGCGTGTCCGTTTCCGGACAGAAACTGTCCGCCGCCGCACAGGCGCCCATATTTACGCAAGCGGCAGCGCCACGAACGTGAGAAAGCCGGTGGCGATAAAGCCGATGGCGAAGGCGAACGTCTCGATCTTGCTGGCCATGATCTTCACTCCTCAAAGGGTTGGTCCCCGTTGGCCGATGCTTCGCAGGAGCCGTGCCAGACCCGAAAAAGCCCGGATTTCCGCCGAATCGATACTGGTGCCTGGCCGCGCGCGGCGCGCCTGGCCCGTCCGCAGCCGCGCAAATCTGTCCGCACGCGGACTCTGGCACGCTTCGTGATTGTCCATTATCGGACAAGACAGGTGGGAGAGCATCCGTGGGCCAGCCTAGGCGCTTCGCGCGCTGCATCATCATCGATGACGATCCGGACATCGCTTTGTCGGCGCGCCTGCTGCTTCGCGACCTGTTCGACAACGTCTCCGCCTTCCAGGAGCCCGGCGAGGCGCTGGCGGCGATGGAGAGCGAGCTCCCCGACGTCATCCTGCTCGACGCCAATTTCGGCCGCGGCGCGACCAACGCCGCCGAGGGCTTCCACTGGCTCTCCGAAATATTGAAGCGCGACCCGCAGGCGGTGGTGGTGATGATCACCGCCCATGCCGGCATCGGCGTCGCGGTCGAGGCGATGAAGCGCGGCGCCACCGACTTCGTCTCCAAGCCCTGGTCGAACGAGCGGCTGCTCGCCACCGTCCGCACCGCCGCCGCCTTGCGCACCTCGCGCGCCGAAGTGGTGACCGAGCGCCGCAAGGTCGAGGCGATTGCGGCGCCCGCCGGCGGCGGCGAGACGCCCCTGCTCGGCGACTCGCCGGCGATGGCGCGGATCTGGTCCTTGATCGAGCGCGCCGGCCCGACCGACGCCAACGTCCTCATCCTCGGCGAGAACGGCACCGGCAAGGAGCTGGTCGCCCGCGAGCTCCACCGCCGTTCGCGCAGGGCCGACCAGGTCCTGGTTTCGGTCGATCTCGGCGCCGTCTCCGAGAATCTCTTCGAGAGCGAGCTGTTCGGCCATGTGAAGGGCGCCTTCACCGATGCCCGCGCGGACCGGATCGGGCGCATGCAGGCGGCCGACGGCGGCACCCTCTTCCTCGACGAGATCGGCAACATGCCGCTCCACCTCCAGCCCAAATTGCTGACCGCGCTGGAGCAGCGCCAGGTGATCCCGGTCGGCGCCAACAAGCCGGCCAGGATCGACATCCGCGTCATCGCCGCGACCAATTGCCCGCCGGACCAGCTCGGCGACGAGAGCCGCTTCCGCCAGGACCTCCTGTTCCGGCTCAACACGGTCGAGATCGACCTGCCCCCCTTGCGCGAGCGCCGCGAGGACATCCTCCCGCTCGCCGACCATTTCATCGCTTTCTACGCGAAGAAATACGGCAAGCCCGCGCGCGCGCTGCCGGCTGGGGTCGCCGCCGCGCTCACTGCTTATGACTGGCCGGGCAACGTCCGCGCGCTCCGCCACGCCTGCGAGCGCGCGGTGATCCTATCGGACGGCGCCGCCTTCACCCAGGAGGATTTCTCGCTCTCCCGAGGCCTCGCTCCCTCCCGCGCGGCGCCGACCGCGCCCGCGCCCGCCGCCGCGCCGCGCGACGACCTCAACCTCGAGCGCGCCGAAAAGCAGATCGTCGAGGAGGCGCTCAAGAAGCACAGCTACAACATCTCGCTCGCCGCCGCCGAACTGGGCCTGACCCGCGCCTCGCTCTACCGGCGGATGGAAAAGCATGGGCTGTGAGGTGATCCCCCCTCGGCTGTTCCCCGGCGAAGGGGCACCCCGCAAAGTACTACTTTGCGGGGACCCCGAAGGCCGGGGCCCAGCGGCGCGGGCGGCAGGCCTGGGCCCCGGCCTTCGCCGGGGAACACCTTAATGCATTTCCGCAACCGCTTCCTCCTGGGCCTGGCCTGGCGGCTGGGGCTGCTGCTGCTCATGGTCTTCGCCTTCGTCGCGGCGATCAATCGGCCCGATCTCGGCGCCGGCCGCATCGTCGCCGGCCTCTTCGTGCTCGGCGCGGCGGCTTTGCTCTGGCACTATATCCAGCGCACCAACATGGAGCTCGCCCGCTTCATCGACGCGGTCCGCTTCGGCGATTTCAGCCAGGGCTTCGCCCAGCGCGGCCAGGGCTCCGGCTTCGGCGATTTGAACGAGGTGCTCGACGATGCGATCAGGAAATTGCGCGACGAGCGCCACAAATTGATCGACGCCAACCGCTTCTACGAGGCGGTGCTCGACGACGCCCCGACCGCCTTGCTCACCGTCGAGGGCGACGGCCGGGTCGAGCTCGCCAACAAGGCGGCGCGCCGCCTGCTCGTCCGCCACAAGGGCGTCCGGGTCGAGGATTTCCGCGAATATGGGGAGGCCTTCGCCAACGCG
>DATKIV010000012.1:0-81434 GCA_035543935.1 Allosphingosinicella sp.
ATTGGAAACTTGCGGGAGGCCTTCCCTCGGGACGGCCGTCTGGACCGCTAAGCTTGAACCCGTCCACGGCGCCTCGGCGCTTCGGGCGATCTACAGAGTGAGAGACTAGAATGGCAAAGAAGATAACGGGCTATATCAAGCTCCAGGTGCCCGCCGGCGCCGCCAATCCGTCGCCGCCGATCGGCCCGGCTCTGGGCCAGCGCGGCGTCAACATCATGGACTTCTGCAAGGCGTTCAATGCCGCCACCGGCGACATGGAGAAGGGCATGCCGATCCCGACGGTGATCACCGTCTATGCGGACAGGTCGTTCAGCTTCGAGACCAAGACTCCGCCGGCCTCCTATTTCCTCAAGAAGGCGGCGCGGATCTCCGCGGGCGCCAAGGAGCCCGGCAAAACGACGGTGGGCCGGGTCACGCGGGCCCAGCTGCGCGAGATCGCCGAGACCAAGATGAAGGATTTGAACGCCAACGACATCGAGGCCGCGGCCCGGATCATCGAAGGCAGCGCCCGCGCGATGGGCCTCGAAGTGACGGGGAGCTAAGGTCATGGCCAAGCAGACCAAGAAGCAGAAGACGCTTGCCGCGCTCGATCCCACGAAGCTCTACGGCGTCGACGAGGCGATCGCGGCGGCCAAGGCCAATGCAACCGCCAAGTTCGACGAGACGATCGAGATCGCGCTCAATCTGGGCGTCGACCCGAGGCATGCGGACCAGATGGTGCGCGGCGTCGTCACCTTGCCCGCCGGCACCGGCAAGGACGTGCGCGTCGCCGTCTTCGCCAAGGGCGA
The DNA here is from genome assembly GCA_035543935.1 of Allosphingosinicella sp. Taxonomy (GTDB): domain Bacteria; phylum Pseudomonadota; class Alphaproteobacteria; order Sphingomonadales; family Sphingomonadaceae; genus Allosphingosinicella. The sequence goes on from DATKIV010000012.1 coordinate 789, forward strand.
CAAGGCCGAAGAGGCCAGGAAGGCCGGCGCCGACGTGGTCGGAGCGGAAGACCTGATGGAGACGATCCAGGGCGGCACGATCGATTTCGACCGGGTCATCGCAACGCCCGACATGATGGGCATTGTCGGCCGGCTCGGCAAGGTGCTCGGCCCCAAGGGGCTGATGCCCAACCCCAAGCTCGGCACGGTGACTCCGAACGTCGCCGAAGCGGTCAAGGCGGCCAAGGGCGGCCAGGTCGAGTTCCGCGTCGAGAAGGCCGGGATCATCCATTCCGGGATCGGCAAAGCGAGCTTCTCCGACGCCGATTTGAGGCGCAATTTCGACGCCTTCGTCGACGCCATCGTCAAGGCCAAGCCGTCGGGCGCCAAGGGCAAATATGTCAAAAAGGCCGCGATCAGCTCGACCATGGGCCCGGGGCTGAAATTGGACGTCGCCGAGGTGGCGAGCGTCTAAGCCGGCGACCCGATGCGACAGAAGGGGCCGGGGCGGCGACGCCCCGGCCCTTTTTTCATGGGCGCGGCGCCCGTGACGGCGGTCACGCGCCGCCCGTACCGGCCCGTGCCAGAAGCGCAGACCTTGGACGCGATGCGATCCCGAGGAGGCTGCAATGACGCAAATCATCAGAACGCGCATCAAGAAGGGCGCCGAGTTCGACACCCGAATCTTCATGCTGCTCGGTGCCGACATCCATTTCACCGCCCCGGATCTGGACAAGGGCTCGTCCGGCGCCGCGATCTATGAGCTGGAGTGCATCATCTGGGACGACGACACCTTCTTCAACGACAGGCTCGCCCGCAAGGTCGTGCAGATCCCGCAGATCAGGATCGCGACGGTCACCAGCATGGAGATTCAATTCGAGCTGTTGATCGCCAAGCTGCGCGAGAGCGAGCCCTCGTCCGAGCGCGTGATCGAGCTGTTCGGCGAATTCAAGCTCAGGCGCAACGGCAGGCAGATCGGCGCTTCGCGCAGTTCGAGCAACTTCAACTACCGCTTCCCCAGCGGCACGCCGGTGGCGTCGCCCGCTTAGGGACGGGATCGAGGTCGGGGCGCTTTCGCGCAAGGCGGCCAAGGGCGGCGAGGTCGCGTTCCGCGTCGAGAAGGCCGGGATCGGCTCGGCCATGGGCCGGGGCTGAAGCTGGACGTCGCCGAAGGCGCGCGCGTCCAAGCCGGCAACCCAATGCGACAGGAAGGGCCGGGGCGACGACGCTCCCGGCCTTTTTTTTCATGCGCGCGCCGTCCGTGACGGCGGTCACACGCCGCGAGGCCGGGCCATGTCAGAAAAGATGCGCGAACCGCAGGAGGCCGCCATGACGAAGATCATCAACCCGCGCATCAGGCGGGTCGCCGACAGCGGCACCCGAGTCTTCATGCTGCTCGGCGCCGACATCCAGTTCACCGGCGCGGACCTGACCCAGGGCCGGTCCGGCGCCGCGGGCTACGAGCTCGAATGCATCGTCTGGGACGACGACCCCGTCTTCGACGACGAGATCGACCGCCGGATCACGCCGATCCCGCGCAGCAGGATCGGATCGAACACCAGCATGGAGATGCAGTTCGACCTGTCGATCGACAAGCTGCGCGCGAGCGAGCCCGGCTTCGAGCGCGTGATCGAGCTGTTCGGCGAATTCAAGCTCAGGCGCAACGGCAGGCAGATCGGCTCGTCGCGCAGTTCGAGCAACCTCAACTATCGCTTCCGCGTCGCCACGCGCATCCCCGCGCCCGCCTAGCGACGGAATCGAAACGCGGCGGCCGGTCGACTGAAAAAAGAGCGATAGTCCCTCTTTCAGGGGGCTGGCGGGCGCGGCCGGGCGGAGCAACATTCCAATCGCGCGCGCCGCGGCGATCCGCTAAGAAGGCCGCTGGTTCGGGCGTGGGGTGGCGGCAATCCTTGTGAGTGATCGGCTTGCTTTTGCTTCGATGCCCGCCGACCGGCGCGTGCCGACGCGCGCCGACGCTTTCGTCTTCGCGCTCAAGGCGGCGCTGCTGCGGGCGCGCCGCGGCGCGCGCGACCTGGCCGCGCCGCCGCCCCGCCACCGCCGCGCCGAGGCGCTGAGCGACGCGCCCGTTCTGGCCAACGTGCGCACGCCGCTGTGGACCGGCGCCGGCGGCGCCGCGGACCAGGCGCTCACTGCCGGCAAGATCGAGAATCTGCGCCGCGCGCTCGGCGGGATCCATGGCATCGAGATCGGCGCCGGCGAGGTCTTCAGCTTCTGGCGGCAGATCGGCCGTCCGGTCCGCCGGCGCGGCTTCGCGATGGGGCGCGAACTGCGCGAGGGCTGCATGATCGCGACCATCGGCGGCGGCCTCTGCCAGCTCTCCAACGCGCTCTACGAGGCCGCTTTGCAGGCCGGGCTGGAGATCGTCGAGCGCCATCCGCACACCAGGATCGTGCCGGGCTCGCGCGCCGCGGCCGGGCGCGACGCCACGATCTTCTGGAACTATGTCGACCTCAGGCTGCGCGGCCAGGCGGCGTTCCGCATCGAGGCGCGGCTGACCGCCGACCAGCTCGAGCTGGTTCTGCGCGGCGCGGGCGCGGGCGTCGCGCGCGCGACGACGGCGGGCGGGCGCGGGATCGAGGCGCATGACTGCCTGACCTGCGGGATGACCGAATGCCACCGCCACGCACCCGACGGCCCGGAGCGGACGGCGCCCGCCACCGCCTGGCTGGTCGACGCGCCGACGGCCGAGTTCACCGCTTTGTGCCGCGCCGAAGCGCAAACCGACGATCTGCTGCTGCTGCCGACGCGGCGGTTCGGCGCGGCCGCCCGGGCCTGGCCGGCCATGGCGCGCGAGCGGACCGCGGACCTGGCGGCGCTGGGCCGGTCGCTGGCGCTGCGGGCGGCGCCGGCGCGGACCCCGCGCGCGCAGCTGCTGCTTGCCGCCGACGCCCGGCTGGCCGCCGCCTTCGCTCGGCGGCTGCCGCCGACGCGGACCAGGCTCAGGGTCGCGCAGAGCCTGCTGCCGCATTTGTGGCTGGCCGGCGTGCTTCGGGGCCGGCGCTTCGAGGTGCTGGTCGACCGGCTGCCGATGGACGCGCTGCAGGGCGCGCTCGACGCCGGGCTCGCCCGCCATCCCGACAGCCTCACGCTCGGCGACTTCCGCGCGCCGCCGGAGCTGGTCGCGGCCGAGCGCGCGGCGCTCGCGGCCGCCGACCGGCTGGTCACCGCCCACCGCGCCGCCGCCGCGCTGCTGCCGGGCCGGGTCGACCTGATCGACTGGGCGCCGGCCGCGCCCCTCCCCGCTTGCCGTGGCGGCCGGAATTTTCTGCTCGCGGGACCGGCGCTGGCGCGCAAGGGCATATACGCCCTGCGCGCGGCGATGGCCGGGCTCGACATGAGCCTGCTGGTCGAGCGCAGCGCCGAGGAGGCGCCCGGTTTCTGGTCCGGCCTCGACGTCCGCATTCTCGCGCCCGGCGAGCAGCCCGCCGAGCTGGCCGGCGTGGTGCTGCCGGCCCTGGTCGAGCACCGCCCGCACATGCTGCTGCGCGCCCTGGCCGCCGGCCTGCCCGCGATCGCCACCGAGACCTGTGGCCTGCCGGCGCAGCCGGGGCTGACTTTGGTCGCGCCGGACGATGTCGCGGCGCTGCGCGCGGCGCTGATTGCGGCGCTGGCAGAGCCTCGCGCATCGCCCTGACGACATCTATCCCGTCATTGCGAGCGTAGCGAAGCAATCCAGAGCGGCTCCGACGCGCACTGGATTGCTTCGTCGCTTCGCTCCTCGCAATGACGACCTTGGCTAATAGACGATCCTCTCCCAGAGGTCCTCCCACTCAGGATTCATCGCCTCGATCAGCGCCAGCTTCCGGCGGCGCGACCCTCCCTTGAGCTGTTTCTCCCGCGCGATTGCTGGGAGCATCTCCTCGTGGATTTCATACCAGACCAGTAGCTTGCAGGCGTAGCGGGCGGTAAAGCCCACGCTTCCTTCCTTGTGCTGCAAACCCGGCGGACGATGTCCGATGTGACGCCGGTATAGATCGTTCCGTTGCGGCGGCTTGCCATGATATAAACGGCGGGTTGCTTCATGCCGAGTTCCGCGCGGGTGACGGCGCCTGTTCTGGATTGCTTCGCTTTCGCTCGCAATGACGATTATCGGCGCGCATCCCGGGAAGAGCGTAGGGACGCTGCCCAAGACACGTTGACTTTCGGCGCCCAGCCGCTAGATGCGCGCCTTCGCTTGCGGGCTTCGGCTTGCTCGCGTTCCGTCCGAGACAGTTGGTGGAGGCAATATGGCCTCCTTAATCTCCAGCCTAGACGGGGAATTGTTTTGATCCGGGCCCCGCGTGCGATTGCGTGGCCGGACTCGCCGAAGTCTTTCGGCCTCAACGCTCCCCATCGGACTCAATAGCGCGCACGGCGGATGGTCCGCCGCGCGAAATGTGGAGAGCAATATGGATCGTGCTCAGAAGAGAGAAACGGTCGCCGCGCTCAAGCAGACGTTCAACGAGACCAGCGTGGTGGTCGTCACCCGCAATCTCGGCCTCACGGTGGCCCAGTCCACCGATCTGAGGAACCGGATGCGCGACGCCGGCGCCGCCTACAAGGTCACCAAGAACCGGCTGGCGCTGATCGCGCTGGAGGGCACCGCTTATGCGCCGCTCAGCGATTTGCTGACCGGGCCGACGGCGCTCGCCACCTCGTTCGACCCGGTCGCCGCCGCCAAGGCAGCGGTCGATTTCGCCAAGACTAACGATCGTCTCGAGATCGTCGGCGGGGCGATGGGGCAGACCTTGCTCAACGCCGAGGGTGTCAGGGCGCTCGCCGCTCTGCCGTCGCTCGACGAGCTTCGCGCCAAGGTCATCGGCCTCATCCAGGCGCCGGCGACCAAGATCGCGCGGACGATCAACGAGCCCGGCGCCCAGCTGGCCCGAGTCATCGGCGCTTATGCGGCCAAAGAAGCGGCCTGACCTTAAGATTGTGAACAACCAACCACCGTCATGCCGGACTTGATCCGGCATCTACCTCTCTCGGATCAGAAGAAGAAGGTGGATCCCGGATCAAGTCCGGGATGACGAAAACGACAGAGAAAACGGAGACTTAACATGGCAGACATCAACACCCTCGTCGAGAAGCTCAGCGAGCTGACCGTCCTCGAAGCCGCCGACCTCGCCAAGGCGCTGGAAGAGAAATGGGGCGTCTCGGCCGCCGCCGCGGTCGCCGCCGGCCCGGCCGCCGCCGCCCCCGCCGAAGCCGTCGAGGAGCAGACCGAGTTCGACGTCATCCTGACCTCGGACGGCGGCAAGAAGATCAACGTGATCAAGGAAGTCCGCGCCATCACCCAGCTCGGCCTCGGCGAAGCCAAGGCGCTGGTCGAGGGCGCGCCCAAGGCGGTCAAGGAAGGCGTCTCCAAGGCCGAGGCCGAGGAGATCAAGAAGAAGATCGAGGAAGCCGGCGGCACCGTCGAGCTTAAGTAAGCTTCTTACCTTTCGAAACGAACGAAAGGGCGGCTCCGCGAGGGGCCGCCCTTTTTCGTCGGGGAATGGCGGAATGGGGACACGTACTTTTTCGCGAAAAAGTACGTGTCCCCGAAAAAAGGGCGGCCCCTTTCGGGACCGCCCTTCCCTCGCAAAGGCGATTGCGGGCTAGACGCGCTCGGGCTCGCCGTAGAGCCTGGCCTCGACATTCTCCCTGAGGCCCGACGAGCCGTCGACGCGGAACGGCTGGAGTTCGCCATCCTCCTCGGGCACGCCGACCGCGAACGAGGCGTGGGTGCGGCCCTCGCGACCGTCGGGCAAGGTGTAGCGGGCGTCGGCGACCACGACCGGCAGCACCGGCGCGTCGAGGCCGTCCTTGGACATGGCGATCTTCGCCTCGACCCGCGCGCCGTCGCCGGCGGCGATGTCGACCGTATTGTGGGTCGCATCGGCGGACGGCTCGATCAGCGAGCGCTCCATGTCGGTGCCCTCGCCGGCGGCGACCACCCAGGTCGAGATGCGGACGTCCCTGGCGGGGACCGAGCCGGTATTGCCGACGGTCAGCTCGAACTCGACGATGGCATTGTCGCGGCTGGTCCCGGCGCGCACAGGCCGCATCAGGAACTCGATCCAGGGCCGGCCGGCGACCGGCTCGGAATCGGCGGCGAGCGCCTCGACGTCGGCGGCATCGGAGCGGACGATCTCGACCTCCTCGATCGAGGCGGCGCTGACCACGTCGTCCTCCGCGACGGTTTCGACGACCGATGCGCGGTCGAAGGTCGGCTCGGGCGCGAACGGCGCGCCGGCCAGAGCGGGCTCGAAATAAGGCGCGGCGCGCACCTGCTCGACGGGCGCCTCCTCGATGGGCGCCTCCTCATAGGTTTCCTCATAATAATCCTCGGCCGGGCGGCGGCGGCGCAAGGCGAGGAAGCCGATGGCGAGGATCGCCAAAGCGGCGAAACCGATGATCCAGGGCAGCGGCGAGGTCGCCGCGGGCTGCTCGGCCGGAGGCGCGGGCTCGACGGTGGGCGGCGGCGCGGCCGGGGCCGGAGCCTCGGCGACGACCGGAGCCGGTGTCTCCGCGACGGGCGCGGGCGCTGGAGCGGGCGCCGCAGTCGCGGCGCGCGCTGGAGCGGCGGCGCGGGCCGGCGCCGGGGCACGGACGGCGGTGCGGGCAGGCGCCGCCGGACGCGCGGCGCGCGGCGTCGTTCGCGCCTGCGGGGCCGGAGTCGCGCGCGGCGCCGGCGCGGCGGCGGCCGGCGGCGCGGTCGTCACCGGCGCCGGCGGCGCGACAATGGTCGGCGGCGGCGCGGCGATCACCGGAACGGGCGCCGGAGCCGGGGCATCGGTTTGCGCGAACACTGGCGCGGTGGAAAAAGCGAGGGCGGCGAACAGCGCGGCGGTCGCGGGGCGAAGCGGGTTAAGATGCTGTTTCATATCAGGGTCACAACGACTTCACGGGGCAAAAGGCTCCGTCCGTCGCGGGCGGTGCGTCGAATTGGTGGGAGTGAGCGGCGAAACGAAAACGGCGCGGCGCGGTCGCGCTCAGACGAAGCCGAGGTTCCAGGTGCTGGGATTGTAATTGTTGATGTTGGGCAGGACGGTCGGCATCTGGCCGGCGCCGACGCCGAACCAGCCGGCCAGAGTGGCGCCATATTGATCGACCGAGAGAGCAGGCAGAAGCCGGCCCTGGCCGACGTCGTCGGGGCCGTTATTGGCGATGGCGGGCGGCGGCCCGTAAAAGTCGCGGCCGTGGACGGCGCCGCCCATACAGAAATGGATCGAGCCCCAGCCATGGTCCGAGCCGTTGGCGTTGGAGGTCAAAGTGCGGCCGAAGTCCGACGCGGTGAAGGCAGTGACCCGGTCGGCGACATTGAGCTCGACGGTGGCGTCGTGGAAGGCGCGCATGGCGCCGCCCAGGCGGGTCATCAGCGTCGGGTGGGCGGTGAGGATCGAATCGTGATTGTCGAAGCCGCCCAGCGACACGAAGAAGACCTGCCTTTTGGCGCCCAGCTCCTGCGACACCGAGATCAAGCGGGCGACGATGCGGAGCTGGTCGGCGAGCGGATTGTTGGCCGGAAATGGCGTGGCGATGGCGGGGCCGGCGCCCAATGCGGCGCTGACCTGGGCCTGGAGATCGAGCGAGCGCTTGGTGACGCGGGCATGCTCGTCCTCGAAGAGATGCGTGCGCGGCTGGGTCATCAGCGCGCGCAAGCTGGTCATGCCGGTTGGCGAGCCGAACAGATTGGCGCCATTGGCGAGCAAAGGCACCGGGCCGGTCGTGGTGACGCCATATTGGACCGCGGTCTTGCCCGACAGGAAGACGCTGTTGCCGGACGCGTTGATGCAGGTGAGCGTGGCGGTGCCGTTGCCCGCCTGGAGCAGGTCGCCGATCCGCCCGCCCCAGCCCGAGGTCGCGCCTTCGGGGTTGGAGGCCTGCCAGAAGCTCTGCTGGTCGTTGTGCGAGAAGAGCTTGGGCGGCAGCGGCACGCTCTTGTTGGTGTAATTGGTCTTGCTGGTCGGCTGGATCAAAGTGCCGACGTTGAGCACCACCGCGAGCCGGCCGGCGTCGAACAAAGGGATGAGCGGCGCCAGGCCCGGCGCCAGCGCATATTGGCGGCCGCCGGGAAGGCCGGTGTTGGGGAAGAGGATGGTCTGCGCCAGGGAGTCGCGCGTGTGGGCGATCGTGCCGCGGAGGCCCGCGTAGAGATCGTAAGAGGGCTGATCGTAGGGGGTGACCGTGTTGGCATAATCGTTGCCGCCGAACAGGAAGACGCAGACCAGGGCCTTGTAGTCGCTCGCGGTGGCGGCCGCGGCCTCGCCGATCGCGGCGAGGTTCATGACGAAGGGCGAGGCGCCGCCCATCATCGAGAAAGCGGCGCTGCGCTTCAGGAAGGCGCGGCGGGACTGGTCCATGCTCATGGCCGGGGACCCCTCATTTCTGCACCAGATATTCGGGCGCGGCCAAGGTGAGCAGGACCGCGGTGTAGACGCGGTTCTGCGGGCCGCCCACCGAGCCGATCGCGATCGCGTCGACCGCCGTCACGATGCTGGTCTTGGTGGCGGCGCTCAAAGCGGCGCCGAGCAGGATATCGACCTCGTCGACCAGGGACGCGCTGTTGGCGGCGAGCGCGACCATGTCGGCATAATCGGGGCGGAAATCGCCGGTGCCGGCCGGGGTCAGCCCCGCCATGTAATTGACATAGGCGATGACCGAGGGCTCGTTGGTGATCTGGAATTCGGGCGCGACCAAGCCGGCGGTGGCGATGGCGCTGTTGGGCGGCGTGTAGCCCGGGCGGAAGAAGTTGAACACCGAAGGGCTTCGGCCCGGGCTCTGGCCGAGCCGGTTGGATGTCGACGAAGTGTCGCCGATCGGCCAGGCGCCCGAGGGCGAATTGGCGTTGAAGGAGCGCGCCCAGCCGGTCAGCCGGTTGATCGGCTCGCGCAACTTTCCGTAGCTGGTGGCGGCGGACGGCGTGCGCGCCTCGGGATCGAGCAGGATGGCGCGGACCACCGCCCGCAAGTCGCCGCGAACGCCGCTGCCATTGTTGGCGAACACCGCCGAGATCCGGCCGACATAGGCCGCGCTCGGGTTGGAAGTGACAAGATGCTGGATCAGCTGCTTCGAGACGAAGGGCGGCACATTGGCATGGGCGAAGATCGCGTCGAGGGCGAGGCTCAGGCTCTGCGGCCCGGCTGTGCCGGCGGGAATGGTGGTGCCGAGGAAGGTCTTGACCCCGGTCTCATGCTGGGCGGCGGTGTTGACCATCGGCAGCCGCATCCGGTCGGGCGTCGAATTGTCGGCATTGGCGATGTTCCAGCCGGTGAAGACGCGGGCGAGGCCGGTGATGTCGTCCTGGGTGTAGGTTTCCGAGGGCGCGCCGCCCTGCAGGCTGCCGTCGGCGTTCAGCTTGAGCAGGCCGATGGTGAAGAGCTGCATCGACTCGCGGGCGTAATTCTCGTCGGGGACGGCGCCGGTGGCCGGATTGGCCTTCCGGTTGCCGGCGAAGGTCAGATAATAGCCCATGGCGACGTTGGTCGAGATCGCCTGGAGGAGGGCGCGGTAATTGCCGAAGGCGTTGTCGAGCAGCACGTCGACATAAGCGGCGACCGCGAATTGGCGCCAGGGGACGTTGACCCCGTCTATGCCAACGACGAGGAAATCGAGCAAAGCCATGCCGACGCGCTGGCGCAATTGATCGGCGCTGGCGATGAGCTGGCGCCACATGACGGGATCGAAGCCCTGCTGGTTGTTCTGGGTGGCGGCGGTGGCGTAGCCCGCCTGGACCAGCCAATCCCAGTGCGAGATCGCCCGCGGCATTGCGAACTGGGCGTCGAGCCAGGCCTCGTAGCCCAAAGCCGTAACCTGATCGACATTGGCCCTGGTCGCCCCCATCGTCGCCTGCGACAGGAAGCGGGCGGCCTGGATGCGGTTGGGCAAAGCCGGCGCGGGCGGCGATGGCGCCGGCGCCGGCGGGGCGGGAGCCGTTCCGCCCCCGCCTCCGCAGGCGGCGAGGCCAAGGGTGACGCCGAGGGCGGCGAGATGGGGCGGGGTGACCGGGGTTTCGGGCGCGGGGCCGGGCTCGGGATCGAGGCCGGTTTCCATTCGGGCTTCAGCGTCCACAATCGAGGCCTCCCCATAGCCACCGGGACAGCCGATCCTTCGCGCGGGACCGTTAGGGAGGAGTGTAGGACAAGGCTGAACGGGGCGGTAGCCGCGTTTACATTTGGCGACACTTTTTGCGGGATTTGCGACGACCTGTTTGCGGACGCGACGTCCTCAGATGCGCGTGAACAGCGTCCTGTAGTCGCGGGCGCCGTGGACGACGTGGAGGATTTCGATCCTGTCGCGCTCGATCCGGTAGAGGATCAGATAACGCTGGTGGCGGCGCTTGCGGACGCCTTGGCCGATCTCGGGCGCCGAGGGATAGAGGAGAGGGTTGCCGGCGAGGCTCAGGCACTTCTCGCCGAGCTCCCGGACGAATGTCACCGCGCGCTCGGGGTCGTCCAGTGCGATCCAGTGGCCGATATCGCGCAGGTCGGCCAGCGCCGCCTGCGTCAGGACGACCTTCATGCGCGCTTGGCGACGCGTAAAGCGCGGAAGTGGGTTTCAAGCTCGGCGAAACCCTGCTCTGCGTCAACGACCCGACCGGCATCGGCATCGGCGATACCACGGGCGACGGCCGCCCTGACCTCGACCAGCTGGGCGTCCAATTCCCGTTCGGCCATGGCGGTGTATTTGCGCTCGAGCCGGGCGAAAACCTCGTCGGCGTCATAAGTGCGGCCGGTCTCGATATCGTCGACGGCACTCGCCAGCTGGGCATCGAGCTTGGCCAGCCGCGTCTCCCGCTCCTGAATGATGCGGACACCTTCGCGCAGGACTTCGCTGCGCGAACCGTAGCGGCCTTTCCCCACGGCATCCGTGATGAAGGCCTCAAGCTGTTCACCGAGATTCACGCTGCTCGCCATTGCTCACTCCTTCAACCGAAGATAGCAGCCGCGATAATAGTTATCAACGCGTGGCCGCTCTGCAGGCCCTTTACATCCCCCCTCCCCGCCCCTATATCGCGCCCCTCACCACAGAGGTTCGGAACAGGTCGCGCCGTCGCGCAGCGCGTCCCACGCATTGAGCTTCTGGGGTTTCATAGACGCTGAAGCTGCGATTCCCGCCTGGGAATCCGCGGCTTTTTGCGTTTGGGCGCTCCACTGACTGTTCCCTGGCGAAGGCCGGGGTCCAGTCCGGAAGCAGAAATTCTGGGCCCCGGCCTTCGCCGGGGAACCAAGACAGAGGCGACACACCCACATGGCGACCAAGGCAGCTCCGGCCCCCAATGCAGGCGGCGACACGAGGCCCACCGCATCCAAGCGCATCCGCAAGATTTTCGGCAACATCCACGAAGTCTCGGAAATGCCGAACCTGATCGAAGTTCAGCGCGAGAGCTATGAGCAGTTCCTCCGCTCGCGGCCGCAGGACGGCTATGTGTCGGGTCTCGAAAAGACCCTCAGGAGCGTCTTCCCGATCCGCGATTTCGCCGGCACCGCCGAGCTCGATTTCGTCCATTACGAGCTGGAAGACCCGAAATACGACACCGACGAGTGCCGCCAGCGCGGCATGACCTATGCGGCGCCGATGCGCGTGACTTTGCGCCTGATCGTGTTCGAGGTCGATCCCGATACCGAAACCCGCTCCGTTTTGGATATCAAGGAGCAGGACGTCTATATGGGCGACATGCCGCTGATGACGAAGAACGGCACGTTCATCGTCAACGGCACCGAGCGCGTGATCGTCTCCCAGATGCATCGCAGCCCGGGCGTGCTCTTCGACCATGACCGCGGCAAGACCCACGCCAGCGGCAAATATCTCTTCGCCGCGCGGGTCATCCCCTATCGCGGCTCGTGGCTCGACTTCGAGTTCGACGCCAAGGACATCGTCAACGTCCGCATCGACAGGAAGCGCAAGCTGCCGGTGACGGCGCTGCTGCACGCGCTCGGCCTGTCGAGCGAGGAGATCCTCAACACCTTCTACGACCGCGTCACCTTCGTGCGCGGCCCAAGGAAGCAGGCGGGCGGCGGCTGGCTGATCCCGTACCTCTCCGAGCAATGGCGCGGCCAGAAGCCGAGCTTCGACATCGCCGACGGCAAGACCGGCGAAGTCATCTTCCCGGCCGCCCAGAAGATCAGCCCGCGCGCGGCCAACAAGGCCGCCAAGGATGGGCTCGCCCAGTTGATGATCCCGACCGAGGAGATTTTCGGCCGCTACAGCGCCTATGACCTGGTCAACGACAAGACCGGCGAAATCTATATCGAGGCCGGCGACGAGCTCTCCCCTGAGAATCTCGAGAAGCTCGATCAGGCCGGTATCGATAAGCTCCAGCTGCTCGATATCGACCACACCAATACCGGCGCCTGGATCCGCAACACGCTGAAGGCCGACAAGGCCGAGGATCGCGACCAGGCCCTCTCCGACATCTACCGGGTGATGCGCCCGGGCGAGCCGCCGACGCGCGAGACCGCCGAGGCCTTGTTCGCCGGCCTGTTCTTCGATCCCGAGCGCTACGACCTTTCGGCCGTCGGCCGGGTCAAATTGAACATGCGCCTCGAGCTCGACGTCGAGGACACCGTGACGACTCTGCGCAAGGAGGACATCATCGCGGTCGTCAAGACGCTGGTGGGTCTCAAGGACGGCAAGGGCGAGATCGACGACATCGACAATCTCGGCAATCGCCGGGTCCGTTCGGTCGGCGAATTGCTCGAAAATCAGTATCGCGTCGGCCTGCTCCGCATGGAGCGCGCCGTGAAGGAGCGGATGAGCTCGGTCGACGTCTCGACGGTGATGCCGAACGACCTCATCAACGCCAAGCCCGCGGTCGCCGCGGTTCGCGAATTCTTCGGCTCCTCGCAGCTGTCGCAGTTCATGGACCAGACCAACCCCTTGTCCGAAGTGACGCACAAGCGCCGCGTCTCGGCGCTCGGGCCGGGCGGGTTGACTCGCGAACGGGCCGGTTTTGAGGTCCGCGACGTCCATCCGACCCATTATGGCCGGATCTGCCCGATCGAGACTCCGGAAGGGCCGAATATCGGCCTGATCAACAGCCTTGCCTCGTTCAGCCGGGTCAACAAATACGGCTTCATCGAGACCCCCTACCGCAAGGTCGTCGACCATAAGGTGACCAAGGACGTCGTCTATCTCTCGGCGATGGAGGAGGCCAAACATACGATCGCGCAGGCCAATGCCGATCTCGCCAAGGACAACAGCTTCGGCGAGGAGATCGTCTCTTCCCGCCGGGCCGGCGAGTTCCTGATGGCGCCGCGCGAGACCATCACCTTGATGGACGTCAGCCCCAAGCAGCTGGTGTCGGTGGCGGCCTCGTTGATCCCGTTCCTGGAGAATGACGACGCCAATCGCGCCTTGATGGGCTCGAACATGCAGCGCCAGGCGGTGCCGCTGATCCGCGCCGAGGCGCCGTTCGTCGGCACCGGCATGGAAGAGACGGTCGCCCGCGATTCCGGCGCCGCCATCGCCGCGCGCCGGACCGGCGTCGTCGACCAGGTCGACGCCGCCCGCATCGTCGTGCGCGCCACCGACGAGGTCGAGGCCGGCAAATCGGGCGTCGACATCTACACCTTGATGAAGTTCCAGCGCTCCAACCAGAACACCTGCATCAACCAGCGTCCGCTGGTGAAGAAGGGCGACGTGGTCCGCGCCGGCGACGTCATCGCCGACGGCCCGTCGACCGACCTCGGCGAGCTTGCCCTCGGCCGCAACGTGCTCGTCGCGTTCATGCCCTGGAACGGCTATAATTTCGAGGATTCGATCCTGATCTCCGAGCGGATCGTGAAGGACGACGTCTTCACCTCGATCCACATCGAAGAGTTCGAGGTGATGGCCCGCGACACCAAGCTTGGGCCGGAGGACATCACCCGCGACATCCCCAATGTCGGCGAGGAGGCTTTGCGCAACCTCGACGAGGCGGGCATCGTCTATATCGGCGCCGAGGTGGAGCCGGGCGACATCCTCTGCGGCAAGATCACGCCGAAGGGCGAGAGCCCGATGACGCCGGAGGAGAAATTGCTCCGCGCCATCTTCGGCGAGAAGGCGTCGGACGTGCGCGACACGTCGCTGCGGCTGCCGCCGGGCGTTTCGGGGACGGTGGTCGAGGTTCGCGTGTTCAACCGTCACGGCATCGACATCGACGACCGGACGCGCGCCATCCAGACCGAGGAGAAGGACCGGCTCAAGAAGGACGCCGAGGACGAGCGCGCCATTTTGAAGCGCTCCTCCTACGCCCGCCTGCGCGAGATGCTGCTTCGCCAGACCGCCACCGCGGCGCCCAAGGGCGTCAAGAAAGGCGGCGTGATCGACGCCGAGACGCTCGATTCCGTCGAGCCGCACGAATGGTGGAAGTTCGCGGTCAAGGACGACAAGCGCCAGGCCGATCTTGAAGCGGTCCGCGCCCAATATGAGGAAGCCGAAGGCGTGATCCGCCGCCGGCTCGAGGACCGGATCGAGAAGCTCGAGCGCGGCGACGAGCTGCCCCCCGGCGTGCTCAAGATGGTCAAGGTGTTCGTCGCGGTGAAGCGCAAGCTGCAGCCGGGCGACAAGATGGCCGGGCGTCACGGCAATAAGGGCGTCATTTCCCGGATCCTTCCGGAAGAGGACATGCCCTTCCTCGAGGACGGCACCGCGGCCGACATCGTGCTCAATCCTTTGGGCGTGCCGAGCCGGATGAACGTCGGGCAGATTTTCGAGACCCACCTGGGCTGGGCCGCGCGCGGCCTCGGCAAGCAGGTCGGGGCGCTGCTCGACGACATCTACGCCAAGGGCAAGGCGAGTCCGGACACCAAGCCGCTGCGCGCCAAGCTCAAGGATATTTACGGCAAGAACTACCATGCCGATATCGACGGGCGCGACGAGGAGCATTTGATGGAGCTCGCCTCCAACCTGACCGGCGGCATCCCGATGGGCACGCCGGTGTTCGACGGCGCCAAGGAGATCGACGTCGCCGAGATGCTGGAGAAAGCGGGCCTCGACGTTTCGGGGCAGGTGACGCTCTTCGACGGGCGCACCGGCGAGGCGTTCGACCGCAAGGTGACCGTGGGATACATCTACATGCTGAAGCTCCACCACCTCGTGGACGACAAGATCCACGCGCGCTCGATCGGGCCCTATTCGCTCGTCACCCAGCAGCCGCTGGGCGGCAAGGCCCAGTTCGGCGGCCAGCGCTTCGGCGAGATGGAGGTCTGGGCGCTTCAGGCTTACGGCGCCGCCTACACGCTGCAGGAGATGCTGACGGTCAAGTCGGACGACGTCATCGGCCGAACCAAGGTCTACGAGGCGATCGTCAAGGGCGACGACACGTTCGAGGCCGGCATTCCGGAGAGCTTCAACGTGCTCGTCAAGGAGATGCGCTCGCTGGGCCTCAACGTCGAGCTCAACTCGATCATGAGCGACGAAGAGCGGGAACAGCAGCAGCTGGCGGCTGAATGAGGGAGCGGGCGCCGGGCGCCCCTCCCCACTCGCCAGCCACGAAGAATTTCCCTGAAAGGGACCGACAGATGAACGAGATGACCAACTTCGCGAACCCGGTGGCCAAGCCGGAGACGTTCGACCAGATCAAGATCGGCATCGCCTCGCCGGAGCGCATCCGCTCCTGGTCGTTCGGCGAGATCAAGAAGCCCGAGACGATCAACTACCGCACGTTCAAGCCCGAGCGCGACGGCCTGTTCTGCGCGCGCATCTTCGGTCCGATCAAGGATTATGAATGCCTGTGCGGCAAGTATAAGCGCATGAAATACAAGGGTATCGTCTGCGAGAAGTGCGGCGTCGAGGTCACCGTCTCGAAGGTTCGCCGCGAGCGGATGGGCCATATCGAGCTGGCCGCGCCGGTCGCCCATATCTGGTTCCTGAAGTCGCTGCCGAGCCGCATCGGCCTCTTGCTCGACATGCAATTGAAGCAGCTCGAGCGCGTGCTCTATTTCGAGAGCTACATCGTCACCGAGCCGGGCCTGACACCGCTCGAGAAATACGCGCTCCTGACCGAGGACGAGCTGCTCGACGCGCAGGACGAGCATGGCGAGGACGCCTTCACCGCCGGCATCGGCGCCGAGGCGGTCAAGCAGATGCTGATCGATCTCGACCTCGAGGGCGAGAAGAGGGCGCTGCTCGAGGAGCTCGAGACGACCAAGTCGGAGCTGAAGCCTAAGAAGATCATCAAGCGCCTCAAGGTCGTCGAATCGTTCCTCGAATCCGGCAATCGGCCGGAATGGATGATCCTCGACGTCGTCCCGGTGATCCCGCCCGAGCTGCGCCCGCTGGTGCCGCTCGACGGCGGCCGCTTCGCCACGTCGGACCTCAACGACCTCTACCGCCGCGTCATCAACCGCAACAACAGGCTCAAGCGCCTGATGGAGCTGCGCGCGCCGGACATCATCGTGCGCAACGAGAAGCGCATGCTGCAGGAAGCGGTCGACGCCCTGTTCGACAATGGCCGCCGCGGCCGCACGATCACCGGCGCCAACAAGCGCCCGCTCAAGTCGCTGTCCGACATGCTCAAGGGCAAGCAAGGCCGCTTCCGCCAGAATTTGCTCGGCAAGCGCGTCGACTATTCGGGCCGCTCGGTGATCGTCACCGGGCCTGAATTGAAGCTTCACCAGTGCGGCTTGCCGAAGAAGATGGCGCTCGAGCTGTTCAAGCCGTTCATCTATTCGCGGCTCGACGCCAAGGGCCTCTCGATGACGCTGAAGCAGGCGAAGAAGTGGGTCGAGAAGGAGCGCAAGGAAGTCTGGGACATCCTCGACGAGGTGATCCGCGAGCATCCCGTGCTCCTGAACCGCGCGCCGACGTTGCACAGGCTCGGCATCCAGGCGTTCGAGCCCGTCCTCATCGAGGGCAAAGCGATCCAGCTCCACCCACTCGTCTGCGCGGCGTTCAACGCCGATTTCGACGGCGACCAGATGGCCGTGCACGTCCCGCTGAGCCTCGAGGCGCAGCTGGAAGCGCGCGTGCTGATGATGTCGACCAACAACATCCTCTCGCCCGCCAACGGCAAGCCGATCATCGTGCCCTCGCAGGACATGGTGCTGGGCCTCTATTATCTGTCGATGGAGCGCGAGGGCGAGCCGGGCGAAGGCGCGATGATCTCCGACATGGCGGAGGTTCACCAGGCGCTGCAGGTCGGCGCGGTGACGCTCCACACCAAGGTGATCAGCCGCGTCCCGCAGACCGACGAGCAGGGCAATCACTATATGAAGCGGGTCGAAACCACGCCCGGGCGCATGCTGCTCGGCGAGACCCTGCCCAAGTCGCACAAGGTGCCGTTCGAGACCGTCAACCGACTCCTCACCAAGAAGGAGATCGCCGACGTCATCGACATCGTCTACCGCCACACCGGCCAGAAGGAGACCGTCCTGTTCGCCGACGCGATCATGGGACTCGGCTTCCGCCACGCCTTCAAGGCCGGCATCTCGTTCGGCAAGGACGACATGATCATCCCGCACGAGAAGGTGGAGCTGGTCGACGAGACCCGCGCGCTCGTCAAGGATTACGAGCAGCAATATCAAGACGGCCTGATCACCCAGCAGGAAAAGTACAACAAGGTGATCGACGCCTGGAGCCGCTGCGGCGACCAGGTCGCCAACGCCATGATGGAGAAGATCAAGGCGCAGCCGATCGGCGAGGACGGCCGCATGGCGCAGATCAACTCGATCTACATGATGGCTCATTCCGGCGCCCGCGGTTCGCAGGCGCAGATGAAGCAGCTCGCCGGCATGCGTGGCCTGATGGCCAAGCCGTCGGGCGAGATCATCGAGACGCCGATCATCTCGAACTTCAAGGAAGGCCTCACCGTCCTTGAATATTTCAACTCCACCCACGGTGCCCGCAAGGGCCTCGCGGACACGGCGTTGAAGACGGCGAACTCCGGCTATCTCACCCGCCGCCTGGTCGACGTCAGCCAGGATTGCGTCGTCGTCGAGGAGGATTGCAAGACCGAGAACAGCCTCGACATGCGCGCCATCGTCCAGGGCGGCGCGACCATCGCGTCGCTCGGCGAGCGCATCCTGGGCCGCACCCCGGCCGAGGACGTGGTCGACGCCAAGACCGGCGACATTCTGGTCAAGGAAGGCGAGCTGATCGACGAGGCCGCCGCGCTCAGGATCGACGAGATCGGCATTCAGTCGGTGCATATCCGCTCGCCGTTGGTCTGCGAAAGCGAGCATGGCGTCTGCGGCAAATGCTACGGGCGCGACCTCGCCCGCGGCACGCCGGTCAATATCGGCGAGGCGGTCGGAGTCATCGCCGCCCAGTCGATCGGCGAGCCGGGCACGCAGCTCACCATGCGGACCTTCCACATCGGCGGCGCCGCCCAGCTCAACGAAACGTCGAGCCTCGATGCGGTGGCGGACGGCACGGTCGAGTTCCGCGACCTGCCGACGATCATCGACGCCCGCGGGCGCCGGGTCGCCATGTCGCGAAGCGGCGAAGTCGCGATCGTCGACATGGACGGCCGCGAGCGCTCCACCCACCGAATCCCTTATGGCGCGCACCTGCTGTGCGAGAGCGGCCATATCGCGACCAAGGGCGACCGGATCGCCGAATGGGACCCGTTCATGATGCCGGTGATCACCGAAAAAGGCGGCATCGTGAAGTTCCAGGACATGATCGAGGGCAAGACGCTCGTCGAGCAGACCGATGAAGCGACGGGCATCGCCCAGCGCGTCGTCACCGAGTTCCGCGCCACCGCGCGGAGCAAGGAGGACTTGCGGCCCCGCATCACCCTGCTCGACGAGGAATCGGGCGAGGCGGCGCGCTACATGCTCTCGCCCGGCGCGATGCTCTCGGTCGAGGACGGCCAGCGCGTCGAGGCCGGCGAGGTGCTCGCCCGCGTCACCCGCGAAGCGGCCAAGACCCGCGACATCACCGGCGGTCTGCCGCGGGTGGCCGAGCTGTTCGAGGCGCGCAAGCCCAAGGAGAATGCGATCATCGCCAAGGTCTCCGGCCGGATCGCCTTCGGCAAGGACTATAAGGCCAAGCGCAAGATCGCGATCATCCCCGAGGAGGGTGGCGACCCGGTCGAGTATCTGGTGCCCAAGTCCAAGGTGATCGACGTGCAGGAAGGCGATTACGTCAAGCGCGGCGACAACCTCATCGGCGGCTCGCCCGATCCGCACGACATCCTCGAAGTACTCGGCGTCAAGGCGCTGGCGGAGTATCTCGTCTCCGAGATCCAGGAGGTCTATCGGTTGCAGGGCGTGAAGATCAACGACAAGCATATCGAGGTGATCGTCCGCCAGATGCTGCAGAAGGTGGAGATCACCGAAAGCGGCGACAGCACCTTCCTGGTCGGCGAGCAGATCGACCGCCAGGAGATGAACGAGGCCAATGCCAAGCTGAAGGCGATGTCGGGCAAGAAGGCGCCCGCCGAGGGCAAACCGGTGCTGCTCGGCATCACCAAGGCGAGCCTGCAGACGCGCAGCTTCATCTCGGCGGCCTCGTTCCAGGAGACGACCCGAGTCCTCACCGAAGCCTCGGTGCAGGGCAAGATCGACGACCTGGAAGGCCTCAAGGAGAATGTCATCGTCGGCCGCCTGATCCCGGCGGGCACGGGCGCGGGCATGAAGCGCCTCAGGATCGCCGCTTCCTCGCGCGACGCCGCCCTTCGGGCCCAGCATCGCTCGATCCAGGAAGCCTTGATCGCGGCCAATTCGGCCGAGGAAGAGCATGCCGCCGAGCTCGCGCAAGGGCCGGAGGCCGCGACCCACTCCGATCCGCTTGAGGCGGTGACGACCAGCGGCCACGGCACCGACGCCGACGCCGGCGACTATCTGCAGACCGAAGCCGCCGACGGCGACAAGGCCTGAGGCGGAACGGGCAGGAGCCCCGCCGGTTCGGACCGGCGGGGCATTTGCCTGGGAGAATGAAAGATGGGCACGCGCACCGTCATTCCAGCGAAAGGTGGAATCTCCCTGCCTTTGCGGCGGGCGGCGAAAGGCAAAGGGATTCCAGCGTCCGCTGGAATGACGAAGGCCCGCGCTTTGCCATCGCCGGGCGAACTGCCTATCCCGCCTGACATGCACGTGTCCGACCTGCGCGTCGCGCTGTTCAGCGGCAATTACAATTATGTCCGCGACGGCGCCAACCAGGCGCAGAACCGGCTCGCCGATTATCTGCTGCGCCAGGGCGCCGCGGTCAGGGTCTATTCGCCGACGACCACGACGCCCGCCTTCGAGCCCAAGGGCGACCTCGTCTCGCTGCCGGGCCTGCCGATCCCGGGGCGCTCCGAATATAAGGTCGGCTTCGCGATCCCGCGGGGCGTGCGGCGAGACATCGAGGATTTCGAGCCCAATATCGTCCACGTCTGCAGCCCCGACATCACCGGCCACCGCGCGGTCAGCCTGGCGCGGCGCTGGGACCTGCCGGTGATCGCCTCGGTCCATACCCGCTTCGAAACCTATCCGCGCTATTACGGCATGGCCTTCATGGAGCCGGTGCTGCTGGCGGCCTTGCGCCGCTTCTATCGGCGCTGCGACGCCATCTTCGCGCCGTCGGATTCGATGGCGCAGCTGCTGCGCGACCAGCGCATGAACTACGACGTCGGCATCTGGTCGCGCGGCATCGACCGGGAAATCTTCAACCCCGGCCAGCGCGACCTCGCCTGGCGGCGCGCGCTCGGCATCGCCGACGACGAGCCGACGGTCGGCTTCGTCGGCCGGCTGGTGATGGAGAAAGGCCTCGACGTCTTCTCCGAGACGATCGACCGGCTGGTCCGGCGCGGCATCAGGCACAAGGTGCTGGTGGTCGGCGACGGGCCGGCGCGCGACTGGTTCGAGAAAAGGCTGCCCGACGCGGTCTTCGCCGGCTTCCAGGCCGGCGCCGATCTCGGCCGCGCGGTCGCCTCGATGGACATGCTGTTCAATCCCTCGGTGACCGAGACGTTCGGCAACGTCACGCTGGAGGCGATGGCCGCCGGCCTGCCCGTGGTCGCCGCGATCGCGACCGGCAGCCAGAGCCTGGTCGCCGACGGCGTCACCGGGCGGCTGGTGCGGCCGGGCGCCTGCGACCTGTTCTGCGCGGCGCTGTCGCATTATTGCACAGACCGACAAGCGCGTGAGGCCGCCGGCGCGGCGGGCTTCGAGGCCAGCCAGCGCTACGGCTGGGACGCGGTCAATGGCGAGCTCGCCGAAGCCTATCTGCGCGTCATCCGCCAGCACAATGAAGGCGGACGCCAGCGCCGGAGCCCGGTGCCCTGACGCGTCGTCACCCTGAACGTGTTTCAGGGTCCAGGTTTCCACCCGCGGGACGGTTCGAAGCTGGATGCTGAAACAAGTTCAGCATGACGGCTGCGCTAGCCGTCCTTCCACTCGAACGTCAGCGGCGCTTCCCTGAAGGCGAAGCGGTCGAGGTGGCGGGCGACGGCGCCTTTGAGGCCCTCGAGCTGGCCCGGCGCCGAGCCGTCGATGCGGCACAGGAGCGCGCCCTCCTGCGCGGTCATGGTGACGAGCGCGTCGCCCGGCCAGTCGGCGCCGCGCGCGTCCTTCGGGAAGGTCACCCTGCCCTCATTCGCGTCATACTCCACGGCCAGATTGTGCTGCCAATGCTTGCACAATTGCTGGAGATAGCGGCTGCCATGAGCGGTTGGCACCAGAGCGGTGCTGGATAGGCTCATTTCAGCCTTTCGATCTTCTGTGCCGCCTCGTCGAGGATTGCCGCGATCTTGTGCAGGCGCGCCTCGTCCATGTCGTCGCGGGTGGCGCGGTGCCAGAGCGCGGAAAGGAGATTGCCGACCGCGCGCTTGATCGGCGCGCCGCCCGCCTTGCGCTGGTCGCTGCCGGCATCTTCGAGCCGTTCGAGCAGGGCCGCGACCTCGTCCGCTTTCTCGGCGAGATGGGCCTCGCCCTCGGCCGTCGTCTGGAAGGCCTTGCGCGAGCCCTCGCCCTTGGCCTCCTCGATCAGGTCCATGTCCTGGAGCATGGTGAGCGTCGGATAGATGATGCCCGGGCTCGGCGCATAAGCGCCATGGGTCAGCTCCTCGATCGCTCGGATGAGATCATAGCCGTGGCGCGGCTGGTCGGCGATCAGCTTGAGGAGGACGAGCCGCAATTCGCCCGAATCGAACATCCGCCGGCGGCCGCGCCCGCGGCCCCAGCCGCCGCCTCCGCCCCATTCCTCGCCGCCCCAGCCATGGCCCCAGCCGCCACGGCCGCCGCCGCGCCCGAACGCCATTGCGACCAGTCCCTCCGGAAACGCGAAACCGCGCCCGCCGCACTCGCCTTTATGTTTGAACCGCATGTGTCTCTCCATATCTAAGTTGGCTCTAGATATATCTTTCGGACCGACAGAGTCAAGATATATCTTTGACGCTCTTTAGCCCCTGAGCCTCTGGACCGCCCGGCGAAGCGGCGGGATGATCGCCGCCGCGCCGCGGTAGAGGAAGCGGGCGGCGGGAGCGGGAAGGCGCGCGGCGCCGAGCAGCAGCCGGTCCCCGCCCCGGGGCCGGCGCAAATAGAGCGGGCGCAGCGCACGGATCGTGGCGAGGTCGCCGTCGCGCGCCGAATGGCGCAGGCACCAGCGAAATTCCCGGTCGATGAAGCGGTCGATGCCGGGCTTCAGCGCGGCGGGGGCGGCGTCGTAACGGTCGAGGAGGAAGGCGATGCGGTGGCTGACGTCGCCCGGTCCGGTCAGCGTCCGCCCCCGCCAGAGGCTGCCGAGCGAGGCGGAGAGGCCGGTTGGGAGCGGCCGATAGATGGCGGTGCTCCGGGTCGAGACCGCGACCGGCATGGCGAGCGCGATTCGCATCCAATAGCGCATGTCCTGGCCGAACCGGTCTGCCGGAAAATCGCCAAGCGCCTCGACCGTGCGCCGGGACACCGCGGCCGAGCTCGAGAACAGCAACGGGTCGCCCAGCGCGATACGCTCGAAGAAGTTGACCTCCCGCACCGCGCCCGATCCGGGGTCCGGCGGGCGAAAGGAGCCGCTGCCGTCGGCCTGGATATAAGCGGTGCCGATCAGCCCCGCCTGGGGAAAGCGGGCGCGTATCCGGTCGAGCTCGGCGAGATGATCGGGCAGCCAGAGGTCGTCGGCGTCGAGAAAGGCAATCCAGTCCGCTTTTGCGGCGGCGATGCCGGCATTGCGCGCGAGACCGGGCCCGGCATTGGATTGCCGAAGGATGCGCAGCCTTGGATCGTCGACCC
The DNA here is from genome assembly GCA_035543935.1 of Allosphingosinicella sp. Classification (GTDB taxonomy): domain Bacteria; phylum Pseudomonadota; class Alphaproteobacteria; order Sphingomonadales; family Sphingomonadaceae; genus Allosphingosinicella. Next base: position 23,888 of record DATKIV010000012.1, read on the forward strand.
CGGCGAGCGTGGCGACGCTGTCGTCGGTTGAGCCGTCGTCGACGACGATCAGCTCGAAATCGTCATAGGTCTGGGCGAGCACGCTGCCAACCGTTTCGCGGACCGTGTCGCGGCTGTTCCACAAAGGCACGACGATGCTGAACATGCCGGCCTTGCTACCAGCGCATCGGCCAAAGAAAAAGGCGGCCCCGAAACGACCGCCTTTCCCTGGTTCGGATATGTCCGCCCGCGCCGGCCTCAGCCTTCGGCTTTTTCCGTCTCGGGCTTGGCCGCCTCGGGCTTGGCGGCGGCGGCTTCGGCCTTCGCCTTGTCGAGATGGCGGGTGTCGCGGCGCTCGGCGATTCGGGCCGATTTGCCGGTGCGGCCGCGCAGATAATAAAGCTTCGCCCGGCGCACCGCGCCCCGACGCACGACCTCGATCGACTCGACGTTGGGCGAATAAAGCGGGAAGACGCGCTCGACGCCCTCGCCGAAGCTGATCTTGCGGACCGTGAAGGAGCTGCCCAGGCCGCGATTCGCCCGCGCGATGCAGACGCCCTCGAAATTCTGGATGCGGGTGCGCTCGCCCTCGACGACCTTGACGCCGACGCGCAAAGTATCGCCCGGGCGGAATTCGGGAATGGCTTTGGTCTGGCTGAATTGCTCGATGGCCTCGGCCTCGAGCTGCTGGATGAGGTTCATCTCATTCGTCCTTGTTCTTCTCGTGCCGCGCGCCAGAGGGCGATGGCCTTCGCGCGTCCCCGTGACGCTCGATCAGGTCCGGCCGCCTTAGCCGTGTCTCGTCTTGCGCCCGGCGTTTCCGCCAGGCCGCGATCTTCGCGTGATCCCCCGATCGCAGCACTTCGGGGATCGCGCGCCCTTCCCATATGATAGGCCGGGTATAATGAGGGTATTCGAGAAGGCCGCTTTCGAAGCTCTCCTCCTCACCGCTCGAAGGGGCGCCCATTACCCCGGGAAGCAGCCGAACGCAAGCGTCGAGCAGGGCGATGGCGGCGGGCTCGCCGCCCGAGAGCACATAGTCGCCGACCGAGACCGGGACGATCGGGCGCGCCTCGAACAGCCGCTCGTCAATCCCCTCGAAGCGGCCGCACAGGATCGAGACGCCGGGGCCGGCGGCGAGGCTGCGGACCAGGGCCTGGGTGAGCGGGGCACCGCGTGGCGACATGGCCAGCACGGGCGCCTCGGGGCGGCGCTCCAACACGTGATCCACCGCCAGCGCCAGCACGTCGGCCCGCATCACCATCCCCGCCCCGCCGCCGGCCGGCGTGTCGTCCACCGAGCGGTGTTTGTCGGTCGCGAAATCGCGGATCTGGACCGCGTCGAGCGACCAGATCCCCTCGCTGAGCGCGCGGCCGGCGAGGCTGAGGCCGAGCGGGCCGGGGAACATCTCCGGATAGAGGGTGAGGATGGTGGCGGGCCATCCGGAAGCTTGGTTCACTGACATTCGCCTCAGACCACCTCTCGCGCGACCAGTTCCCGCTCCTCGACTTCGGCGATGATATCTTCCTTCAGGAAGCGAAGCGCGTCCCAGGGATAGTCGCAACCTTTGCTGCCAAGCCAAAGCATGCGGGCAAGCAAAGCGTGGGCGGTCGGTTCGACATATTGTTCGCGCACGTCGCCGCCGACGCATCGAGCAGCGACATGCACAATATATTCTTCCGCGCCTCGATATGCGTAGAGGTCGCCCTCGCCCCAACGGCAGTAACTCATAGTAACCTCCTGGACCCTCGGGCCCAATCCTCGACCTGCAGGCCGGGAACATCCCCAAAGTCGGCCAGATTGCTGGTGACGACCGTCAGCCCGAGCGCTAGCGCCTGGGCGGCAATCAGCCGGTCATAGCTGCCCCGCTTGAACGGCAGTCGGGAATAAACCCTGCCCGCGGCCTCATCAAACGCAAGCACCGGTATCTGCGCGAAGAACGCGATCGCCCTATCGAGCTTCCCTTGTTGCTCTGCCCCAATCATCACCTCGGCGTAGACGATTGCCGAAGTGACGACCTGCCCCATCTCGCACGAGACCAAGCGTCTAGCGGCGATTTCAGATTGCCCCTCCAGAACGTTGATGCACAGATTTGCATCGATCAGATATTCGGGCTCGGCCACCTAGTCGCGGCTTCCTTTCCGGCCGCGCTCGTTATGCTCGAAGGGCTGCCGGGTCAGCGTCGGGATCGAACCGAAAATTCCGGTCAGGTCGATCTTTCGCCTCGGCTTGTCCACAGGCTCAACGATATAGCGTCCTTGGTCTTCACGGACCCGCATCTCCACGCCTTCGGCGATGCCGAGCGCCTTTGGCAGGCGCACCGCGATCGAATTGCCGGATTTGAAGGTTTTCGTCGTCTTCATATCATGGCCTCGTATATACTTCTGGTATATACATTACTCGTCGCCCGCCTTCAAGGCATCACCCGCAGCCGCAGCGCCTGGATCGTCGGCGGGCTGGTCGGCGCAAGGAGGAGCTGGCCTTGGAGGCTGCCGCGTTCGCAGGCCCAGGTGAAATTGCCGGAGAGCGCGCCGGTCGCGGCGATCGGGACGTCGGTGCGGCAGACGCCGGTCTGCGCCTTGAGGCGGGCGAACTCGGCGGTCCAATTGTCGATGCTGCGGTCCATCAGGAAGTTCATCGCCAGCCGGCCTTGCCCCGGCGCGATATTGCCCGCCTGGTACATCGCGCCGGCGGCGGCGTAATTGGCGGCGAGCGCCTCGCTGACCGGCGCCTCGCGCGCGGGGAGCAGGCCGGCGCGGTGGAGCGCCAGCGCGGCCTGCCAGACGGGTGGAGACGGGCCGGCATAAGTGCGGTTGGCGAAGGCGAAGATGCCAACGCCCCGTTCGGGCAGCAGCAGCAGGAAGGAGCCGTAGCCCGGATAGCCGCCGCCATGCGCCATGGTGAGGCCGAGCTCGCAATCCACCGCGACCCGCATGCCCATGCCGTAGGCCGCCGCCTGCGGGCAATCCTCGGGTGCGCCGCCCGGGCGGTGGGCGACCGCGGGGAAGTTGAGCCCCTGGGAGAGCTCGCGCACGCTGGCGCGGCGCACGGGGCCGCGCTCGGCGCCGTCGCGCGGCGGCCAGGCGGCGAGCAGGAAGGCGACCCAGCGCGCATAATCATTGGCGCTGGTCTGGACGCCGCCCATCGCGCCGAACGCGCCGTGCCGCATGTCCGGCTCGCGCGCATAAGCTTCGTTCTCGAAGCGATAGCCGAGCGCGCGGCGCGCCGGCGGCGCGGCCGATATGTCGTAGCCGCTCGACGCCATGCCGAGCGGACGCATGATCTCGGCCTCGATATAATCCTTATAGGGGCGGCCCGAGACGTTGGCGACGATCCGCCCGAGCAGGGCATAGCCGAAATTCGAATATTCGAATTGGCTCTGAGGGGCGCGGGTGAAGGGGACGCCGTCGCGCAGCATGCGAGTGAAGTCGGCGTCGGACAGCACCTGCTGGCGGTCGCCCCAGGGATCGTCGGTGACGAAACCGCCGACATGGCTCAAGAGATCGCGAACGCGGATTCGGGGGCTGTCGGTGGTCGGATAGCGCCGGCGCCGCATCTCCGGCACATAGGTCTCGGCGAGCGCGTCGAGCTGGAGACGGCCCTCGTCGCGGAGCTTCAGGATCGCCAGCGCGGTAAACGCCTTGGACATGGAGGCGATGCGGAACAGGCTGTCGGCACCGACCGGCCGATGGCTCTCGCGATCCTGCTCGCCGAGCGTGCCGACATGGACCAGCCGCCCGTCGCGGACGATGCCCCAGACCATGCCGGGAACATGCGCCTCGCGCGCGAAATCCTGGAAGAAAGCGTCGATGCGCGGCGCCAGCTGCTCGACCGCGGGCGGCGCTTCCGCCGTCGGCTGGGCAAAAGCGGGCGCGGCGGCGACGACCAGGAGGGCGGCAATCAGGGTCTTGCGCATGTCTCTCCCCCGGGGTGTGGCTTTCTTCCCGCCGCATGTAGACGGAACCAAGCGGCCCGGACAATGTAGGAGCGCAATGAGCGACGACCTTCTCGACTGCCTGATCATCGGCGGCGGCCCGGCCGGGCTGACCGCGGCCATCTATCTCGCCCGCTTCCACCTCAAGCTGCGCGTGGTCGACGCCGGCGCGAGCCGGGCCGCGCTCATCCCGTGCACCCGCAATCATGCCGGCTTTCCCGACGGCATATCGGGCGAGGAATTGATCGCGCGCATGAAGGCCCAGGCGCAGAAATATGGCGCGGCGATCGAAGACGGCCGGGTGACCCGGCTCGACCGGGAGGAAGGCAGCTTCGTCGCAGAATGGGGCTCCGGGCCCACACGGGCGCGGACCGTGCTGCTCGCCACGGGGGTGACCAACCGCAGGCCGGCGATGGACGAGATCCTGCACGACGAGGCGCTGGCGCGCGGCCTGATCCGCTATTGCCCGATCTGCGACGGCTATGAGGTGACCGACCGCAAGGTCGGCGTGATCGGCAGCGGCGCGCGCGGCGTCGCCGAGGCCCTGTTCCTGCGCGGCTATACCGCCGACATCACCCTCATCGCGCCGGACCGGGCGCTCGACCTCGCGCCCGAGGACCAGGCGAAGCTCCGCGCGCTCGGCATCCGCGCGGTGGACGGGCCCTGCCACGCGGTCGCAGCGCTCGACGAGGCGATCGTGGTCGAGACGGCCGGCGGCCACCAGGTGTTCGACAGCGTCTATCCGGCTTTGGGCTCGGACGTGCACAGCGAGCTCGCGGGCCAGATCGGGGTGGCCCTGAACGGCGAGACCGGCTGCATCCTCGTCGACGCCCACCAGCGCACCAATGTGCCCGGCGCTTATGCCGCCGGCGACGTCGTCATCGGCCTCGACCAGATCAGCCACGCCATGGGCGAAGGCGGCGTCGCGGCGACGACGATAAGGAACGATCTGGCGCGGGAAACACCGCTCGTCCGGTAATGCGTCATTCCGGCGAAAGCTGGAATCTCTCTTCCTTGCTGCTGAAAACAAAGGGATTCCAGCTTTCGCTGGAGTGACGGATTTAGGCCAGGAACACCGGGTCGGCGACCACCTTGCCGTCCTCCAGATCCGCCACGCCGGGGCGGAACGGGATGAGCGCGCGCCTGCCGTCGGGGCGTTCGATCTCGAGCAGGTCGCCGGCGCCGTAATTTTCGACGCCCACGACCGTGCCGAGCGCGGCACCGGCGGCGTCCACGCAAGGCAGGCCGAGCAGGTCCGCGTGATAATATTCGCCCTCGTCCAGCGGCGGCAGCGCCGAGCGCGGCACGGTCAGCAAGGTCCCGCGCAGCGCCTCAGCCGCGGCGCGGTCGGCGATCTCGGCGAAGCGGGCGATCGCGCCGGCGCTGCCGGGCTTGACCGACTTGAGGGTCAGCGCGCGCGCGCCGGCAAACAAGGTCTCGTGCCGTTTCAGGCTATCGACGCCCTGCGCGAACAATTTCAGGCGCACCTCGCCGCCGAGGCCATGGGCTCCGGCGACGGCGGCGAGGGTGACCTGGGATTCAGCCAAGACCTATTCGGCCTTCTCGGCCTTCTCGGCCTCTTCGGCGGCGGGCTCTTCAGCGGCCGGAGCATCCTCCGCGGCGGGAGCGTCGGCTTCCGGAGCCGAAGCCTCCTCGGCGGCCGGAGCCTCCTCGGCGGCGGCTTCCTCGGCCGGGGCTTCCTCGGCAGCAGGCGCTTCCTCGACGGCCGGAGCCTCCTCGGCGGCGGCTTCCACAGCCGGGGCTTCCTCGGCAGCAGGCGCTTCCTCGACGGCCGGAGGCTCCTCGGCGGCGGCTTCCAAAGCCGGGGCTTCCTCAGCAGCCGCAGGCGCTTCCTCCTCGGCGGCGGGAGCCTCCTCGGTCCCGGCCTCCTCGGCGGGAGCCGCTTCCTCGGCCACGGTCTCTTCGGCGGGGGCCTCCTCGGCAGGCGCAGGCGCGGCGGCCGCCTCGGCGGCGGCTTCGGCGGCGGCGGCTTCCTTGCCGGCCCGCTCCTCGACGCGCTCCTTGGCCTTCTCGCCCGGCTCGCCCTTCTTCGGGTTGTTGCGCGCGGGACGCTCGACGACGCCGGCGGCGTCGAGGAAGCGAAGCACGCGGTCCGACGGCTGCGCGCCGACCGAGAGCCAATGCCTGGCGCGCTCGGCGTCGAGCTTCACCCGGTCGGGATTGTCCTTGGAGAGCAGCGGATTGTAGCTGCCGATGCGCTCGATGAACTTGCCGTCGCGAGCGTTGCGGGCATCGGCGACCACGATCTTGTAATAAGGCCGCTTCTTCGCGCCGCCCCGGCTCAGCCTGATTGCAACTGCCATTTTACTATTCCTTTCTGAGAGATACGTCTATTTCTTGAATTTGTCTGGATGATTGAAGGGCATGCCGCCCTGGGCGCCGGGAAGTCCGGGAAGGCCGCCGGGCATGCCGGCGCCGCCGAGACCGCCCATGCCGCCTCCGCCAGGGCCGCCCATCCCGCCGCCGCCGCCGAACAGGGCGCCGAGCTTGCCGAGCCCGCCCATCTTTTTGATCTTCTTCATCGCAGTCGCCATTTCCTGGTGCATCTTGAGCAGGCGGTTGACCTCCTGCACGGTGGTGCCCGAGCCCTTGGCGACGCGGATCTTGCGCTTGGCGTTGAGGAGGTCCGGCTTGCCCCGCTCCTTCACCGTCATCGAGCCGATGATCGCGTCGAGGCGGCCGAGCACATTGCCCTCGAGCACGCCCGATGCGTTCATCTGATTCTTGATCTTGCCCATGCCGGGCATCATCCCGGCGAGCGCGCCGAGGCCGCCCATGCGCTGCATCTGGCGCAGCTGACCGCGCAGATCGTTGAGGTCGAACTGGCCCTTGGCCATCTTTTTGGCGAGCGCCTCGGCCTCGTCGGCCTCGATCGTCTCCTGGGCGCGCTCGACGAGGGAGACGACGTCGCCCATGCCGAGGATGCGGCCGCCGACCCGCTCGGGGTGGAAGGGCTCCAATTTGTCGATCGCCTCGCCGGTGCCGGCGAACTTGATCGGCTTGCCGGTGACCGCGCGCATCGACAAAGCGGCGCCGCCGCGGGCGTCGCCGTCCATCCGGGTCAGGATCACGCCGGTCAAGACGACCTGGTCGGTGAAGCTCTTGGCGACGTTGACGGCATCCTGCCCGGTCATCGCATCGGCGACGAGAAGAACCTCATCGGGCTCAGAAACTTGAGCCACGGCCTTCATCTCGTCCATCAAGGCCTGGTCGACATGGAGCCGGCCAGCCGTATCGAGCATCAGCACGTCATAGCCCTGCAATTTCGCGGCGTTGAGCGCGCGCCGGGCGATGTCGACGGGGGCCTGGCCCGGGACGATGGGCAGGGTCGCGACCTCCGCCTGACGGCCCAATATGGCGAGCTGCTCCTGCGCGGCCGGGCGGTTGACGTCCAGTGACGCCATCAGCACCTTCTTGCGGTCCTTCCCGGTGAGGCGCTTGGCGAGCTTGGCGGTGGTCGTGGTCTTGCCCGAGCCCTGCAGGCCGACCATCATGATCACGGCGGGCGGGGTGACCTCGATCTGGAGCTCGGCCTGCTCGGCGCCGAGCATCTCGACCAGGGCGTCATGGACGATCTTGACGACCTGCTGGCCGGGCGTGACCGAGCGCAGCACCTGCTGGCCCACCGCCTGCTCGGTCGCCCTGTCGACGAACTCGCGGACCACGGGGAGCGCGACGTCGGCCTCGAGCAGTGCGATCCGCACCTCGCGCATCGCGCCGCGCACGTCGGCCTCGCTGAGCGCGCCGCGGCCGCGAAGGCGGTCGAAGACGCCGGACAGACGATCGCTCAGGCTCTCGAACATAGTCTTCTCCGGCTCCCGGAAACAAATGGCACCAAACGAAAAACGCCGGCGGGCGAAACCTCGCCGGCCAGCGTGCGTCCATGGACGCCTCGAAGCTCACCCGTCATCGGGATGGGGCGCACATAGGGGCGAAGCGCGCGGAAGGCAAGCGCCCGAGGTGGACTTGAGCCAGTCCGCCCCCTAGATCGCGCCTCATCATGACGCGCTTCCACAAGATGCATGGCCTCGGCAACGACTTCGTCATCCTCGACGCGCGCCAAGGCGCGGTGGCGATGGACGAAGCGCGCGCGCGGGCGATCGCCGACCGGCGCACCGGGGTCGGCTGCGACCAGGTGATCCTGCTCGAGCCGTCCGACGTCGCCGATGTCAGGATGCGGATCTGGAATTCGGACGGCGGCGAGGTCGAGGCCTGCGGCAATGCCACCCGCTGCGTGGTCCTGCTCGAGGGCGGCAGCGCCACCATCGAGACGAAGGGCGGCATCCTGACCGGCGATACGGACGGCGTCCGTATGGGCAGCCCGCGCTTCGGCTGGGACGAGATCCCGCTTGGCTATGCCATGGACACGGCGGCGATGCCGGCCGGCTGGGAGGATCTGCAGGACGGCGCCGCGGTCAATGTCGGCAATCCCCATATCGTCTTCTTCGTCCGCGACGCGGACGCGGTCGACCTGGCCCGGCTCGGGCCGCTGATCGAGCATGACCCGCTCTTCCCCGAACGGGTCAACGTCAATGTCGCCTCGTTCGAGGAGGACGCCATAAGGTTGCGCGTCTGGGAGCGCGGCGCCGGATTGACCGCGGCCTGCGGGACCGGCGCATGCGCCACGGCGGTCGTCGCGATCCGCCAGCGACTGGTCTCAAGCCCGGTCGAGGTGCGGCTGCCCGGCGGGTCGCTGACCATCGACTGGACGCCGGGCGGCACGATCCGGATGAGCGGGCCCGCCACCCACGTCTTCACCGGCGAGTTGAAAGCATGAGCGGGCCGCAGGTCATCACCCTGGGCTGCCGTCTCAACGCCGCCGAGAGCGAGGCCATGCGCGGCCTCGCGGGGCAAGAGGACGACCTCATCATCGTCAACAGCTGCGCGGTCACCAACGAAGCGGTGCGCCAGACCCGCCAGGCGATCCGCAAGGCCAAGAATGCCCGGCCCGACGCGCGGGTGATCGTGACGGGCTGCGCGGCGCAGGTGGAACCGGAAATGTTCGCGGCGATGCCGGAGGTGAGCCGGGTCCTGGGGAATCGGGAGAAATGGCTCGCTGAGAATTTCACCCCCACCGTTCGGGCTGAGCCTGTCGAAGCCCTGCCCTTCCCCTTGGGTGACAAGGAAGAAAGGAAGGGCCTTCGACAGGCTCAGGCCGAACGGATCCTGGGGTTTGGCGTCTCGGCGACGGATGTGCGCGTTTCCGACATCATGCAGGTGCGCGAAACCGCGCCGCATCTCGCCGCCGGCTTTGCCGGGCGGGCGCGGGCGTTCGTCGAGGTGCAGAATGGCTGCGATCATCGCTGCACCTTCTGCATCATCCCTTATGGGCGCGGCAACAGCCGCTCGGTGCCGGCCGGGCTGGTGATCGAGCGGATCGCGGCCCTGGTCGACGAGGGCTGCGGGGAAGTGGTGCTGACCGGCGTCGACGTGACCAGCTATGGGTCGGACCTGCCCGGCGCGCCGACCTTGGGTCAGCTGATCGAGCGCATCCTCAGGCACGTGCCGGCGCTGCCGCGCCTGCGCCTTTCCTCGCTCGACTGCATCGAGATGGACGAGCGGCTGTTCGAGCTGGCGACCGGCGAGCCGCGCTTCATGCCGCACCTCCATATGAGCTTCCAGGCCGGCGACGACATGATCCTCAAGCGGATGAAGCGGCGACACTCGCGGCGGGACGCGGTCGAGACGGTGGCGCGGCTCAAGGCGAAGCGCCCTCAGATCGCGATCGGCGCCGACCTCATCGCCGGCTTCCCGACCGAGAGCGACGAAATGGCCCGCAACACGCTGCGCCTCGTCGAGGAGTGCGACATCGTCATGGGCCACATCTTCCCCTTCTCGCCAAAGCGTGGCACGCCCGCGGCGCTCATGCCCCAGGTTCCTCCCGCCATCGCCAAGCAACGCGCCCGCGCCCTGCGCGAGGCCTGCGCCGCGCGCAAGGCGGCGTGGCTGGAGGGGCTGGTGGGGACAAAGCAGAAGGTGCTGGTGGAGAAGGGCGGCCTGGGTCACGCGGAGAATTTCGCGCCGGTCCAAGTCCGTCATTCCAGCGAAAGCTGGAATCCCACTTCTTTAAGGCAAAGAGATTCCAGCTTGCGCTGGAATGACGGGGATATCGTCGACGTCCTCGTCACCGCCGTCGACTCCGGCACCCTGATCGGAGCGCCTCTGTGAGCGAGCAGACCTGGCTCGAGCGCATGCGCTCGGGCTTCCGCAAGACCTCGGACCGGCTCGGCGACAATCTCACCGGCCTGTTCACCAAGGCGAGCCTCGACGCCGCGACTTTGGACGCGATCGAGGAGGCGCTGATCGCGTCCGACCTCGGGCCGGAGACCGCGGCCAAGGTCCGCGACCGGCTCGCCAGCGAGAAGTTCGAGCGCGGCCTGACCGAGGAGGCGGTGCGCGCTGTCGTCGCCGAGGAGCTTGAGAAGATCCTGCGCCCCGTCGCCGAGCCGCTCGAGATCGTCGCCTTCCCGCGGCCGCAGGTGATCCTCGTCGTCGGCGTCAACGGCTCGGGCAAGACCACCACCATCGCCAAGCTCGCCCATCTTTTCCAGGAGCAGGATTATTCGGTGCTGCTCGCGGCCGGCGACACGTTCCGCGCGGCGGCGATCGAGCAATTGCGGATCTGGGCGGACCGGGCGGGCGTGCCGATCATCGCCGGGCCGGAGGGTTCGGACAGCTCGGCGATCGTCTATGACGGGGTCAAGCAGGCCACCGCCGAGGGAATCGACGTGCTCATCGTCGACACCGCCGGCCGGCTGCAGAACAAGAAGGTGTTGATGGACGAGCTTGCCAAGATCCGCCGGGTGCTGGGGCGCCTCAATCCGGCCGCGCCGCACGACGTCGTGCTCGTGCTCGACGCCACCACCGGCCAGAACGGGCTCTCGCAGATCGAGGTCTTCCGCGAGGTGGCGGGAGTCACGGGCCTGGTCATGACCAAGTTGGACGGCACCGCGCGCGGCGGCGTCCTCGTCGCGGCGGCCGAGAAATACGGCCTGCCCATCCACGCCATCGGCGTCGGCGAGGGCATGGACGACCTCAGGCCCTTCGACCCGGCCCTGGCAGCGCGCGCGATCGCGGGAGCGGCGGCATGAGCCTCGAAACCGCCAAGCCGCCCGCGGCCGCCGCGGCGCCGCGCCCGGGCATCGGCGCCACTTTGGCGATCGATTACGGGCCGCTGCTGCTCTTCTTCCTGACCAACTTCTTCGCGCCGGTGCCGAGCCAGGTCCGCATCTTCTACGCGACCGGCATCTTCATGGTGGCGATGATGTTCGCGATGCTGATCTCGCAGATCCGCTACCGCTCCATCTCGCCGATGCTGTGGTTCTCGGGGATCATGGTGGTGATCTTCGGCGGGCTGACCCTGCTGCTCCACGACGAGACCTTCATCAAGATCAAGCCGACCATTTATTATGCGACGATCGCCGGTCTGCTCCTGTTCGGCCTCCGGACCGGACGCAATTTGCTCAAGCTCGTGCTGGGCGCCGCTTATCCGGGCCTCCGGGAGCGCGGCTGGCTGCTGCTCACCCGCAACTGGATCGGCTATTTCATCTTCATGGCGATCCTCAACGAGATCGTCTGGCGGATGACGACGACCGACACCTGGGTCGCGTTCAAATTGTGGGTGTTCCTGCCCGCGACCTTCCTGTTCGCCGCGGCCAACGTGCCGATGCTGCTGAAGCACGGCCTCGGCGACGAGGTGCCCGCCGATCCGCCGCCCCCCGCCCCGCTCCCGCTCCCGCTGCCGCTGCCGCCGGTGGAATGATGGCGAACATGCTTTCCATCCAGGGGCTGAGCAAGGTCTACGCGACCGGCGTCGAGGCGCTGAAGCCGCTCGACCTCGAAATCGCCAAGGGCGAGATCTTCGCCTTGCTCGGCCCCAACGGCGCCGGCAAGACGACGATGATCTCGATCGTCTGCGGCATCGTCACGCCGAGCGCGGGGCGGGTCGAGGTCGCCGGCCACGATATCGGCCGCGACTATCGCGCGGCGCGGCGACTGGTCGGGCTGGTGCCGCAGGAGCTCAACACCGACGCCTTCGAGACGGTCTTGGCGACGGTCACCTTCAGCCGCGGCCTGTTCGGCTGCGCGCCGAACCCCGCCTTCGTCGAGAAGGTGCTGCGCGACCTCTCGCTGTGGGACAAGCGCAAGGCCAAGATCATGGAATTGTCGGGCGGCATGAAGCGCCGGGTGATGATCGCCAAGGCGCTCAGCCACGAACCCGAATTGCTGTTCCTCGACGAGCCGACCGCCGGCGTCGACGTCGAATTGCGCCGCGACATGTGGGAGCTGGTCCGCCGCCTCAGGGAGGGCGGCGTCACCGTCGTGCTGACCACCCATTATATCGAGGAAGCCGAGGAGATGGCCGACCGGGTCGGCGTGATCTCGCACGGCGAGCTGATCGTCGTCGAGGAGAAGGCGGCGCTGATGAAGAAGCTCGGCCGCAAGGAGCTGACCCTGAACCTCACCGACGTGATGGAGGCGATCCCGCTCGAGCTCGCCGAGTGGAACCTCGCGCTCCAGGGCGACGGCCACGAGCTGCTCTACGCGTTCGACGCCAATGCCGAGCGCACGGGCGTCCCTTCGCTGCTCCGGCGGATGAGCGACCTCGGCATCGGCTTCAAGGACCTTCACACCCGCCAGAGCTCGCTCGAGGACATCTTCGTCAGCCTCGTCCACCAGCCCCGCCCCGTCGGGGAGGAGCCCGCGCGATGATTTTCAACCGTTACGGCGTCTGGGCGATCTACCGGTTCGAAATGGCGCGCGCCATGCGCACGCTCTGGCAGAGCCTGGTGACGCCGGTCATCACCACCTCGCTCTATTTCGTCGTCTTCGGCGCCGCGATCGGGGGCAGCCTCAGCCGCGAGGCGACCGGCGGCGTCGCTTATGGCGCGTTCATCGTGCCGGGGCTGATCATGCTCTCCTTGTTCACGCAGAGCATCTTCAACGCCAGCTTCGGCATCTTCTTCCCCAAATTCACCGGCACCATCTACGAATTGCTGTCGGCGCCGATCTCGCCCTTCGAGACCGTGCTCGGCTATGTCGGGGCGGCGGCGACCAAGTCGATCGTCCTCGGCCTCGTCATCCTCGCCACCGCCGCCTGCTTCGTGCCGATCCAGATCCACCACCCGTTCTGGATGGTCGCCTTCCTGACGCTGACCGCGGTGACCTTCTCTCTGTTCGGCTTCATCATCGGCATCTGGGGCAAGAATTTCGAGCAGATCCAGTTCATCCCGATGCTGATCGTGACCCCCCTCACCTTCCTCGGCGGCGCTTTCTACTCGATCACCATGCTCGGCGAGCCCTGGCGCACGGTCACCCTGTTCAACCCGGTCGTCTATCTGATCTCGGGCTTCCGCTGGAGCTTCTACGGCGGCCAGGGCGACGTCGGCGTCGGCGTCAGCCTCGCGGCGACATTGGGATTCCTGGTGGTCTGCCTGGCGATCGTCGGCTGGATGTTCCGGACGGGGTACCGGCTCAAGACCTGACGCGATGCGCCGCCCTCTCCGCTGGCGCTTTCAGCTCTTTGCGGCCTGCCCCTGGCGGCGGCGCCGGCAGCCGGCTCACCAACCATATCAGCAGCGGCCTCGCCCATGTGCTGATCTTCGCCGACACCCGTCATGTCGAGAGCGAGGAGACCGCCTCGATCGCCGATCTCCTGGCGTTCCTCGCGCTCGCGCGGACGCAGGTCGCACAGGCATGCGACGAGTCCGACACCATCCTCAACCTGATGAACCCGGCCCGCCGGAGCGGCGCCCGATCGCGCTGACCCAGGCCGACATCGCCCATCTGCGCGCGCTTTACCGGATAGACCCGGAGGCGGGTCCGCCGATACAGCGCGGCCAGATCGTCCTCGACATGGCGGAAACCCTGGGCGGGCGTTAATGGGGGACAGTTACTTTTTTCGCGGTACCGACAGTGACGCGAAAGTGCCTGCGGCCGCGAAAAAAGTAACTGTCCCCTAAGTCTTCCCCCTTCAGCCTTGCTGGTCCGCCCGCGACACGCCCTCGCCGTCGAGATTCTTCGCGACGAACTCCCAGTTGACGATGTTGCCGAGCACGCTCTCGGCGAATTTGGGGCGCTCGTTGCGATAATCGATATAATAAGCATGCTCCCAGACATCGAGCGTCAGGAGCGGCTTCATGCCGTCGTGGACGACCGGCGTGTCGGCGTCGTGGAGCGAGGTCACCTTGAGCGCGTCGCCGTCGAGCACCAGCCAGGCCCAGCCGTTGGAGAAATGGCCGACCGCCTCCTCCTTCAATTTGGCCAGTAAAGCATCGACGCCGCCGAAGCCCTCGTCGATCCGCTCGGCGAGCTGGCCGGTCGGCCGCTGGCCCTGCGGCGGCGCCAGGCATTGCCAGAAGAAGCTGTGGTTCCAATGCTGGGCGGCATTGTTGAACAGGCCCTTGTCGCCTTTCTCCTTCGCCGCGCGGATCAGCTCGGCCAGCGAGGCGCCGGCCAGGCCTTCCTTGCCCTCCACCGCCGCATTGACCTTGTCGACATAGGCCTTGTGGTGCTTGCCATGATGATAATCGAACGTCTCGGCGGACATGTGCGTGCCGAGCGCGTCCTTGGCGAATGGCAGCGGGGGAAGCGTGAACGGCATCAACCTGTCTCCTGTCCGGGCCGCCCGGCGGCCCGCACAGACTTCAACCGCCCGGGCCGCGCACCGTTCCGCTCGTCACCCGGAAGCGGGTCAGCTCGAGCTGCGGCTCGCGCCAGGTGGGGGCGAGCTCGCTGGCCCGGCGATAGTCGCGATAGGCGGCGGCGACGTTGCCGAGCTCCTCCTGGGCCATGGCGCGTCCATAATGGGCCAATGCCGGCCGCGTCGTGTTGCGCTCGAGCGCGACCGTGAACAATTGCACCGCGCTTTCCGCATTGTTGCGCCGCATCATCGCCGCGCCCTTGTTGATATAGGATTCGGGCTGCTCCGGATCGAGCGCGATCGCCCGGTCGAAATCGGCGACGGCCTCGTCGACCTGGCCGCGGCGCAGGCGCAATATGCCGCGATTGACGTGGGTGGCGACGACCTCATAGCCGGTGAGATTGTCGCGCTGCAGCGCCTCGTCGCAGCGCCTGACGTCGCTCCCCGACGGCATCATGGGGGAATCCGCCGCCTCGAAGCAGAGCCTGGCATCGCTGTTGCCGAGCACCGTGACGCCGGCCGAGGCCGGTGCAGCGAAGGCCGTCGCGACGGCCGCGAGAAGCAGGGTCCTGTAGATCATCGTCGCCTCCCTTCAAAGGACAGCCCACCAAATACTTACGCCAAACACAGGGCGCCCGGGCCCGGGCGCCGGGACGCGCCTACGGCTTCGCTCGCGAGATGATCAGATTAAGTGCGGCGGCCATTCACGGTCGTCCCCAAATGCAGCCCACGCGACTCCTATAGCAGAATCCAGCGGCCCCAGCATATTTTTCGACGAAGGCCCGTTTTCAGGCGACGCCGCGCAGCGGGGCGCCGGCGATCCAGGCGCGGCCGGCCTCGAGGCGCGCGATCTCGCGCCGCGCCATGGCGCTGACCAGGAGGCTGTCCGCCCGCGTTCCTTCCGCGAAGGCCTCGATGCGGGCATCGAGCGTCGGCGTGGCGGCGGCGCGGGCGCGCAGCGCGCACCAGCGCATTCGGTCGCTCGGATGGGCGTCCGCGAAATTGGCGAGCAGATCCTCGCCCTCCTCGCCGCCGAAATGCGCGACCATCGCCAGCATCGGCTCGAGCGAGGTCCGGTTCATGAACCCGTCGACCTTCGATTGCGCGAGGTCGAAGCGATATTGATCGCGGAAGGAGGATGAATGCGAGGCCTCGACGATGTTCAGCGAGACCGACATCGCATCCGCCGGCAATTGCAGGTGGATGTCCTGGTGGGCGCGGTAGAGCATGACCTTGCCCTCATCGAGCCGCGCCTTCTCGACGAAGCGCAGGTTCACCGTCTCGCCGGGATAGCCGACCACCTCGCCATAATCATATTCGTAATAGTCGCTCCAATAACCGGGCCCGAGGTAGCCGACGGTCAAGAACGAGAAATTATGGTCATGGGCGGTCCCATAAAAGAAGGGATCGGTGCCCGAATGGCGAACGATGCTGTCCTTCAGCGCCGGCCAGAAATTGGCGCGCAGCAGGAATTTGGACGAGCGGCCGTGCAGCATGACGACCTGGGCGCTGTACTGATTGTCCCGGACCTGGCCGTCGCAGCGCTGCTTCAGCTCGGCGATCATCATGTCGGCGAGGAAATCGCGATCGTTGGCGAGCTTCTTGAGCTGGATGCCCCAGGAGGCGAAATTGTCCTCGTCCTGGCCGTCGAAATCGTCGGTCTCGAGCATCTCGACCAGCTCGGCCAGCTCCAGCCGCTCCTCGGTTTCGGCGGAGATCAGGCGCGGCATTGCGACTCTCCGTCGACAGCAGGACGCGGCGCCTCCTGCTTTGCCGCGACTTCACCTTCTTCGTCGGCGAAGAACATGTCGAACGTCTGGCACGCGGCGGCGCGAACCTCGGGATGGGGATCGTGCGCCGCCATCCGCCTGAGCAGCGGAAGCGCCGCCTCTGCATCCATCGCCAGCAGCTCGCGCATGATGTGCCAGCGCGTGTAGAAATGCGGGCTGTCGAGCGCCTCGACGATCAGCGGCAGCGCGTCCCCCCGCCCCATCACGCGCAGCATCGAGATCATCATCTGCACGCGCGAGCTCGCCTCGTCGGTGCTCGAGGCGCCGACGAACGACAGCGTCTTGCTGTCATATTCGGCGGCGAGCGGCGCCGCCTCGCGGCGGACCAGCGCCTGAAAACAAAGCATGTCGGATTCGGCATGCTCGACGACGAAGCTCTGATAGCGGCCGTCGAGCAATATATCCTCGCCATCCTCGATCCGGCGGCGGCCCACGAAACGGCACTTGCCGGCCCGGGTGGCGAGGAAATCCCCGGTGATCGTCGGCGCCTCCCAGAAGGACATGGTCGCGCCGCCCGCCCGCAAATAGCGGAACAGGGTGACGACGCCGGAAAAGCCGATCGAGGTGGAGCCGCGCGGCCCGGCTTTCTTGGCGGCGAGCATGTCGACGCCGCTGGCTGCGAGCGCGATCGACAGATCCGGATTGTGGAAGAGCAGCAGGCCCGAATGGATATCGCTCGAGGTCGGAACGAAAGGCGGGCGGAAAAAAGGATCGGCGCGGTTCGCCGCGATCAATTGCGACATAAACGAAGCGATGTCGTCCTCGTTGTCGATGAACTCGCGGGCGGCGGCGAGGACGGCCTCGGCGCTGCGCTCGGACAGGGTGGCGAGCCGGCGCTCGAGGCCGGTCACTATCGGATGACGGCGCCAGTCGCGCGCCATCGCATCGCCGGCCGCCTGCGACCGTTTCTGGCCGTCGCGATCGGCGAGCCAAGCGGCAAGGGCGGCGCTGGCGATCATTCGTTCATTCCCTTGGGTGTTCTGTAACCCTTGCCAGCGACAATGAAAACAGGCGGAGACGCATCGCGCCTCCGCCTCTCTCCAGACGCAATCCGAGCGCGAAAGCTCAGAGCGCGACGGCAATCCAGATAATGGCGCCGAGGCAGAGGGGTCCACCGACCTCCGTCTGCTTGACCGAGCCGTGCATGCCGACGCTGGTGCCCAGCTCCGGAATGGTGGCGATATCGATCTTCTTCTTCATCGCAATGTTCCCCTCTGATTGTCGGACCCGACAAATGAGGAAAGGTCTGGACACCTTCGGTTCGGCCAAAAACCGCCGGCGGTTTGGTTTGCTTCCTTCGAGACCGGGCAAAAAATATGCTCCGAAGCCTGTCTGGAAACCCGCGCGGGACGGCGCCATACCTTTCCAGCCCTTATAGTCCCGGCGGCTTGGTAAACATGTCGCTAACCCTAACAAAAAATTTACGAGACCGGAAAAGCAGCGGTTTTCCGCCATTTTTCCAGGCCGCTTGAGCCCAGGCCGATGCTGGTGCACGAAGGGGCCATGGACAGGAGCGCGCAGAACAGGGGCACCGGGGCGGTGCGCGAGGGCCAGGGCTTCGACGTCGCCGCGCTCGCGGCCTGGATGGAGCGCCACGTCGAGGGCTTTGCCGGGCCGCTCGCGGTCGAGCAGTTCCGCGGCGGCCAATCCAACCCGACCTACAAATTGATCACGCCGGGCCGCAGCTACGTCCTCAGGCGCAAGCCGCCGGGCAAGTTGCTCCCCGGCGCCCATGCCGTCGACCGCGAATATCGGGTGATCACGGCGCTCGCGGCGCAGGGCTTCGCGGTCGCCCGCAGCTACGGCTTGTGCGCGGACGAAAGCGTCATCGGCACCCCATTCTACGTTATGGAGATGGTCGAGGGGCGGATCTTCTGGGACACCGCCTTTCCCGAGGTCGCCGCCGCCGATCGGCCAGCCTATTTCGACGCGATGAACGCGGCCATCGCCCGGCTCCATCTGATCGACCCCGGCGAGGCGGGCCTTTCCGATTACGGCAAGCCCGGTAATTATTTCGCGCGGCAGATCGCGCGCTGGTCGAAGCAATATCAGGAGGATGTCGAGGCCGGCCGCGTCGCCGCCATGGACCGGCTCGTCGACTGGCTGCCGCAGAACCTGCCGCCCGACGAGCCCGAGCCGCGCGTCATCCACGGCGACTTTCGCTGCGACAACATGATCTTCCACACCACCGAGCCCAAGGTGCTGGCGGTGCTCGACTGGGAATTGTCGACGCTCGGCCATCCGCTCGCCGACTTCTCCTATCATCTGATGATGTACCGGATGCCGACCGGGATCACGACCGGGCTCGCCGGGCGCGACCTCGAGGCGCTCAACATCCCAGACGAGGCGGCTTATGTCGCGGCTTATTGCCGCCGCACCGGCCGCGAGCGCATTCCGGACCTCGATTTTTACATGGCCTTCAACCTGTTCCGGCTCGCCGGCATCGTCCACGGCATCAAGGGCCGGGTCGTGCGCGGCACCGCGTCGTCCGCCCATGCCGGCAGCATGGCCGCCTCGCTGGAGCCGCTCGCCGACCTCGCTTGGGCGCAGGCCTTGAGGGCCGGCGCGCGCGAAAAAGGGGACTAAAAAGGGGACAGTTACTTTTTTCGCCGTACCGGCGGTGACATGGAGATGCCGCGGTTGCGAAAAAAGTAACTGTCCCCATTCTCGCTGGGCTGTCCCATTCTCGCCGGGCTCTGTTCAGCTCTCGCATTTCCCCTTATCCCTCGTCCGGGCGAAGGCGGGGGCGTGGATGGCGGATGCGGGCGGTTCCGGGCGGGCGAAGCTGAAGCGGTCGATCGCGCAGATCGGCCTGATCCGCCTCGCCATCACCCTCATCTTCCTCGCCGGCGGACTCTATCTCGCGCGCTTCAGCTGGGATCTGCCGCTGTCCGGCGATGCCGAGCGCGGCCTCTACGACTGGCGCTTCTACGAAGCCGCCGACAGGGTCCTCGAACAGGACCAGCGCATCACCCTCATCACCTATAATGACGAGACTCTGGCCGGGCTTGAGAAAAGATCCCCGCTCGACCGCCACCTGCTGTCGCAGACCCTGCGCGCGCTCGACGCCATGCATCCGCGCGCGATCGGCATCGACATCCTGATCGATCAGCCGCAGCAGGAAGATGCCGAGCTGCTCGAAACCCTGCGGACGATGCGGACGCCGATTTATCTCGCCTACGGATCGAGCCGCCTCAACCGCGACCAGATCGCCTACGACCAGGAGCAGTTCCTGCGCGATTTCCAGCGCCGGGCGGCGGCCGGCCCGGTCCGGCCGATAAGCATCCGCCAGGAGACCGACTCATCCGATTCCGTCGTCCGGCGCTGGCCGCAGGAGCGCCAGGGCCTGCCGCCGCTCATGGCCAATGCGCTCACCGCGGACCATCCCGAATTCCGTTCCTATACGCGGAGCATCGATTTCCGGCTGCCTGGCACGGCGGAGAGCGACGAAACCCCGGTCTTCGCCAATCTGCCGATCCAGATCGTCCCGCTGGCGGGCGAGGCGCTGCGCTCGCAGATCGAGGGGCGCTACATCTTGATCGGCGGCGATATCAACGATCAGGACGATTATTCGACGCCGATGACCCGCTTCACCGGGCGCCAGATGAAGGGGCTGGAGGTCCACGCCCAGATGCTGGCGCAACAGCTCGACGGACGGATGCCGGCCGCCATTCCCACCTGGGCGCTGTGGCTGGCCGCGCTGGCGGCGGTCGTGGCGGGCGGCCTGACCGGCCTCGTCGACCTGCGCGGCTGGAAACTTGCCCTGGCGCTCGCGGTGCAGGCGGCCGTCCTCGCCTGGCTCCCATTCCAGCTCCAGGCCATGAACGTCGACACGATCGATCTTCCCGCGTTCGGCTGGGGCGGCGGCTGGCTGCTCGCCTTCGTCGGCGTCGGCGCCGCGGCGCGCGCGGTGGGCTCCGAGCAGAAGCGCTTCGCCCAGTCCGCGCTTGGGAAATATCTCCCGCCCGACGTGGCGCGGGAGATCATGCGCAATCCCGAGCAGCTCGCCTTGCACGGCACGCAGACCGAAATCTATGCGCTCTTCACCGACCTCGAGGGCTTCACCAAGCTCAGCCACGCGATCACGCCGGGGACGCTGTCGAAGCTGCTCAACCGCTATCTCGACCTGATGAGCGACATCGTCCTCAAGCATGGCGGCACGCTCGACAAGTTCGTCGGCGACGCGCTCGTCACCTTCTGGGGCGCGCCGATCGCCCGGCCGGACGATGCCGACCGGGCGGTGCGCGCGGGCCGGGCGATGTACGAATGCGGTGAGGAATTCCGCCGCATCGCGAAGGACATAGGCGGCGAGGACGTGCCCCCGATCGGCTGTACCCGGGTCGGGCTGCATCGGGGCCAGGCAGTGGTCGGCAATTTCGGCGGCGAAGGGCGCATCCAATATACCGCGCTCGGCGATGCGATGAACACCGCCGCCCGGCTAGAATCCGCCAACAAGGCGCTGAAGACGACGATGCTGGTCAGCGACGAGGCCAAGCGGGAATCGACGCTCGCCATCTTCCGGCCGATGGGCCGGATCGTGTTGTCGGGGCGGGCGACGCCGGTCATGGTCTGGGAGCCGGTGCCCGACATGGACGAGGAATTGCGCGCCACGCTCGCGGCGCTTTGGACGCGCTTCGACGCGGGCGAGGCCGAGGCGCTCGTTCAGCTTGAATCCATCGCCGCCGCCCACAAGGAGGATGCGGCTTTGCAGGATTTGGTCTATAGGCTGCGCGAAGTCGGTCCGGGAGGTCACTTTGTCTTGGGTTCCAAATAAAGCGCGGCTCGGCGGCGCACTGGTCGCCGCCTTGCTCGTCACCGGCGCGGCCTCGGCCGCCGCCAGCGTCCTCGTCGTGCGCTCGTCCGGGCCTTCGGCGCGCTCCTATCCGGCCGGGCGCTCGCTGCCCGACAACATAAGGATCGTGCTGCGCGCCGGCGACCAGGTGATGATCCTGGCCGGCGGCGGCACCCGCACCTTCCGCGGCCCCGGCACCTTCTCGCCGGCCAGCGCCCAATCCGGCACGCGCACCGCCCAGAACGGCAGCCGCATCGCCCGCATCGGCGCCGTGCGCAGCGCCGGCATCGTCCCGCGCGGACCGACCATCTGGCATGTCGACGTCACCCAGAGCGGCAATTTCTGCCTCGCCGGCACGGCCAGCGTCATGCTCTGGCGGCCCGACGCGAGCACCCCAGCGCGGCTCACCATAGCCGGCCCCACCGGCGCCCCGCGCGTCGTCCCGTGGCCGGCTGGCCAGCCGACCCGCGCCTGGCCGCGCGGCACCGCGATCGCCAATGGCGCCACCTACAGCTTCAGCCAGGCCGGCGTCGCCGTGCCGACCCGGATCACCTTCCGAATCCTCAATGCGCCGCTCAACGACGTCCAGGCGGTCGCCGAGGCGCTGATCGCCAATGGTTGCGCGGGCCAGCTCGACGTCCTCGTCGAAAGCCAGCCGGACCAAACCGCGGCGCGCTAGCGGGGATAACGCGTCATTCCAGCGAAAGCTGGAATCCCACTCGTCTTTTGCGACGCTTCAAAGGAAATGAGATTCCAGCTTTCGCTGGAATGACGGACTGCGTCGCTTCCCCGCCCCCTTTCCGCGGCCGGATCATTGGCGCATGATGGCGCCGGGGAGGTCGCGCGATGCCGGGGCCGGACGGGCTGCTGCTTCATCTGGGATTCCTGCTGCTGCTGGCGGCCGTGATCGCGCCGCGGCCGCACCTGGCGCGGCTGCTGATCGGCGGCGCGGCTCTGGCCTGGCTCGGCCGGGCGGCGCTGACCGGCGACGTGGCGGCCGCGGTCTGGACCGGCGCGATCGCCGGCCTCGCTTTGCTCCTCGTCGGCCGCCGCTTGTGGGAGGACAACAATGTCCGCTTCAGCGCCGACGAGCAGCATATGGTGGCGAGCCTGTTCGAAGGCCTGCCCCGGGGCCGCGCGCGCCACCTCGTCGATCAGGGCGTCTGGCTCTCCGGCAAGGCCGGCGACGTCCTTACCCGCGAGGGCGAACCCGTCGACCATCTTTATTATCTCGCCATGGGCGAGGCGCGCGTGCTGAGCACGGGCATCGAAGTCGGCCTGTGCCGGCCCGGCGACCTGATCGGCGAGCTCACCGTCCTGTCCGGCGAGACCGCGAGCGCGACCGTCATCCTCGCGACGCCGGCGCGCTTCTGGTGCGCCCCGGCCGAGGATCTCAGGCCCTATGTCGAGGCCCATGAGGATATCCGCCGCGCCATCGAGCACGGCTTCGCCACCGTGCTCAAGGCCAAGCTGCGCGCATCGAACCGCACGATCGCCGAAGCCGCCGGCGCCGCTCCGGCCGGCCGCGCCCATTGATCATTCTTGCGAAATTCCTGCTTTTTCTTTCAATGACCTAGCGCGTCGTTTAGAAAGACGACACGATCGGAGACCGCCATGCGTCACGCTCTCTTCCTCGCTCTTCTGACCGCGGTGGCCGCCCCCGCTCTGGCGCAGCAGCGTGACGCTCCCGCCCCGGGGCAGACTATCGTCGTCACCGGCGTCCGCATCCAGGATCTGCGCGACCGGCTGGCCGCCTGCCTGGCGCGCGGC
The DNA here is from genome assembly GCA_035543935.1 of Allosphingosinicella sp. Taxonomy (GTDB): domain Bacteria; phylum Pseudomonadota; class Alphaproteobacteria; order Sphingomonadales; family Sphingomonadaceae; genus Allosphingosinicella. The sequence continues at coordinate 46,816 of DATKIV010000012.1, forward strand.
TGCCCGCCCAACGAGGATATCGACGCCACGCTGGCGCTCGCCGAGGCGCTGTTCTTCGAAGGCGAGTATCACGACGCGCGCACCGCCGTTCGCGCGTCCCTGTCGCGCAACCGCCGCCACGTCCGCGCTTTTCCCGAGCCCGTTTCCGACCTCTACCGGGTCAATGCCCGCCTCGCCCGCAATCTCGGCCTGGATCGCGACGCCAATCATTCCACCTACGAGATCCTGCGCGCGCTCCAGGCCGGCATTCCGGTCGAGGATCACCGCCACTTCACCGCCCGGCTCGAGATCGTCCAGGCGCTGGTCGCCTTCGGCCAATATCCCGAGGCCCGCCGCCAGCTCCGCGAGGTGGTCGAGCGCGCCGACGCGGCCGGGCGCGAGGACATTGCCGCGATCGCGGAGCTGCGCCTGATCTGGATCGCCTATTTGCAGGCGCCGCACAGCGGCGCCGCCCTGCGCGACCTCGTCGCGATGTCGCGCTCGGCCGATCAGCGCCGCGCCACCGGAGCAAGGATGCTGCTCGTCCGAATCTACAGCGAGCGCGGCGAGCGCCGCCTCGCCGACGCCGTGATGGCCGAGCTCGGCCGCGGCAGCCGGAGCCGGCAATTGCTCTACAACCCGCCTTATGAGCTGAGCCAGCGCGAGGAGCGCGGCCGAAGCGACGACCGCAGGGACATGGCGGTCGCGGGCACGGTGGCGCTGGAAGGCCCGAACCGAGTCAACAGCGCGCACACCGCGCTCGTCACCGCCAACCTCGCCGATCGCATGACCGGCAATTTCGACGACAAGTGGATCGACGTCAGCTTCCGGATCAGCCCCGAAGGGCGCGTCGAGGAGCTCGAGGTCGCGCGGCAAAGCGCCGATCCGGCCTGGGCCGATCCCTTGCTCGTCTCGATCCGGGGCCGCCGCTATTCCGCCGGCGACACGGCCACCTACCGGCTCGAGCGCTACACCTACACGTCGGGCTTCCAGCACAACACCACCGGAACGCACATCGCGGCGCGCTCGGCGCGCGCGCGCGTCGAATATTTCGACCTCAGCGAGGGCATCGCCGCGCCCGAATCCGCGCCGGCCGCGCGCAACAGCGACAATTGATCATCCCGGGGGAATGATATGATCACCGCCTTCATCCTCTTCGCCGCCGCGAGCGCCGCGCCTCCGGTCCAGGCGCCGGCGCCGGCGCCGGGGCAGGATATCGTCGTCACCGGCGTCCGCATCCAGGATTATCGCGACCGGCTCGCCGCCTGCCTGGCGCGCCACTGCCCGCCCAACGAGGATATCGACGCGACCACGGCGCTCGCCGAGGCGCTGTTCGTCGAAGGCGACTATCACGAAGCGCGCACCGCCCTTCGCGGCTCGCTGTCGCGCAACCGCGACGAGGCCCGCCACTATCCCGAGCCGGTCTCCGACCTCTACCGGGCCAATGCCCGGGTCGCCCGCACGCTCGGGTTGGACCGCGACGCCGTCCATTCCACCCGCGAGATCCTGCGCGCGCTCCAGGCCGGCCTTGCGGTCGAGGACCACCGCCACTTCACCGCCCGGCTCGAGATCGTCCAGTCGCTCGTCGCCTTCGGCGACTATGACGAGGCCCGCCGCCAGCTGCGCGACCTCGCCACGCGGGCCCAGGCCGCGAACCGCGACGACATCGCCGCGATCGCCGAGCTCAGGTCGCTCTGGATCGCCCACGTCCAGGCGCCGCACGGCGGCGCCACCGTGCGCGAGCTGGTCGCGATGTCGCGCTCGGCCGACCAGCGCCGCGCGACCGGGGCGAGGATGCTGCTCGTGCGCATCTACAGCGAGCGCGGCGAGACCCGGCTGGCGGACGCGGTGATCGCCGAGCTCGGCCGCGGCGGCCAGCGCCGGCAATTGCTCTACAGCCCGTCTTATGAGCTCGGCCAGCGCGAGAATGTCGGGCGAACCGTGGACCGCCATGCTCTGGCGATAGAAGCCACGAGCGGCCGCACCGCCTTGCTCACCTCGAACCTCGCCGATCGCATGGTCGGCAATTTCGACGACAAATGGATCGACGTCGGCTTCCGGGTCCGCCCCGACGGGCGCGTCGAGGAGCTGGAGATCGTTCGGCGCAGCGCCGATGCGAGCTGGGCCGATCCCCTGCTCGCCTCGATCCGGGGCCGCCGCTACGCCGCCGGCGACGAGGCCAGCTACCGGCTCGAGCGCTACACCTATACGTCGGGCTTCCAGCATAACGATACCGGCACCCACATCGCCGGCCGCTCGGCGCGCGCCCGAGTCGAATATTTCGACCTCAGCGAAGGCGCCGCGCCGCCGCCGGCCGCGCCGGCGGCGCGCGGCGGTGAGGTCAATTGATCACCGAGGGAGAGTGAGATGGTCGCCAGCTTCATCCTGTTTGCCGCCGCCGCCGCGACCCCGGTCCAGGCGCCGGCGCCGCCAGCCGCCGAGCCCGGCACGATCGTCGTCACCGGACGGCGCGTGCCCGATTATCGCGCCGCGCTGGCGGCCTGCCTCGCCCGCAACTGCCCGCCCAACGAGGATATCGACGCCACCATGGCGCTCGCCGAGGCCCTGTTCATGACCGGCCAGTATCGCGATGCGCGCACCACGATCCGGGACTCGCTCGGCCGCAACCGCGACGAAGCGCGCAACTATCCCGAGCCGGTTTCCGATCTCTACCGGGCCAATGCCCGGGTCGCCCGCCATCTCGGCTTCGACCGCGACGCCCAGATCTCGACCGCCAACATCCTGCGCGCGCTCCAGACCGGCCTGCCGACCGAGGATTACCGCCATTTCAGCGCGCGCCTGGAGATCTCCCAGTCGCTGGTCGCCTTCCGCCAATATCGCACGGCCCGGCGCCAGCTCGCCGAGCTTGCCGAGCGCGCCCGCGCCGCCGGCCGCGCCGACGTCGCCGCGATCGCCGAACTGCGCTCCTTGTGGACCGAATATCTCGAATTCCCGCAGGGCTCGGCGGTCCGCGACCTGACCGCAATGTCGCGCCGGACCGGGCCGGAGAACCGGATCTACGCGATCGGCGCGCGCATGCTCCTCGTCCGCATCCACGGCGAACGGGGCGAAACGCAGCGCGTCGACGCCCTTCTGGCCGAGCTCAGGCAGACCAACACCCAGCGCCGGCAATTGCTGTGGTCGCCGCCTTACCAGCTCGCTGTCAACGAAGACGGGGACGCGACCCTGGGCGGCCTTCCCGAGGAGGGCCGGTCGATGGATTCGACGCTGGCCCGGCGGGCCGGGAATTTCGACGACATGTGGATCGACGTCGCCTTCTGGGTCCAGCCCGACGGCCGCGTCAACGACCTGCAGATCGTCCGCAAGATGGGCAATCCCGATTGGGCCGATCCGCTGCTCCAGTCGATCCGCGGCCGGCGCTATGCAGCCATCCCCGGCACCGAGCCGACCTACCGGCTCGAACGCTATACCTATACGTCGGGCTACGAAATCCGCACCGGCACGCGCATCGTGCAAAGATCGCCGCGCGCGCGCGTCGAATATTTCGACCTCACCAGCGGCGAGGCGCCGCCGCCGCCCCCCACGCCCAGCGGCTGAGCCCGCGCGGCCTTGGCGCCATTGCGCCGGGAGAAATCGTCATCCCGGCGAAAGCATGTCCTGAGCCCGTCAAGGGCTGGAATCTCTTTTCTTTCGAACGGGGATTGAAGAAGGGAGATTCCAGCTTTCGCTGGAATGACGGATTGAAGTCAGCTGCCCGTGTGCTTCTTCGCCGGCCCCTCCTCGCGGCGGCGGATGACGAGGTTGCGGATCTCGGTCATGTCCTCCATCGCGAAGCGTATGCCCTCGCGGCCGAGGCCCGAATCCTTGACCCCGCCATAAGGCATGTTGTCGACCCGGTAGCTCGGCACGTCGTTGATCACGACGCCGCCGACGTCGAGCCGGTCCCAGGCGTCGAACATCTGGAAGAGGTCGCGGGTGAAGATGCCCGCCTGGAGGCCGAACTTGCTGTCGTTGACGATGTCGAGCGCTTCGTTGAAGTCGTCGAACTTGATGAAGAAGGCGACCGGCCCGAACGCCTCCTCGATGTTGAGCTTGGTGGCGCGGTCGACGCCCTCGAGCAGGGTCGCCTCCAGCATCGCGCCGTCGCGCTTGCCGCCGCAGAGCAGGGTCGCGCCCTTGGCGACGGCCTCCTGGATCCAGCCGTCGAGCCGCTTTGCCTCCCCTTCCGAGATCATCGGGCCGATGAAGACGTCGCGGTCCTTGGGGTCGCCGGCGACGAGGGTCTTCGTCTTGGCCACCAGCATGTCGCGGAACGCGTCATAAACCTCCGCGTGGACGAGGATGCGCTGGACGCCGATGCAGGATTGGCCGGACTGGTAGAAGGCGCCGAACACGGTCCGCTCCATCGCGTCCTTCAGGTCGGCATCCCTGTCGACGATCACCGCGGCGTTGCCGCCGAGCTCGAGCACCACCTTCTTCTTGCCGGCGCGGGCCTTGAGGTCCCAGCCGACCGACGGCGAGCCGGTGAAGCTCAGCAATTTGAGCCGCTCGTCGGTGGTGAAGAGGTCGGCGCCCTCGCGGTGGGCGGGAAGGATCGAGAAGGCGCCCTTGGGCAGATCGGTCTCGGCCAGCACCTCGCCCATGATGATCGCGCCCAAAGGCGTGCGCGAGGCCGGCTTCATCACGAACGGGCAGCCGACGGCGAGCGCCGGCGCGATCTTGTGCGCGGCGAGGTTCAAGGGGAAGTTGAACGGCGAGATGAAGCTGCACGGCCCGATAGGCACCCTTTTCCAGATCCCCTGATAGCCCTTGGCGCGCGGCGAGATGTCGAGCGGCTGAACCTCGCCGGTCATCCGCACGCTCTCCTCGGCGGCGATGCGGAAGGTGTCGATCAGGCGGCTGACCTCGCCCTCTGAATCCTTGATCGGCTTGCCGGCCTCGACGCAGAGCGCGAAAGCGAGCTCGTCGAATCGCTGCTTGAAGCGGTCGACGCAATGCTGGAGCACCGCCTGGCGGTGATAGGCCGGCAGCCGCGCCATCGGCTCGGCCGCGGCGACGGCGCCCTGGATACCCGCATCGATGGTGGCGGCGTCCGCCTGCGCGCAGCGAAACGCGACCTCGCCCGTATATTTGTCGGTGACCTCGAGATCGGTATTGGGCTGCTTCGCCTCGTTGTTGAGGTAGAGCGGATAGACGTCCTTGAGCTTCACCATTTCGGCCTCACTTGGGACAGTCACTTTTCCGCACCGCGGAGTTCCATTGATCGCGGCGTTGCGGAAAAGTGACTGTCCCCTTTCCCACCCACCCCGTCAGAGCTTCGCGCTCAGCTCCTTGATGTCCTTGTTCAATATGCGGTCATTCTCCGAATAATCGACCGGGCAATCGATCAGATGGACGCCGGGCGTCGACAGGCATTCCGCCAGGACCGCGGGCAGCCCCTTCGCATCCTCGACCCGGTGGCCGATCGCGCCGTAGCTCTCCGCATATTTGACGAAATCGGGATTGCCGTAGGTCAGGCCGAAATCGGCGAAGCCCATGTTCGCCTGCTTCCAGCGGATCATGCCGTAGGCGTCGTCGCGCAGGATCAGCACGGTGATGTTGAGGCCGAGGCGGACCGCGGTCTCCATCTCCTGGCTATTCATCATGAAGCCGCCGTCGCCGCAGATCGCCATCACCTTGCGGTCGGGATAGACCATCGCCGAGGCCATTGCCGACGGGAGCCCCGCGCCCATCGTCGCCAGCGCATTGTCGAGGAGGACGGTATTGGGCGCACGCGCGGCATAATTGCGCGCGAACCAGATCTTGTAGACGCCGTTGTCGAGGCAGATGATGCCGTCGGCGGGCATCGCCTCGCGGACGCGCTCGACCAGGCAGGGCGGGAAGATCGGGAAGCGGTCGTCGCCGCACAGGCTGGACGTGTGCGAGACCTCGGCGGCGCGCGCCTTCAGCATGCGGTCGAAATTCCAGGTGGCCGAGGGGACGATGTCCTCCTTGATCTGCCAGATCGCGTTGGCGATGTCGCCGATCACCTCGATTTGCGGGAAATAGACCGGGTCGACCGAGGCGGTGTTGGTCGAGATGTGGACCACCTCGGTGCCCCCCTGCTGCATGAAGAAAGGCGGCTTCTCGATCACGTCGTGGCCGACATTGACGATGAGGTCGGCGGCGGCGATCGCGCGGTGGACGAAATCGCCCGCCGACAAAGCCGCGCAGCCGAGGAACTTGGGATGCGCCTCGTCGATCACCCCCTTGCCGAGCTGGGTGGTGATGAACGGGATGCCGGTCTTCTCGATCAGCTGGAGCAGCGACCGGCTCGTCATCTTCCGATTGGCCCCAGCGCCGATCACCAGCACCGGCGATCTGGCCGCCTCGATCTTCTCGACCGCGGCGCGGATCGACTTCTCGTCGGCATGGGGGCGGCGGACGTGGCTGCGCTTCAGCGGGACGGAGTCCGTCTTCTCCTCGGCAATGTCCTCGGGGAATTCGATATGGGTCGCGCCCGGCTTCTCCTCCTCGGCGAGGCGGAAGGCCTCGCGCACCCGGCTCGGGATATTGTCGGCGCTGGCGAGCTGGTGCGTATATTTGGTGATCGGCCCCATCATGTCGACGACGTCGAGGATCTGGAAGCGGCCCTGCTTCGACTTCTTGATCGGCTTCTGGCCGGTGATCATCAGGATCGGCATGCCGCCCAATTGGGCATAAGCGGCCGCGGTGACGAAGTTGGTCGCGCCCGGCCCCAAAGTGGCGACGCAGACTCCGGTCTTGCCGGTGTGGCGGCCGTAGGTCGCCGCCATGAAGCCCGCGCCCTGCTCGTGCCGGGTCAGGATCAGCTTGACGCTTTTCGAGCGCGACAGGCTGTCGAGAAAATCGAGATTCTCCTCGCCGGGCACGCCGAACACATATTCGACGCCTTCCTCTTCGAGGCACTGGATGAACAGATCCGAGGCTTTGGTCATGCGCTTGGCTCCGGTCGTGGCTCGTCCGGGAATCGGTGCGCGGCCGGCCGCCCGCCGCCGCGTCGTCGCCCCCGTATTCAGCCACCCTACCGGGCTTTGTTTCGGCTGTCATCAGGGCCTTGCGGGCCGTCTTTGCGGCTTGCATGGATAAGGCATCCGGCCCATAGTCGCGGCCGACTTCTTTGGCCGAACCAAAAGGCGGCATGGAGGACAAATTGGGGGGCAGCCGCAACATCGCGATCGGTATGGGCGCCGCCTCTTTGGCCGCTCTGGCCTTGCTCTTCCTGCTGCTCCGACCGGCCGACGCGCAGGCCATCCAGCAGACCGGCGGCGGCGCCCATTATGTCGGCGTGGCGACCTGCGGCGGCACCACCTGCCACGGCCGCAACAATGGCGATGGACCCCGCGTCCGCCAGGACGAGGTCATGCTCTGGCAGAATCCGGCGACCGCCGCGGGGGCGCACAGCCGCGCTTACGGGGTGCTGCGCGAGGCCCGGTCGCGCGCCATCGCCCAGCGGCTCGGTCTTGGCGAGGCGAGCGGCGAGCCGATGTGCCTGGGCTGCCACGCCACGCCGGGCGGGGCGCGCGGCGTCCGCTTCCAGACCGGCGACGGCGTCGGCTGCGAAAGCTGCCACGGCGCCGCCGGCGGCTGGCTGTCGAGCCATTATGCGGTCGGCGGCACTCATCAAGCCAATGTCCGCAACGGCCTCGTCGAGCTCGACGATCCCCGGGTCCGCGCCCGAACCTGCCTCAACTGCCATTATGGCAGCCGCGAGGACGGCCAGTTCGTCAACCACAGGATCATGGCGGCCGGCCATCCCCGGATCAGCTTCGAGCTCGATCTCTTTTCGACCCTGCAGCAGCATTACCTGATTGACCGGGATTATTATATCGATCGCAGGAAGAAGAACCCCGACGGCACCCAGATCTGGGCGATCGGCCAGGCGATGGCGCTGCAGCGCTCGCTCGATCTGTTCAAGCGGCCGTCGCGCGGCGTCGAGGGCATCTTCCCTGAATTCTATTTCTTCGACTGTCACAGCTGCCACCGGCAGATTTCGGACGATCCACGCTACCGGCCCGGCGCCGCGGCCAATCCGGGCCGCTCGATCCCGGCCGGGATGCCGCCTTATAATGACGAGAACATGATCATGCTGTCGGCGGCGGCGCGAGTCATCGCGCCGGGGCTGGCGGCGCGGTTCGACCGCCAGAGCCTCGCTTTCCACGCGGCGATGGCGACCGGCCGTGTCGAGGCCCTGCGCGAAGCGCGCGAGCTGGACGCCATTCTCGAGCTTCTCATCCAGGCCTTCTCGTCCGCAACGATAACCGCCGACACCACCTTCGCGATCATCGACAGGATCACGACCGATGCAATCCGCGACCGCTTCACCGATTATGCCGGCAGCGTCCAGGCGGTAATGGCGACCGACACATTGCTGTCGTCGCTGGTCAGCCGCGAGCGCGTCTCGGTGGCGGCGGCGAACGCGATCCGGGTCGACATCAACAGCGCCTATCGCGCGGTGCGCGATCCCAATGCCTATGATCCGGGGGGATTCAGGGCGAGCCTCGGCCGCGCCGCGGCCGCGATCAGACGATTGAGATAAGAGTAAGATGAAGCGTAACACCACCTCCTGCATCGCCATCGCCGCTTTGCTCGTCGCCTCCTGCGGCGGCGGCGGCGGCAGCAATGCCGGGCCGGCACCCGGCCCGGTGCCGCCGGCCGCCACCCGCCTGTTCACGGATCCGGCGACGGTTGCGCTGACGATTGCCGACGTGCAGCAGATCCTCGCCCAGGCCGTCGCCGAGGCGAAAGCGCGCGGCCTGCCGGGCACGATCGTCGTCGTCGACCGGGTCGGCAACGTGCTCGCCGCCTACCGGATGGCCGGCGCCAACACCAACCTCGCGGTGCCGCCCTCGCCGAGCGGCATCAATCACGATCTTCAGGGCCGGATCGTCCCCGGGGGCGCTGTCGCCGGGGCGATTTCGAAAGCGATCACCGGCGCCTATCTGTCGTCGAGCGGCAATGCCTTTTCGACCCGGACCGCGAGCCAGATCGTCCAGGAGCATTTCCCGCCGTCGGCGGCCGCCCGCGGCCTCGAGAGCGGGCCCCTGTTCGGCGTCCAGTTCAGCCAGCTGCCCTGCTCGGACCTGTCGAGCCGGTTCGGCATGGCGGCGCCCGCCACCTTCATCGGGCCGAAGCGCTCGCCGCTCGGCCTCGCCGCCGATCCGGGCGGCTTTCCGCTCTACAAGAACGGCGTCGTCGTCGGCGGCGTCGGGGTGATGGCCGACGGCGTCTACGGCGCCGATCCCGAAATCCAGGATGTCGACCGCGACGACGAGGAGGCGATCGCGCTCGCCGCGACCCAGGGCTTTGCCGCGGCCGCCGACATCCAGGCCGACCGGGTCACCGTCGACGGCACCAGCCTCAGGTTCAGCGACGCCGTCGTCGCCGACCTGCGCACCACCGCCAGCAGCGTCCCCGGCTTCGGCACCCTGACCGCGGCCGACGGCATGCTGATCGCGGTCAACGGCTATGCCGCCGCCGCCATCATCCCAGGCACCGCCTACGGCACCGAGGCGTCGGGCATTCGCCTCGCCGGCCCCGGCGAATTCGCCAATCCGGACGCCTATATCCTCACCAACGGCGCCGGCGCGAACCGCTTCCCGGCCATCGCCGGCACCGATCCTGTCGGCCAGGCGCTGACCGTCGTCGAAGTGCGCGCCATCCTCGAGGAAGCGTTCAAGATCATGGCCGCCGCCCGCGCCCAGATCCGCCGCCCGCTGGACAGCCGCGCCCAGGTGACGATCTCGGTCGTCGATCTGAACGGCCGGGCGCTCGGCATCGTGCGCTCGCCCGACGCGCCGATCTTCGGCACCGACGTGTCGCTGCAGAAGGCGCGGACCGCGGTCTTCTTCTCGGCCACCCATGCCGCCGCCGAGCTCAGCGCCAATGCCGCGCCGCTCGGCGGCGCCGACGTGCGCAACTACGTCCCCCAGGCGCGCGCCTTCTTCAACGATCCCACCGCGCTGACCGGCCAATTCGCCATTTCCGACCGCGGCCTCGGCAACGTGTCGCGGCCCTATTTCCCGGACGGCGAGCTCGGCCGCCCGCCCGGCGCCTTCTCGCGACCGATCGCCGAGTTCAATCCGTTCTCGACCGGGCTCCAATCGGCGCTGATCCTCGACCAGGTCCTTCAGCATGTCGGCTTCATCCTCGGCAATCCAATGGATACGCCGCAGCAATGCACGTTGGGCCCCAATCCGGGCCGGCTCGCCAACGGCATCCAGATCTTCCCCGGCTCGGTGCCGATCTATCGCGGCAACACCCTGGTCGGCGGCATCGGCGTTTCGGGCGACGGCATCGACCAGGACGACATGATCAGCTTCCTCGGCCTGCACAATGGCGGGCTGAGAGTCGGCACGGTCGGCAACGCGCCCGCCGCGATCCGCTCCGACCAGATCGTCGTGCCGGTCGCCGGCGCGTCCGGCGGCGGCGTCAGGCTGCGCTGGGTCAACTGCCCATTCAACCCGTTCATCGGGACGAACGAGCAGAATGTCTGCCAGGGGAAATGACGGTCGCGGCCGCCCTCCTGTCACTGATGGCGTCGGCGGGCGGGCCGGTCGTTCCGATGAACATCCTCATGAATCATCCCGGGCTTGGGTCCAATCAAAATACTGCTTTGATGGGATCCCTTGACCCGGGACCCATGAACATCGCCCTGGGCGTGCTCGCGCGGACGGAGGTCATGGGGCCCGGCCTTCGCCGGAATGATTCATTGCTGCTCGCCCTTCAGAGCGCCGCGCCGCCGGGCGAGGCGCCCGCGTTCGGCGCGCAGCCGCCGCCCGAGCCCCTGCCCGCCGAGGAACCGGCCGAGCGGCAACCGACACCTTCGGAGGAGGAGCTGATCGAGGGCCGCCGCCGCCCGGGCGTGCCGCAGCGCGATCTCCCCGACCCCGTCAACCAGTATAATCCCGGCGCGATCCGGATGCCTGCGCCCGAGGCCTTCCCGGCCGAGCATGTCGCCGTGCCCGACCGCTGGCGGCTGATCGAGACGCTCGGCATGGTCCGTTCGCGCTGGTACGATCCCTACAATCAGAACGTGCTGAAGGGCGACCGGCCGATCTGCATCCCCACCGACGAGGAGCAGGAACGCCGCCGCGCCGCCGGCATCCCGCGCTGCGCCACGCCGCGCTTCCTGGGCCTTTCCAGCCCTCATTGGGAGTTCGTCGCCAACCTCGTCTCCGACACGGTGATCGAACCCCGCACCTTTCCCATCCCGGTCGGAGTCCAGACCACCGACCGGCCCGGCAGCAACGACGTGTTCGGCGAGAATCACAGCCTGGTCCTCTCGCAGACCTTCATCGCCAGCGTCGCCCTGATCGAGGGCAGCACCGCCTTCCTGCCGCCGCATATTGAATATCGGCTCACGCTCGCCTTCAACGTCAATTATGTCGACGTCGGCGAGCGCCGCGTGCTGTTCGTCGAGCCGTCGGAGGGCACCGACCGCTTCGATCACGCGCTCGGCGTCCAGGAAGCGTTCGTCGATTATCACATCCGCAACGTCTCCGACCGGTTCGATTTCGATTCGATCCGCGTCGGCATCCAGCCGTTCAACTTCGATTTCCGCGGCTTCCTGTTCCAGGACCAGCAGCTCGGCGTGCGCCTGTTCGGCAATCGCGACAACAATCGCTTCCAGTACAATCTGATCGCGGCGTGGCGGCTCGAGAAGGACACCAATTCGGGCCTCAACAACCTGTTCCAGACGCCGCGCGACGACTGGATTCTGCACGCCAATCTGTTCCGCCAGGATTTCCCCTTCGTCGGCATCACCAGCCAAATCAGCGCGACCTGGAACATCAACCGCGAGCGCGGCGAGATCGAGGTCGACGACAACGGCTTCCCGGTCCGCCCGGCTTTGTTCGGCAACCTTCGCGCCCGTAATTACGACGCCATCTACCTCGGCTATTCGACCGACGGCCGGATCGGACGGATCAACCTCACCACCTCGGCCTACGCCTTGCTCGGCTCGGACCGGAACAACGTCTTCACCGGCCGGTCGGCACGGCTGCAGAGCTTCTTCCTCGCCGCCGAGCCGAGCTACGACCACGACTGGATCCGGATCCGCGGCGCCGCCTTGTTCGCAAGCGGCGACGGCGATCCTTATGACAATGTCGAGCGCGGCTTCGACGCGATCTTCGAGAATCCGATCTTCGCCGGCGCCGACACCAGCTACTGGATCCGCCAGACCATCCCCTTCGCCGGCGGCGCCCGCGCCGTCGGCATCAACGGCCGCAACGGCATCCTGAACTCGCTCCGCTCGTCCAAGGAGCAGGGCCAGTCCAACTTCGCCAATCCCGGCACGATGCTGCTCGGCATCGGCGCCGATTTCGACATCACGCCGCAATTGCGCGTCTCGGCCAACGTCAATCATCTCTGGTTCCATCGCACCGAGATTCTCGAGGCCTTGCGGATGCAGGGGACGATCCGGCGCGACATCGGCTTCGACGTGTCGGCGGCCGCGATCTGGCGGCCGCTCGCCACCCAGAACGTCGTCTTCCGCCTCAGCGCCGCCGCGCTCCACTCGGGCACCGGCTTTCGCGACCTGTTCGAGAACCAGGATCGCGACCGGGTCTATTATTCCGTCCTGTTCAACGCCATCGTAAGCTATTGAGAGGGGGTTGATGCGCTTCGCCGACCTTGGACGCATGGCGATGATGGCGGCAGCGCTGGCGGCCGCCGGCCTGATCGGGGCGTCGTCGGTCGGCGCGTCCGAGGGCGAAAAGGCCAAGGTTCGCGATTACAGCCTGGTCCGCGCCGCGCCGGCGCCGCGCACCCAGACCCAGGCCGATGCCGACGCCAAGAGCGGGGTGGCGCGCGAAAGCGGCTGCCTTTCCTGCCACGTTCAGACCGACGCCCCCAATATGCATCGCTCGCCGGCGGTGGTGCTCGGCTGCGTCGACTGCCATGGCGGCAATCCGAGGGTCAGCGGCGATTCCAGCCTGGCGCAGGACGATGCGCGCTACATTGCCGCGCGCGACCGCGCCCATGTGCTGCCGCGCTTCGAAGGCGACTGGCATTTCCCGTCGAGCGCCAACCCTGCCCGCACCTACAGCCTGCTCAACCGGGAATCGCCCGAGTTCATCCGATTCACCAATCCCAGCGACTATCGCGTCGTCCGCGACAGTTGCGGCGCCTGCCATATCGAGGTGATCGAGGCGGCCGAGCGCTCGCTCATGGCCTCGGGCGCGATGCTGATCGGGGGCGCCGCCTACAATAACGGCATTGTGCCGTTCAAGAATTACATCTTCGGCGAGGCCTATACGCGCGGCGGCGAACCGGCGATGATCGCCTCGCCGCTCGCGCCCGGCGGCCTGACCCCGCAGCAGCGCGCCCGCGGCGTGCTCGCCGGCCTCTATCCACTGCCGACCTGGCACGTCATCCCGCCCGGCGACGTCTTCCGCGTCTTCGAGCGCGGCGGCCGCAACGTCAGCACCCAGTTCGCCGAGATCGGCCTGCCCAATCCGACCGGCTCGATCCAGCGGCTCGAGGAGCCGGGCCGGCCCGATCTGCGCCAGTCGAACCGCGGCCCGGCCACCGGCCTTCGCGTCGCGATTCCGGTGCTCAACATCCACAAAACCCGCCTCAACGACCCTTATATGTGGTTCATGGGCACCAACGACCAGCAGGGCGATTACCGCCATTCGGGCTGCGCCGGCTGCCACGTCATCTACGCCAACGACCGCGAGCCGCGGCATTCGATGACCTATTCCCAATATGGCCGCGACGGGCAGACCGCGACGGTCGATCCGACCATCGCCACCCTGCGTCAGGGCCAGCACCGGCCCGGCCAGGCGGTCGAGGAAGGGCATGGCGCGGCGGCCACCAACCATGCGCCCGCCGATTCCAACCACGCCTCGGTCGGCGAAAGCGGCCATCCGATCCGCCACGCCTTCACCCGGGCGATCCCGACCTCGCAATGCATGACCTGCCACATGCACCAGCCCAACATCTTCCTGAACACCTATCTCGGCTACACGATGTGGGACTATGAATCGGACGCCGACCTGATGTGGCCGGGCCCGGAGAACCGCCTGCCCGCGCGCACGCCCGAGGAAGAAACCCGCTTCCGCAACCAGCATTATCCGACCGCCGCCGAGGTCTTCGAAGTGCTCGACCGCAATCCCGAGGCCGCCGCACCGCGCGGCCTGTGGGGCGATCGCGGCTTCCTGCGCGAGGTCTTCGACCGGGTGAACCCGCTCGCCCGCCACACCCAGTTCGCCGACTATCACGGCCATGGCTGGAACTTCCGCGGCATCTTCCGCCGCGACCGCGAGGGCAATCTGCTCGATTCCCAGGGCCACGTCATCGAGGGCCCGCCCTCGCCGCAAAACCTGTCGACGACGCCGGGCCAATTCCAGCCCGCCGGCCGCAATCCCGGCCGCGCCGTCCACATGATGGACATCCACGCCGAGCGCGGCATGCAATGCGCCGATTGCCATTTCAGCCAGGATGCGCATGGCAACGGCTTCATCTATGGCGAGGTCGCCAACGCGATCGAGATCGGCTGCCGCGACTGTCACGGCGTGCCCGGCCAATATGCCAATCTGCGCACCACCGGTCCGGCCGCGCCGACCCACGGCACCAATCTCGAAGTGATCCGCAACGAGGACGGGCGCCGCCGTTTCGAATGGATGGATTGCGAGCTCGCCCGCGAGGAGGTGACCGACGTCAGGTGCGCCGTCGGCCAGCGCCTCCTGATCCAGCGCTCGATCGTCGACCCCAGCCTTTCCTGGGTGGTGAGCCAGGTCAATGACAGCGCCAATCGCGAGCTGCCCCCCTGCGACACCGACACCCAGACCTCCCGCCCCGGTCCCTGCTTCAACATCCGCTCCACGCGCTCCAAGCTGATGTCGAGGAACGCCGCCGAGACCGGCCGCTATCTGTTCGGCCCGGGCGTTGCCGAGGACGATCTCGCCCATCCGCTGAACGAGATGGCCTGCTTCACCTGTCACCTCTCATGGACGACCAGCTGCGGCGGCTGCCACCTGCCGATCGAGGCCAATTGGCGCACCACAGTCCACCATTATGAAGGCGAGGAAACCCGCAACTTCGCGACCTACAACCCGCAGGTCGCGCGCGAGGACATGTTCCAGCTTGGCCGGCACCAGACCAGCAAGGGCAATATCATCGCCCCGGTCCGCTCGACCTCGGCCCTCGTCCTCTCCTCGACCAACATCAACCGCGAGCGCATCTACGTCCAGCAGCCGCCGATTTCCTATGCGGGCTTTTCCAGCCAGGCCTTCGCGCCGCATTTCCCGCACACGGTGCGCACCACCGAAACCAAGCAATGCACCGACTGCCACGTCAGCGAGGCCAATGACAACAACGCGATCATGGCGCAGCTGCTCCTGCAGGGGACCAATTTCGTCAACTTCGTCGGCCTGCATTCGTGGGTCGGCCTGGCCGGCGGCTTCGAGGCGGTCAGGGTTACGGAGTGGGAAGAGCCGCAGGCGGTGATCGGCTCCTATCTGCAGCGCTTCGCTTATCCCGATTATTACCGGATGCATGTCGACCGGAACCGGCGCGAGCTGGTCAACTGGACGCGCGGCCGCACCTTCGACCGCCGCTTCTCGGGCGAAACCCACGCCAACGAGCAGTTCGCCAACATCGTCGAGGGCACGCCGGACCGTGTCGGCTGCCTGCAGAATCGCGGCGAATATATGTTCGTGGCGCAGGGCCGCGGCGGCTTCCGCGTCTACGACATCGCCTCGATCGCCAATAAGGGCTTTTCCGAGCGGATCGTCTCGGCGCCGGTTTCGCCGCTCGGCCAGGACACCCATGTCGCCTCGCGCAACGCGACCTGCATGGCTTTGCCCACCAACCAGCCGATCCGCCCCGACCGCAACGAAGCGATGGCGACGACGCCGGTGACCCGTTCGGACGGCCGCACCGTCACCCTGCTCGAGGAGAATCAGGAGCAGCGCTTCCATGCCATCTACAATTATGCGGTGGTCACCGATTTTGAGGAAGGCCTCTACCTCGTCAACGTCAACACGCTCGCCGACGGCGAGGCGCGCAACAACCATCTCAGCCGCGCCGTGACCTGGAACGAGAACGGAGTCCTCGCCGGCGCCCGCCACGTCACTCTGGCCGGCCGCTACGCCTATATCGCGGCGACGGCGGGCCTGGTCGTGGTCGACCTCGAGGATCCGCTCCACCCGCGCCACGTCGTCACCATCCCGCTCCGCGACGCCCGCGCCTCGGCGCTGCAATTCCGCTATTTGTGGGTCACCGACGCCGACGGGCTGAAGCTGTTCGACGTCACCGACCTCGAGGCGCCGCGCGCGGTGCCCTCGGCGACCGTGCCGCTGGCCGACGCGCGCCGCGTCTATCTGGCGCGGACCTACGCTTATGTCGCCGCCGGCGCCGACGGGCTGCTCATCTACAACGTCACCCGTCCCGAGCAGCCGGCCCTGCACTGGCGGACGCCGAACCTCGCTTTCTGGCTCGGCCAGGCTCCGGACACGCAGGACGTGACCGTCGCCTCGACCAACGCCTCGCTCTTCGCTTATGTCGCCGACGGCCGCAATGGGATGAAGGTGCTGCAGCTGACCAGCCCCGAGAGCCAGCCCGCTTTCTACGGCTTCTCGCCGCGGCCGGTGCCCGAGCTGATCGCCTGGGCGCGGACTCCGTCGGCCGCCTTGTCAGTGGCCAAGGGCCTCGACCGCGACCGCGCCGTCGACGAGACCGGCGGCCAGATCGCCGTCTTCGGCCGCCTCGGCTCCCGCCCCTTCAGACGCGACGAAATGGAGCATCTCTACCTTAACAGCCGCCGCTTCCCCTACCGCGTAAACGACATCGGCACGATGGAGGATTGGGTGCCGGCGGCGGGGCCCTAGCCTCAGCGATCGACGCCCGTTCCACCGACCATTTTCGTCATGCCGGACTTGATCCGGCATCCACCTTCTTTTCCCTCACTCCGCCAAGGAAGGTGACCCCGGATCAAGTCCGGGGTGACATCAATTCGGACACAGCCCTATTCGCCCCACCTTTCCTTGTTGAGCATGCGGATCAGGCCCTGGCGGCGGGGGATGTAGCGGGCGAGGACTTCGTGCTCCTCGACCGTGTCGAAATGGGTTATGAGCTCGCGTCCGTTCCAGTAATGGAGGGCGAAATAGGGGCGGTCGGCGACGATCATCGGCCGGTCGTCGGGGACGTCCGGATCCATCTCTTGCATGTCGAGCGCGACCTGCGGCGCGGTCGACGGGCAAACGGCGAGCACGGTGCCCGCCCAACCCGTCACCAGCGGCCGGTGAAGATGGCCGGTGATCATGGCGATGATGTTGGACTGGCCCTCGACGATCGGGCGCAGCCGCTGGACCCATTCCGCTTCCGGATTTTCGGTCATCCAGCTGAGGCCGGTAAAGATCGGCGGATGGTGAAGAACCAATAAGGTCGGCCGCCCGGGCGCCTCGGCCAGCCGCGCTTCGAGCCAGGCGGCGCGGACCGGGTCATAGCCCCCACCGTGCCGCCCGGTTTCGAGCGTGTCGAGGACGAGGATGCGGACCGGGAAATCCTCGATCGCATATTGGATATAGCCGTCCACGACCGGCGTATCCGGGAAGGTTTCGAGGAAGGCGCTGCGGCTGTCATGATTGCCCATCGCCGGCCGGACCGGGAAGGGCAGGCCCGCAATGGCGTCGCGGAAGCGTCCGTAGGAAACCTTGTCGTCGCCATTGTCGGCGATGTCGCCGGTGACGAGCAGCAGGTCCGGCCGCGGCGTCATCGCCTTCAGCGTCGCCAGCGTGCGATCGAGCCGCTGCCGGTTGAACTCGTCGGGATTGTCCGGATCGAAGCCCAGGTGGAGGTCGGTGATCTGGGCGACGAGCATCAGCGTTGCCCGCGAGCCGCCGCCGCCTGCGGCTGCGGAACGGTGGATTGCCGCCTCTGCCCGCGAACGGTCTGCTGCAACCGCGCCGCGGGGACGCCCGGGCCCATATGATAGTCGTGGCACATCGCGCAGGTCGAGGCGACCTGCCCGCGCGTTGCGCTGCTCTCGCCGCCATGGCAGACTTGGCAGCCGGCCGGGCCGCCCAGGACCGGCAGCATCACATCCCCCGAATTGCCTGAACCATAGACCTGAACATGGCAGCTCGCGCAGGCGCGCGACCCCTGCATCTGGCCGCGCTGGTCGGGCCAGTGCGCGGTTCGATGCGGGCGGTGGTCGAACCAGCCATGCTGCAGATAGCGCTGCTCCCGATCGGGCGGGGCGAAACGGACTGGGGCGATCCGGTAATTGAGCGTGCCGGGCGGCGGCGCGATGATGACGTGGCATTCGAAGCAGGCGCCGCGCGGCCCCGAAAAGATCTCCTGGATCTTGCGCTCGCCGCGCAGCTGAACGCCGGCGCGGGCGCGGGCGAACTGGACCGCCGCGTTCACCTCTGCGGCCGTGCCCGGAATGCGACGCGTGCCCGGGCTGGTCCAGACCGGAAGGGCAGGACCGCCGGCGCGGTAGAGGCCGCGAACGTCGGCGATCACCTGCTCGGGCGAGCCGTGCCTCAGGCGCCGGATCGTTCCGCCGATCTCGTCGAAGGACAGCCTGTGGCAGGATCCGCAATCGCGCTCCATGTTGACCGGCTCGAAGCGGATGCCGTCCTGCGTCGGCCTGTGGCAGGACGAGCATTCGAGCCGGTCGCCGATATGGTTGGTGCGCGCGGCCTGCGCAGCTCCGCCGAGCGGGCCGAGGTGGAGCCTGTGCGGGAAAGTGAGGTTGCTCTGCTCCCGGGTCCGCGGCCCCAGCCCGACCCGCTCGAAGCGCGGCTGATTCGCGTCCCACCGGACCAGCACGGCCGGCCGGAACTGCGGATGGCGGTCGCTGCGGAAATCGGCGGCGTTGGTGAGCCGCGTATCGCGCAGGCGGCCACGCAAATCGGTGTGGCAATCGGCGCAGAATTGCTGCGGCGTCGGCACCATCTGCTGCGGGCCTTCATGCTCGGTATGGCATTCGACACAGCGCCCGGCCGTCTGCCCGAAGGCGTTGCCGATCGACTGCTGAAGCTGGCGCAAGCCGCCGAGCTGGGGGATCGCCTGTCGCATCCGGTCGAAACGGGCATGGTCGGTGATGTTGACGTGGCAGGCCTTGCAGGCGCTGTCCTGGACCGGCTGGAACGGCTGCACGTGGCAGGCCTGGCAATTGGAGGCCAGGCCGGCATGGTTTTGCGAGAGCGCGCCGCTCAGCCACAGCGAATCGGCGTGGAAGCCGCCCGCCATGCGCGTGCCCTGATCGCGATTCTGGTAGAAGGAGGCGATCGGCCAGACCAGGAAGATGGCGAGCACGGCCAGGGTGAGCGTCCAGGCCATCAGCCGCTTGCCGGGCATCACGCTCTGCAGCGCGAAGCGGCGGGTGTCGAACTTGGTGGTGACCGCATCGGCGTCGGCGCGCTGGATGACGATCGGGACGTCGTCGCCGCCGAGCTCGGGCGGCATGACGCGCAGCAGGAAGGGGCCGATCTTGATCGTGCCGCCGACGGCAAGGTCGATCTGGCCGAATTGGGTGTTGCCGCCGTCGATCTCGATCGACATGCCCATCTCGGCGGAGACGCCGACCCGGGTCGCGGAAACCTGCTCTATGGTCGCGTGGTGGAGCGCGACGGCGAGGTCGTTGAGGCGGATGTCGCTTTCGGGATCGCGGCCGACCTTGAGGAGATCGTCGCTGACCTTCGACGTGCGGACGATCTCGCGGCCGTCAGCGCTGCGACTGATGCTCCTGAGGAGGAACGCCATTCCCTGCTTCCCCCTACCAGTAGAAGAAGACGCTGATGATATGCGCGGTCAGCGCGGCGAAAAGCACGAAGGTCAGGGGAATGTGCACGAACAGCCACACTTCGAGCAACGCCCGCCGCCTGATATAGCCGCGCAGCCGCTGCAGCGCCGCCGCTTTCTTCTCGAGCAGCTGGAGGACCTGCTCGATCGCCTGCTCCTCCTTGCCGCCGCTGTCGTCGTGGCGCGCGCGCATGATCTCGAGCGCGTTGACGGTGACGGAGCGCCGCTGCGACGCCGACAATCGGCTCCAGACGCCGCCGCCGAACGGATCCTCGCCCAGCGAGCCGAGCACGATGGCGCTGTCCTCGTCCGACAAGGGCTGGGCGGAAACCTGGATCTGCTTGTCGAGGCTGTTGACCGCCTCGATCATCTGCGGCCCGGTCATCTCGGAGCGGCTGTCGGACAGACCCTGGGGCAGCAGGGCGTAGACCGAGATGCCGTAGACGCCCGACAGGATGACCAGCATCATCAGCACATAAGCAAGGGTGTGGACGTTCCAGCCGAACTGGAAGCCGGTGTGGAGCGTGCCGAAGAAGATCAAGGCGAGGCCGAGATAGACGTGGGCCGAGGTCCAGGCCTTCAGCGACCAGCGGCCGCTGGTCATCGCCCGCTTGCGGATGCCGAGCAGCGACAGCCAGACGATCAGCCCGACGCCGATCGTGCCGAGCGTGTAGCCGAGCCACGACCCGCCATTGTGGCGCGGCTGCACGTCGACGACGAGATAGATGAGGACGAGGAGCAGCGAGAGGATCGCGGCGATCTTGAACCAGCGATAGCGGCGGTAGCGCAGGAAGCTCTCATGAGCCGTCCCATCCCCCAGGTGCGTCCTTGGAGCCCCCCTGCTTGCCACCCTCGATCAGCCCCCCTCACCCATCCTCGTCACGCTGAGGAACTCTTCCGGAGATACCCGGATCGCGGCACCGGTCGGACATGCGCGCACGCATGCCGGCCCGCCCCCGATACCAGAACACATGTCGCATTTGATCGCTTTTTTTGGAATCTCCGAACTGACCCTGCGATCGGTCCATTCATGGTCGGGCTCGCCGGGCCCCGGCCCCTTGCCGAAGAACAGCCAGGCGAAGAGGCTCGGCTTCTTCGGCGGCGGCTTGGCCATGCGGATCACGCCATAGGGGCAATTGCGCTGGCAATTGCCGCAGCCGATGCAGGTGTCGTTGATATAGACCTCGCCGTCGGCGCCGCGATCGATCGCGTTGGGCGGACAATCCGCCATGCAGTGCGGGTGCTCGCAATGGCGGCAGCTGGTCGGTACGTGGAGATGGGCGAAGGTGCGTCCGGCCTCGCGGTTGAGGCGGGAAAGACCCTCGTGGCTGTCGGCGCAGGCGCGCTCGCAATTGTCGCAGCCGACGCAGAGCTTCTCGTCGATCAGGAGGACGTCGGTGGCCTCGCCTATCCCCTGCGCAACCAGGAAGCCGGCCACCGCGCTGTACATGTCGACGACGCCGCCGAAGCCGTCCTTGCGCGCCTCGACGAAGTTGGTCCTCTGCTGGCGCGTCGCCATCTCGTCCTTCATCCGCTCGAGCAGGTCGGGCTTGGCCGCGAGCAGCTTGCGGAAGGCGTCGCCGTTGAGCTTGATCACCTCCGATTTGATCGCGGCGCGCACGGTGGCGGTGCGGCGGCCGCCGTCGATCAGCGCCATCTCGCCGACATAGGCGCCGGCGGGCAGGTAGCGCAGGAAGATCGGCTTGCCGCCGATCGCCTTCTCGATGGTCATCGAGCCCTGGCGGATGATGAAGACGTCATAGCCCTCATCGCCTTCGTTGATGATCGTCTGACCGGCGCGGATCTCCTTGATCTCGGCGCTTTCGAGCAGCTCGGCGAGGTCCTCCTGGGTTGCCGCGCCGACCAACGAGAGCAGCATTCGCTCGGTGGCGATGCGCGTGATCTCGCGCTTGGCCGCCGAGTTGGTCGCCATCAGCTTGAGCGTGGCGTTGCGCGGGATCTCGATGACGATCGCGCCCTCGGCGGTGCGCACGGTGGCGCCGCGCTTGCGGCCCGAGATCAGGCCGACCTCGCCGACGATCGAGCCGCGCGCGATCGGCGCCGTCCGCGACGGGTCGTTGGGGTCGAGCTCCACCACGAGCGAGCCGTCGGCGACCGCGAACAGCGAGGCGCCCGACTCGTTGCGCGCGAACACGATCTCGCCGGAGCGATAGGCGCGCGGCTCGGAATCCAGCATGAACTCGCGCATCTGCAGCATCGAAAGCTCGTTCAGGATGGTCACCCGCCGGCGCAGGAAGGCCAGCCATTCGGTGACCGTGCGCGCGCCCGGCAGAACCTGGAACTTCTTCTCGAGGATCGGCTCGTCGGCGGGCTTCAGATCGACATTGCCGTTGATGAACTCGATGACGTCGTAGCCCTGGTTCATGCAATGCTTGATCAGTGGGTAGCCGGCCAGCGCGCCGATCACGTAAATGCCGGGCTTGGTCGTCTCGAATTGCGGCGACAGGGTCGGATAGGCGTCCTTGTCGTCGCTGGAAAAGAGGATGCCGCAGGCCTCGATGAACTTGCGCGGCGGCGAGGAGCCCATGCGGGCGATGATCCGGTCGCACCTGATCTTCTGCTCGCCGTCGCGGGTTTCCATGTGGAGGATGCCCGGCGTGATCCGGGCCGGCACGGTTTCGCACAATATGTTGATCCTGCCCGCTCTCCCCGCCTCCATCAGCAGGTCGACATTGGCCTGCTTGGCGCGCGCGAACTCGGCGCTGCGGTTCATGATCGAGACGGTATTGGCCTGGGCGGGGTCCGCGGCCAGACCAAGCGCGTTCTCGATCCCGGCATCGCCGGAACCGATCACCATGATATGCTCGTCGACATATTCGCCGGGATCGTCGAGCTGATATTGAATGTGGGGCAGGTCGCCGCCCTCGC
The DNA here is from genome assembly GCA_035543935.1 of Allosphingosinicella sp. Classification (GTDB taxonomy): domain Bacteria; phylum Pseudomonadota; class Alphaproteobacteria; order Sphingomonadales; family Sphingomonadaceae; genus Allosphingosinicella. Next base: position 69,421 of record DATKIV010000012.1, read on the forward strand.
AGCGCATCTTGTTGGGATTGCCCTGCGTGCCGATCGACAGGATGACGCTCTCGGCGGTCAACGTCTCGCCATTGGTGAGGGTGAGCGTGAAATTGCCCTTCTCGCCCGAGATCGCCTTGACCTCGGCGTTGAGCTTGACGTTGACCTTGTGGTCGGCGGCCTGCTGGTCCCACGTGCCGAGCACCTTCTCCCGCTTGCCCGCCTCGAAATCCATGTCCGAGCGCAGCAGGAGCTGGCTCGGCGTCGCCATGACGTGCTTGCCTTTCTGGTATTTGTAGATGGTGTCGGAGAGGTGGTTGGTCTTCTCGAGCAATATGTGGCTGAGGTTGAGCTGCGCCGCGCGCCCGGCGGCGCTGAGCCCGGCCGGGCCGGACCCGACAATCGCGATCTTGTAGGCGGCCGTCACCGGAACGCAGCTCCCCCGAAACACGCAGTCATTTGAGTATCTGGCAATCTAACAGAGTCTCGCAGCGACGCCAGACTTGACGTTGGCTTTTTTGCGGTAATGATCCGGGCGATGGCAGCACCCGTACCCAAGGACCGCCGGCCGGCGCCGGCTACGATCGCCCTCGCGCTGGCGGCGCTGGTCGCCGCGGCAGCCCTGTCCTATGCGCTGTTCTTCCGGGACGGCGACGCGGCGGCGTCGGGCAACGACGCGGTCGCGGCCAACACGGCGGCCTCGGCGCCGCAGGATGTGGCTCAGGTCGAGGCGATGTTGGCGCGCCTGCTGCAACGGGTGCGCGAGAATCCCGACGACCATGAGGGCTGGTATTTGCTCGGCATGGCCTATCGCGCCATGGAGCGCTTTGCCGACGCGACCCAGGCCTTCCGCCGGGCGATGGAGCTTCAGCCGCGCAACGCCGATTACACCGCCTATCTGGCCGAGATGATCCTGATCGGAGCGACCAGCGCCGGCCGGCCGCCGCCGCCCGAAGCCGAGCAGCTCTTCCGGCGCGCGCTCGAATTGCAGCCGGGCAATCCGCAGGCGCGCTTCTATCTGGCCACGATCAGGAACGAGCGCGGCGACCATCGCGGCGCGGTCGACGATCTCATCGCCCTGCTGCGCGACGCGCCCGCCGGCGAGGTCTGGCCGCGGCAGGTGCGCGCGGCCTTGATCGCGATCGCCGAGCGCAACAATATCGACCTGGCGGGGCGGCTGCCGGCAGCGCCCGCCGAGCCGGCGGCGCCCGCCGCGGCGCCGCCATCGGTCGCCACCGCCGCCATCCCCGGCCCGACCCCCGAGCAGATGCGGGCGGCAAGCGGGATGACGCCGAGCCAGCAGGACGCGGCCAGCCGCGGGATGGTCGACAGGCTCGCCGCGCGCCTCAGGGCCAATCCGCGCGACGCCAATCGCTGGATCATGCTGATGCGCTCGCGCATGGTGCTGCAGGACCGGAGCGGCGCGGCCGAGGCTTTGCGCTCGGCGCTCGGCGCCTTCCGGGACGACGCCGCCACCCAGGGCCGCCTGCGCCAGGCCGCGCGCGAGCTCGGCGTGCCGGGCGGATGACCATTTGGTCCCCCGACAGCTGGCGAGCCTGCGAGGCCACGCAGCAGCCCGATTATCCCGACGCCGCCGCTCTGGCTGCGGCGACGCGCGAGCTCGAGGCCTACCCGCCCTTGGTGCGCCTGCGCGAGGTCGACGCGTTGCGCGGGGCGCTGGCGGAAGCGCAGGCGGGGCGCGCCTTCCTGCTCCAGGGCGGCGACTGCGCCGAGAGCTTCGCGGAATTCTCGCGCGCGAACACCGCCGCGATCGTCAAGCTGATCGCGGCCATGGCGCAACGGCTCGGCGCGGCATCGGGGCTGAAGGTGATCCGGCTCGGGCGGCTAGCCGGCCAGTTCGCCAAGCCGCGCTCGGCCGCGCTCGAAGTGCAAGACGGAGTCGCGCTGCCGGCCTATCGCGGCGACATCGTCAACCAGATCGGCTTCGACGCCGCCGGGCGCCGGCCCGACCCGGAGCGAATGTTCCGCGCCTACGCCCAGGCGGCGGCGACGCTCAGCCATATCGAGGCGCTGGCCGGAGCGGCCGCCTTTCACACCAGCCACGAGGCCCTTCTCCTCCCCTTCGAGCAGGCCCTGGTCCGCCGCGACCCGGACGGCGGCCGCAGCTTCGCGAGCTCGGCCCATTTCCTGTGGATCGGCCAGCGCACCTTCTTCCCGGGCTCGGCCCATGTCGACTTCGTCCGCGGTCTCGCCAACCCGATCGGGATCAAGTGCGGCCCGGACCTCAAACCGGCCACGCTGCTCGCTTTGCTCGACCGCATCGACCCGCGCGGCGAGCCCGGCCGGATCACCCTGATCAGCCGGATGGGGCACGAGCGCGTGCGGACCGCGCTGCCGCTTTTGCTCGAGGCGGTCCGCGCCGCCGGCCGGCCGGTGCTCTGGGCCTGCGATCCGATGCACGGCAACACCTTGCGCACCGCCGCCGGCACCAAGACCCGTCCGCTCGCGCGCATCCTCGCCGAGCTCGAGGGCTTCTTCGCGGCGACGCGGGCGGTCGGGGTCGCGGGCGCGGGCATCCATATCGAGATGACCGGCCGCAACGTCACCGAATGCACGGGCGGCGGCGCGCTCGTGACCGAGGCCGACCTCGCCGACCGCTACCACAGCCATTGCGACCCGCGCCTCAACCCGGCCCAGGCAATGGAGCTGGCCGCGCTGGTCGCGCGCGAGCTGGCCGGCGCGGCGGTGCCCGCCTGACTAAGAGGGACGGTCCCTCTTGTGGGGACCTAGGAGACCCGAACCGCCTCGACGCGGCGATTCTCTGCGCTGGCGCCGCTGGTGCCGGGCAGCGGCCGGTCGGGGCCGTAGCCGCGCACGTCGAGGCGCGCGCGCGGCACGCCCATCGCGATCAGGAAGTCGGCGACGCTCTGCGCGCGGCGCTGCGACAGGGCGACGTTGCCGGCGTGGCTGCCGACCGCATCGGTATGGCCTTCGATCCGGAAGCGCATGTTGGCGAGCTGCGGCAGCATCAGGGCGCGGCCGAAGACGCGCGCCTGGGCGGCCGCGGCCGGAGTCAGCTGGGCCGAACCGGTTTCGAAGGCGAGGCGCAGATTGACCCGCTGGCCGCTGGCGGCGGCCGCGGGCCGGCGCGGCGCGAGGCCCTGCCCAGCCCGGCGCTGCGTGGCCGTGCCGGGACGCCGGGCCGGACGGCGCGTGCCGGGCGGTGGGCCGAGCGAGAAGCCGCGCGTGGCCGAGATGCGGGGCCGGCCCTGCGGTGCCGCGCTTCCATCGGCGGGCTCGTCGGCCGATTCCTCGTCGCAATTGCCGGCGAAGGCGCAGACATAATCCTCGGCGCTGCTCGGCGGATCGTCCTGCGCCGCCGCCACCAGGGGAAGCGACGCGGCGCCGCAGGCCAGCAGGGTGAGAGCGAGCGTGCGCATGGAATTTCCTCCCGAAGCGAGGCTTTTTTGTAGCTCATGGCCGAAGGAGCGGCAAGGCGCGCGGTTGTCGGTCGGGGACGAGCTTGCTACGCTGGCGGCGCGCGCGGACCTGGCGGAAAAGGCCCCGCCGGCGCGCCGCAGCTCGAGGGTATGGTCGCCGCATGATCCTGATTCTCACCATCCGCAACGCGGACGCGCTCCAGGAAGGCGTGGCGACGCAATACATCATGGACGGGCCGAACGCCGTCATCGGCCGCTCGCGCAACTGCAACTGGTATCTGCCCGACCCCCGCAACGCCATCTCCTCGCGCCATTGCGAGATTCGCCGCGAGGGCGACGACTTCCTGCTCAAGGACATCAGCACCAACGGCACCTTCGTCAACGACGCCCCCGAACGGATCACCGAGCGGCCGATCGCGACCGGCGACCTGATCCGCATCGGCCAATATGAGGTCGTCGTCTCGCTCGAAGCCGAGGTTCTGCCCGAACCGCAGCCGGAGCCGATCGCGCCCGAGCATGAGATCACCTTCCACCCGAGCGAGCCGATACCGGATGCCGGGCCGGAGCCCGCGGCGGAAGCGCGGCAGGAGCCGGCGTCCGACAACGTGACCGTGATGTGGGACTCGCTCGCCGACATCAACGCGATCGACCGCGAACGCGGCCTTTTCGGAGTCAAGGATGCGGAAGCCGCGCCGGTTACCGGCGGCGACGCGGCGACGGTCGACCGGCTGGTCGCGGCGATGCTGGAGGCGGCGGCTGTGGCCGAGGGCAGCGTCGAGCGCTCGCCCGAATTGCTGCAGAAGGCGGGCAGCCTGCTCAAGCGGCTCGTCGCCGGCCTGCTTGTCATGGTCGAGGCGCGGGCACGGGCCAAGGCGCAGATGGGCGCCGAGATGACCGGCCTCCAACTCCAGGGCAACAATCCGATCAAGTTCGCGCGGTCTCCGGAACAGGCCCTGGCGCAGCTTCTCATGCCGCCGCAGGACGGCTTCATGGACGCCGACAAAGCGGTCGAGGATGCCTATCTCGACCTCCAGTCGCACCAGGTGGCGACGCTGCGCGCCATTCCGGGCGCCCTGCGCTCGACGCTCGACCGCTTCTCGCCCGGCTCGATCCGCCGCCGCGCCGAGAATATCGGCTTGCTCGCCCGCATCCTGCCGGGCGCCCGCGACGCCGCCTTGTGGCGCAATTACGAGCGCGAGTTCGTGGCGGTGAAGAAGGAATCCGACGAGGCCTTCATGGAGGTCTTCTCGAAGGAGTTCCGAAAGGCCTATGAGCGCCAGTTGAGGGACGGGACGGGCTAGGCGCTCCCGCGGGCTCGACGCTTCAGCCCGGCTGCTGGTCGACCGTCTGGAACCAGACCATGTCGCCGCGCCAATTGCCATTGCTGGCGGCGCTGAGGAATTGCCGCTGCCACCCCTGCCCACGGCCGCCGATCGGCGGCGCGAGCAAGTTGGCGTCGAAACCGCTGCCGGTCACCATCAGCAGTCCGGACCAGCGCATGTGGGTCACCTCGACGTTGAGCCGGTAGCGGCCATTGCCCGCGTCGGCGATCCGGTTGACGGGATCCGCCAGCTTTTGAATGAAATCGCCCCGATTGCGAATCAGGGTGGTGATCACCCCCGTCGGCTCGATGCCGACCAAGGCGAAATCCGGGGTGCCGCCGGTGTTGATCTCGATCACCGCATTGGCGCGAAGCTGGCCGCCATTCTGGCCCTGCGGGCGCGACATTTCATAGCGCGTCTGGCTGGCGAAGATCCGCCGGGCGCCGTCGTTCCGGATCTGCCGGTAGGTATCGAGCGCGGTGCAGCCGGCCGGCGTGATCGTCGCGACGTCGCCGAATGTCACGTTCGCGTTGGCGACACCGGCACGCGACAGAGCCTGGCCGATCTCGCTCCGTGCCGCCTCGCCATTGCCGGCCACCCCGCGCATCGCCACCGCGACCGGAGGGCCCGCCCGGATGTCACCGATGTCGAGCCAGGTGCAGCCAACCTGGGGCACCGCCGAATTGATCGTGGAGCGGGCCAACGCAACCGGGGAGCGTGCGTCCGCCTGCGAGCCGCCGCTCCCGGTCGGCCCGCTGCTCGTCTCGACGTCGCTGCGGCGGTCGTCGCCGAGACCGAACGTGCCGTCGGTGACGTACCAGATCACCGCCAGCACGGCCGCCAGAGCGAGCAGGACGGCGAGCACGATGAGCAGCGGCTTCGAGCTGCCGCCGTCGACGGTCGTCTCGTAGGTTTCGTAATGGTCCGGGACCGTCTCGGGGCGGGCCGCCTCCTCGGCCACCTCGGCGCGGACCGTGGTCGGCGAGGGGATGCGGGCGCCCTCGAGGATCGCCAGCACGTCCGCCATCGAGCGTGGCCGCTCCTTGGGATCGGGCCGGAGCATGGCGTGGACGAGCGGCCGCAAATTGCCCGGGATCGCCGAAATGTCCGGCCCCTTGCGGCGCTTGTCGATGGCATCGACGAGCGAGCCCGACATGTCGACATTGTCCCCCTGCGCGACGGCGAGGATGACGAGGCCGAGGCTATAGACGTCGGTCCACGGGCCGACCTCACGGCCGAAATCGCCGAGCTGCTCGGGCGCGACATAATTGAGCTTGCCGGCGAAACCGTCGCCGACGATCGTCGCCGAGCTCGAATCGAGATCCTTGGCGATGCCGAAATCGATGATCGTCGCTTCGTGGATATCGTCATTTTCGAGGATGACGTTGTCGGGCGACATGTCGCGGTGGATGGCGCCGAGCGCGTGGGCGGCGGCGAGGCCCGAGGCCAGTCGCCTGAGCAGGCCGGCAAGCTCGTCCGGCGACGGCTTCAGCGCCGGCAGGGCGACGCTGAGATTGGTGCCCTCGATGAAGTCGGTGACGATATAGAGGACGTGGAGGTTCGGCTCCTGGGCGAGCACGCGATACTGGACCAAGGCCGGATGGTTGAGCTTGGTGAGCGTGCGCGCTTCCTTGCGGAACATCGCGATCACCTTCTCGTCGCTGGCGAGCGCCGGCAGCATCACCTTGATCGCGACCTTCTCGTCGGTGTTGACGTTGCAGCCGACGAAGACCTCGCCCATGCCGCCGCGCGCCAGGAAGCGATCGACCTGGAAGATGTGGTTGAGGCAATCGCCGACCTTGATGCCGACCGCGTCCTTGTGCGGGACGAAGGCCGGTGCCGTGCTGGTCGGCGGAGGCGGCGGCGCGGGCGCTTCGGCCGGCGGCTCGGGCTCTGGCGGCGGCGGCGGCGGCGTTTCGGCGACCGGCTCGGGCTCTGGCGGCGGCTCGGGCTCGGGCTCGGGCGCCGGCACCTCGGCCTCCTGCCCTTGCGAGGGCGGCAGCGTGAAACCGCCAGGCATGAAAACCGTGCGCTCCTCGCCGCTGTCGGGCGTTTCCGGCGTGCCGGGCGGGGTCTTGTCTTTCTCGTCGCTCATGGCTTGGGATCCGCAAAGGAGAGAAGGGTGGGGTCGCTGGCCCAGACAGCGATCCCGGTGACATTGTCCGGCGCGCCCTTCGCGAGCGTCAGCTCGACGAGCTGGTCGAGCGCGCGCTCCGGCGCCTCGCGGGCGAAATGGCCTGCAATCTCGTCCTCGGCGGCGACGCCGTGGAGCCCGTCGCTGCACAGCAGGAAGATGTCGCCCGACTGGACCTCGCCGTCGGCGCGGTCGACCTCGACATCCTTCTGCACGCCGACGGCGCGCGACAATATGTGCCCCATCGGGTGGCCGAGCGCCTGCTCCGGCGTCATCAGCCCGCGCGCGACCATCTCCTGGACCTGGGTATGGTCGCGGCTGAGCTGGACGAGCTTGCCGCCGCGCATCAGATAGGCGCGGCTGTCGCCGGCCCACAATATCGCGTAGCGCGGGCCCTCGATGATTAGCATCACCAGGGTCGAGCCCATGCGCTTGCCGCGCTTCTTGCTCTCGGCCAGGATCTGGCGGTTGGCCGCGAGGATCGCCTCCGTCGCCGCCGCGCAGCTCGCCTCGAAGCCCTTGTCGGTGTCGACCCGGCCGAGCTCGCGCACGATCCGGCCCGACGCCCATTCGCCGCCCTCATGGCCGCCCATGCCGTCGGCGACCGCCCAAAGGCCCTCGTCGTCGCGGGCGACATGGCTGTCCTCATTGTGGCTGCGCACGCGCCCTTCATGGGTGCGCGACCAGCTTTCGATCCGGAAGCCGCCTCGCGCGGGCGCCGCCCCGGCTTTCGCCTCCGAAGCGGGAGCCGGGACGGGTGACGGCGACCGCCGGAAGCTGGGCAGCCATCTTGCCATAGAGCCATCCCCCTTCCTGCGCCTCGCCTTCATCTAAGCACAGCTTCACCGCGCGATAAAGCCGCCATCGCGCCGGCCCGGCGCGGCGATTCTCACCTCTTCCTTCCCACTGCGGCCTCGGCTAGGCTTGATGGACATCAACCTTGGGGGGTCCCGCAATGAAACTCTTGACCACTTCCATTGCCGCCGTAGCGCTGATCGCGCTCGCCGGCTGCAACCGCGGCGCGGCCAACAATTCGGCCGGCAACGCGGCCGCGCCGCCCGCCGCCAACGCCGCCCAGGGCAACGAGGCCCAGCCCGCCGCCGCTCCGGAGGCCAACGCGCCCGAGCCCGAAGGCAATGAAGCGGCCGGCGGCGGCGACAAGCCCGCCGGCGACGCGGCGGAAGGCGAGGCTCCGGCCGACGAGGAAGCCCCGGCCGAAGGCGAAGGTGACGCCGAGAGATAGACCATTTGATCGAGGCGGTCGCCAGGGCCGCCCCTTCGTTCCTTGACAGCGGGCCGCCCTCCCCCATATGCGCGGTCGCCGCAGCGCAAGCGGCCCCTTCGTCTAGCGGTCTAGGACGTCGCCCTCTCACGGCGAAAACACGGGTTCGAGTCCCGTAGGGGTCACCAGCGACATCGACAGAGGCCGCGCCGATCGGAGCGCCGTGATGCGGCGCGCTCGCACCTTCTCCCGTTCGCTATCGCGGCCGCAACTCGCTCCCGGGCTCGCCGGGCGGCATCGACAAGGTGAAGCGCAGCCCCCTGGGCCGGAAGTCCAGCACGGTCTCGGCGGGCGGTGAGATATTCGGCATGGCTCGTTCGATGATCTTGGCGCCGCGGACCCGACGGGCGCTCAGGGAAATGGATGCGGCAGCAAGCCGAGCGCGCGTCGGTCAATGGGCGTTTCCGGGGCAAGCGCCCGCAATCGTTCGTCGGAAATACGGCGATGCTGATTGCCGAACGTCATCGGCAGCAGGCCGGGCGCGAGGACCTTGACGCATCGGAGGCCGGACGCCCGAAAAGGCTCGAAGCTCTGATCGAGGACCAGAACGTCGCGCGCGACTTCGAGGACCGCGCCGACAAGCCCGGCAAGCTCGTCCGGGACCGAGACCGGACCATTGCCCGGCGCGCCGAAGCAGGCCCGCCAATCCAGGTCCGGAGCGTCCGAACGGATGAAGTCCCGCGTCCCGATCGCTTCGATCGGCCAGCATTGATCCGAATGATCCACCATGGATTGGACCCGGTCGGGATGGGCCAGCAGCTCGCGCCCCCGTTCCGGCAGCTTCGCCGCCTTGGCCGCGTCCCGGTCCGCGAAGGCCGACACCCCCTCGACCAGCGCGCCCTGGAGCGCCCGGACCGGGTCGAGATGGGCGCCGGCGGCGAGCGCCAGCGCGGCATGGTCTTCCCAGGTCCGGTTGACGATCGAGACCGCGAATGCGGGCGTCGGCAGGCCCGCCCGGATGTCGAGCACCTCGACATGCATTTCGTGGGCACGGCATCGCGCGAGAAGCGCCCTGACCAGCGGATCGTCGACGCCCGACATATCGACCCGCGCCACCGGCCGCCGCGCATACCAGCTCGCCAGGAACGCATCCCGCTCGATCACTTCGAAAAGGCCGTGGAGGACGGCCTCCGCCATCGTGCCGCCGAGCGCGCATCCGTTCGAGGTTTCGTAGACGAAGCGGGAGCTGGAAAGCGGGTCTTCGGCGGGAAGCGCATAATAAGCGAGCTGTTCGGGGATCAGCACGGGGGCGGCGAGACGAAAGGAATAGGCCCACACCCAATGATAGACATTGTCCGGGCTGTACGGCTGAAACCGGAAGCCGGGCTCGTCAAATTGATCCGGATGATGGAGGATGAAATTGCGAGGGTCGACGGCGACCTTCTCCAGCTCGGAATAGCGCCCCCTGACCGTCGTCCTCCGCGCGCGCGGCCGCAGCCCCGCAAAGCGTTCGATCCCTTCGAGGACGGCCACGACGGCGTCCGCGCGCCGCGATCCCGTGCGGCCGACGCCGATCTCGATGTCGGTCGGCCGAACCGAAGGATAAAGGGTCGCGAACGCCATCGGAAAGAGCGTCGACGTCGTCTTGTGGGTTACCGTCCGAACCAGCCCGCAGCGCCCGTCCACGCCGACCTGGACGATCCGGTCGAGCGCATCGAGGCTGAGCGCGCGAAACGATCCGCCGGCGGCTGCGCCCTCCTCGTCCAGCGCCGCACGCGCGGCTTCGGCCTCATCGTCCGGAAGCGGCGGGCATCGTTCGCACTCCGGATGCCTGAAGAAGGCATGACGCGACCAATCGCGAAAGTCGGTCGAGAGGAAACGGGCCGATCCGCGCCGGGGCGGCGCCAGCGCCTCCACGGCGACCGCCTCCGCGGCCGCGATCCGGAACGGCTCCGGCCAGCATGACGTCGCCGATGCGTGATCCGTTGCCGCTTTGGCCGCGGCGCGCGACCAGTCGTTCATCGTCCACAAATGGAAGCATCGAACGCAACCCTCTTCCTGTCGCTCGACGTAGGGGCCGAGCCACAGATGGTCGGTCGCGCAGGCCACTCTCAGCAGGCCCGCGCCCGCTCTCGCGGCCTCGTCCTGCGCGGCGAGCTGGCCATCGATGTCCGCGGCGCCGCTTCCCGCGATCAGCAGCTCGCCCTTGCGCGCCCTGCCGCCCACGATCGTGCGGACCGAGCCGCCTTCGCTTTGCAGCGCCGCCACGATCAAGGCCGCGAACCGCTCCTCCAGGCCCTGAAGGCGAATCTGCCGGGACGCGGCGGCGGCGCTCACCACCATCTCAAATCGCAGGCGGAATTGACGCGGCGCGGCGCTCCGCAGGCAAATTGCAGGATCGCCCGGCGGTCCAATCCGGACGACAGGTCGGCGGCCGCCTCGGCATAGCCGCGAAGCGGGCGGGCGAAGAGACCGCCGATCACAGGCAGGCCTGCACGCGTCCGACGACCCAGCCCCGCGACGCGACCCCGCCCGGAAACAGGCGGATTTCGTCGAACCGAAGCGCGAGCGAGCCGGGGCCGCCAATCCGGTCCAAGGCCATCGGCTCGAGGCCTTCGACCGGCCGAATGCCATCGAGCGGTCCGAGGAAGGGCTGGCGCTGGCGGCCCGGCCGGCGGCCCGCCTGGAGCGCGCTCAGCGCGTCGCCAAGGGCTTCAACAATGGCCCTGGCGGGAGTCGCCGCCGCCGATCGGGAAAGCTGACCGCCCACCGCCACGCAGGCGACGCTGGCGCCCCAGCCGGTCCCGCCGAGCAGCCATATTTGCGGCACGGCCCCCGTGTAGAGCCGAACCAGCCGGAAAAGCATGCGCGCGTCCTGGTCGGCAACCGAGTCGGGGTCGATGCGGACCGGCGCGATCGCGCTCAGAAACGCGGCATGGCGCGCGATCGCATGAGCGCGCGCCTGCTCGCGCCAGGCCGCCTCGTCGCGTGCGGCGACGACCGGGGACGAAGAGCAGCCGGAGGGGGCGGCGACCGCTGGTAGATCGGCTTCGGCGAGTGACTCCAGCGCGCGGGCGGTGGTTCGCTCGTCCAGCTCTTGCGGGGTCAGCGCCCATTGCGTGACCGGATCGGGCCCGGGCCCGCCGTTCGCCGCCTCCGGCCGGATCGCGATCGCCCGATGCGGCAAGGGGAATTCCGCCCCGTCAAAATCGTCCCAGCCAAGGCTCCCCGTCACCGGATCGAACAGCGGATCGTCGTCCGGCTCTGGAGTCACGGCTTCAGCCGCCACCGGAGCGCCAGCGGGGCCGACATTGGCGGGCGAAAGGCCGTGCACCTCGATATCGGTGTCGGGGCGGACGTGGTAGCAATGCCGTTGCAGCCATCCCCGCTGGTCGGGCTCGCTCGATTTGTCGAACGTCAGGGATTTGAGCGCCTCGAACGCGACCACCGACCCCAATATCGCCCGGGCCGCGCGCGAATAAGGCAAGGTCGGCTCCCCGGCCGAAAACCGGTCCCAGGTTGAAAGGAGCGGCACGCCGTCGCCCAATTCGGGTCCGACGAGGGCGCTGCCCCGGACGATGCCACCCGCCAGCGTCCCCGGCCAGTCCAGGGCGATCAACCGGCGCAACAGGCTGTCCTCGGCCATCGGCACGGCGTCGCTCACATAGACGATGCGGACGCCGCCGGCGGCCGCGTCCGTGGGCGCGGAAGCGGGGTCCAGCCATTCCACCACGATCTCCCGATCCCGGCCCGCCGCTTCGGCGACGGACGCGGTGACGGCCGAGCGGTCCGCCGCCGGATCGTCGGAGGCATCAAGCGCGAGCAGGAGATGGCGAACGCCCGAGCGCAACAAATTGCGGACCATCACCCGGTAGGACAGGCCGGCGCCGGCGGCGAGGATCGTGGTTTCGCGCCACCGCCGGAAGACCGCCGACCAGTCCGGAATCTGGTCCTTC
>DATKIV010000013.1:0-99321 GCA_035543935.1 Allosphingosinicella sp.
TTCGTCCCGAGCGTAGTCGAGGGGCGCCTGTGATGAGTCTGTGCCAGCGCCCCTCGACTTCGCTCGGGACGAACGGGCTAGGCTGAGCCATCTTGAGGCCAATCCCCGCGCGGCCTCCGCCCGCCTCCCCTTCTCGCCGCGCCACCGCCTCAGCCGCAGCTCCAGATCCGCGTCGCTCCCGCCGAGCCCGCGCTCGGAGAGCAGCACCGCGACCGCGGCCGCAATCTCACCCCAGCCCCGCGCCTCGGCCTCGATCAGCATATGGGCGAGCCGCGGCGGCAGCGGCAAAGCGGCGATGGCGCGGCCGTGCGGCGTCGGCCGCCCGCCCACGTCGATCGCACCCAATCTCAGCAGCCGCGAGCGCGCCTCGTCGATCGCCGCGGCGGGCGGCGGATCGAGCCAGCGCAGGGTCCTGGGATCCGCCACCCCCCAGAGCGCGCAGTCGAGCAGCAAGTGCGACAGATCGGCTTCGAGGATCTCGGGCGGGTCGAAGCGCGGCAGGCTCTGCGTCGCCGCCTCCTCCCAGAGCCGATAGGCGCGCCCGGGCGCCTGCCGGCCGGCGCGGCCGGCGCGCTGCGTCACCGCGGCCTGGCTCGCGCGCTCGGTCACCAGCCGGGTGAGCCCGGCCGCGCGGTCGTAGCGCGGCCGCCGCGCCAGCCCCGAATCGACGACGATCCGCACTCCGTCCAGGGTCAGGCTGGTCTCGGCGATCGAAGTGGCGAGGACGAGCTTGCGCCGGACGGGCGGCGCGGCCGCGATGGCGGCGCGCTGGACGGCGGGATCGAGGCTGCCGTGCAGGCGATGCAGGTCGACATTGGCGGGCAGCGGGCCGAGCCTCTCTGCGGTGCGCTCGATCTCGGCGACGCCCGGCAGGAAGGCGAGCAGGCTGCCCTCCCCTTCGCCGAGCGCGCGCCGGATCGCCGGCGCCATGTCGTCCTCGATCCTCTTTTCGGCGGAGCGGCCGAGATGGATGAGCTCGATCGGATGCGCGCGGCCCTCGCTTTCGATCAGCGGAGCGCCATCCATCAGCGCCGAGAAGCGGCCGCCGTCGAGCGTCGCCGACATGGCGAGCAGGCGCAGGTCAGGCCGCAACGCCGCCTGCGCGTCGAGCGCCAGCGCGAGCGCGAAATCGCTGTCGAGGCTGCGCTCGTGGACCTCGTCGAACAAGACGGCCGAGACGCCGCCAAGCTCGGCATCGGCCTGGATGCGCCGCAGAAAAATGCCCTCGGTCAGCACCGTGATCCGCGTCCGCGCCGACCTCTTGCTGTCGAGCCGCGTCGCATAGCTGATCGTCCCGCCCACCGCCTCGCCCGCCAGCTCCGCCATCCGCTCCGCAGCGGCGCGCGCGGCAAGCCGGCGGGGCGAAAGCAGCAATATCTCGCCCGCGCACCAGGGCTCGCCGAGCAAAGCCGGCGCCACCGCCGTCGTCTTGCCCGCGCCCGGCGGCGCGACCAGCACGGCATTGCTCCCCGCGCGCAGGGCGGCGAGCAGGCCCGGGAGGACCGCATGGATGGGCAGCGCCGTCATGGCCCCGCTCTATCCGGCCCGCTTGCATTCGGCCAAGGGCCGATCATAGGTGCGGCAAAGAGGGATGCCGAAAGATGAGTCGAATGTTGCTGCTGTTGCTGGCCCTGATTGCCGCAGCGACGCCGGCCCGCGCCGACATGACCGCCACCTACCACAATCAGCAGCTCGGCGGCTCGGTTACGATCCAGGTCGCCGACAATGGCGATGCGCGCCTGCAATTCTCCCATCAGGAATGGTGGATGCAGATCGTCGGCGGCGAAGCCTATGCCGTGCATCCGCGCCCGGGCGGCTCGCTGCGGGTGACCAGCTTCGCCAATATAGAGCGCCTGCTTATCGAACTCCGGCAGGGCGTTTCGGCGGCGCCCGCTCCGAAGCGGTCCGGCCTGGTGCGGCGGGGCGAAGTCACAATCGCCGGCTATCGCGGCATCGCTTATTATCGGAACCTGCCGCCGCCGCCCGCCGGTTTTACACCTCCTCCTGCCCTGGTGGTCAGCCGGGACCCGGCTTTGGCTGCGCTGGGCCCTGTCCTGCTCCAGCGGATCGAGTTCGCAGTCGCAATCAGCCGCCTCATGGACATGCCGATCCCGCCGGCTTTCGCCGGAATCCGAGATTTGATCGGCGACGGAGCGGCGCTCTCGTTCATCGACTTTGACCTGGTGTCGATCGATCGCAGCCCGATCGACCCGGCGCTGCTGCGGCTGCCTGCACCGCCGGTGACGCTAGAGGAGTTGCGCGCCGGCGGGATGCCGAACATCAGCTAGGCGGGGCGGCCCGCCTCAATAAGCCCGCGCCACCGCGAACTCGACGGCTTCGACCAAAGCCGCCTTGGCCCGTCCGGCCGGGAAGGGCCCGAGCGCATCGATCGCGCGCTGGCCGAACAGGCGGGCGCGGTCGATCGTGTCGTCGAGCGCCGACGAGCCGCGCAGCAGGCGGATCGCCCGGCCCAGATCCTCGTCGGAGGCGCGGCGGCCGGCCATGGCGTCGAGCCAGAAAATCCGGTCCTCGTCATCGGCGCGGGCATAAGCGAGGATGACGGGCAAGGTGACCTTGCCGTCGCGGAAATCGTCGCCGACGCCCTTGCCCATGGTCGCCGCGTCGGAGCTGTAGTCGATCGCATCGTCGACCAGCTGGAAGGCGACGCCGAGGTTGCGACCATAAGCGTCGAGCGCCTGCTCGACCGCCTCGCCGCGCTCGGCGACCACTGCGGCGATCCGGCAGGCGGCGGCGAACAGGGCCGCGGTTTTGGCCGAGATGATCTGGAGATACTGGTCCTCGCTGGTCTCGACCCTGCGCTGGGCGGTGAGCTGGTCGACCTCGCCCTCGGCGATCACGCTCGAGGCGCGCGACAATATCTTGAGCACCTTGAGGCTGCCGTCCTCGACCATCAATTCGAAGCTGCGCGAGAACAGGAAGTCGCCGACCAGCACGCTCGCCGGATTGCCCCAGATGATGTTGGCGGTGCGCTTGCCGCGCCTGAGGCCCGAGCCGTCGACGACGTCGTCGTGGAGCAGGGTCGCGGTATGAATGAACTCGACCGCGGCGGCGAGCTTGTGATGGCGCGTGCCCGAATAATCGAGCAAAGCGGCCGAGGCGAGTGTCAGCATCGGCCGCATCCTCTTGCCGCCGCCGGCGATGAGATGCCCGGCCAGCTCCGGGATCAAGGCCACCTCGCTCTGCATGCGCTCGAGGATGACCGCGTTGACGTGATTGAGGTCGGCGGCGACCAATTGCACCATCGGCTCGAGCGACGGGGCCGCCTTGGGCACGAGCGGATGGACGGTCGCGGTCATTTCGCGGGCGATGTGCGCCGGGCGCCGGGCAAAGGCAAGAGGCTCACCCCGCCAGCGGCAGCTTGAGCCGCGCCAGCAGGCCGCCCAGATCCTCGCTTTCCTCCAGCACGATCGACCCGCCGTAAATCTGGGCGACGTCGCGGACGATGGCGAGGCCGAGGCCGGTGCCGGGCTTGCCGGTGTCGAGGCGGGCGCCGCGGTCGAAGATCGATACGCGTTCCTCCTCGGGGATGCCGCGGCCGTCATCCTCGACCTCGATCTCGACGCCGTCGGGCTTGGCGTTGACGGTGACGAAGACTCGGCCGCCGCCATATTTGGCGGCGTTCTCGATCAGATTGCCGAGCATCTCGTCGAGGTCCTGCCGCTCGACGCGGACCGCCGCCTTGCGGTCGCCGGCGGCGTCGACGGTGACATTCTCGTAGAGGCGCGAGACCGCGCGCTCGACCGCCTCCAGCGAGGGCCAGACCGGCGCGCGCGCGTGGGCCGAGGAGCGGCGGCCGATCGCGCGGGCGCGGGCGAGATGGTGGTCGACCTGGCGTCGCATCGTCGTCGCCTCGCGGATCACCGTGGGCCCGAGATCGTCGGCCTTGGCGGTGGCGGCGTTGGTGATGACGGTGAGCGGCGTCTTCAGCGCGTGGGCGAGATTGCCGGCGTGGCGCCGCGCCTCCTCGGCCTGGACCTCGTTGTGCTCGAGCAGGGCGTTCAATTCGTCGACCAGAGGCTCGATCTCGCGCGGCAGCCGCTCGTCGATCCGCGACTTGCGCCCCGAGCGGATGGCGGCGATCGCGCGACGGACGCGCCTGAGCGGCCACAGGCCGTAGACCGCCTGCAGCGCGGCCAGGATGATGAGGCCAAGACCCAATATGCCGAACGAGCGCACCATGGTGCGGCGGAGCACGCCGACCTGCTCGTCGATCACCTCGCGCCGTTGCGCGACCTGGAAGCGCCACAGCACTGGAGAATTGGGCAGGCGGACGTCACGCTCGATGATCCGGAGCTGCTCGACCGGGTTGGAGAATTCGTCCGCGTCGTAGAAATGGGCGACGCTGTCGCCGTGCGACCGGTTGACGTTGATATGGCGGTCCCACAGCGAGCGCGACGCGAATGGCTCGGTGCCCGCGCCCGAAATCTGGTAATAGAGGCCCGAATAGGGCTCGAGGAAGCGCTGGTCGGCGAGCGCGCGGTTGAACAGGACCTGGCCATCCGCCCCAATCTCCGAAGAGGCGATCATCGCGGTCAGCACATAATCGAGCTGCGAATCGAAATTGCTGGTGATCGCCGAGGTCAGGAAGCGATCGAGCGCATAGGCGCCGCCGCCGAGCAGCACGATGATCCAGATCGCCGAAATGCCAATCATGCGGCGCGTCAGCGAGCCGCTGCGGCGCTTGCCGGCGCTGCGCGCCACGAGCAGGCGCGGATTGAGGCGTGGAAATTTCATCGGGCGCTCACCGGGCGGATCAAGCCTCGCTCCCTCTTAGCGAGCGATGAACCGCTCAGGCCTTCGGCTCTTCGAGGCTGTAGCCGAGGCCGCGGATGGTGGTGATCACCTCGGGGCCGAGCTTCTTGCGGATGCGGGTGACGAAGACCTCGATCGTGTTCGAATCGCGGTCGAAATCCTGATCGTAAATATGTTCGATCAGCTCGGTGCGGCTCACCACCTTGCCCTTGTGGTGCATCAAATAGGAGAGCAATTTATATTCCTGCGCGGTCAATTTCACCGGCTCGCCGTCGAGCGTGACCTTGCCCGAGCGGGTGTCGAGGCGGACGTCGCCGGCGATCAGCTCGGACGACGCATTGCCGGAGGCGCGGCGGATCAGGGCGCGCAGGCGGGCGATCAGCTCCTCGGTCTGGAACGGCTTGGCGAGATAATCGTCGGCGCCGGCGTCGAGCCCCGCCACCTTGTCCGACCAGCTGTCGCGCGCGGTCAGCACCAGCACCGGGACCTTGATCCCCTCCTTGCGCCAGCGGTCGAGCACGGTCAGCCCGTCGACCTCGGGCAGGCCGAGATCGAGGATGATCGCGTCATAGGTTTCGGTCGAGCCCAGATAATGGCCGTCCTCGCCGTCGGTGGCGAGGTCGATCGCATAGCCGGCGCCTTCGAGCGTCGCCCTGAGCTGCCGGCCGAGATTGGGTTCGTCCTCGACGATCAGCACCCGCATTCTTGCTTCCCTTCATTCTTCTGCAGGAGGGAATAGCAGGGGCGCCGCGCCAACGCCACGCCCCTGAATAGGGCTCGGGTCAGCGGCCCGTGCGCCCGACGATGCGGCCGGTGCGCGGGTCGACGTCGATCCAGATGACGTCGGGGCCGCGCATGAACTTCAGCCGGTAGATCATCCCATCGAGCACCTCGACGCCGATATATTCGGCGCCCGGCACGCGGACGCGCAGGCGAATCTCGGTCAGCGAGAGGACCCGGCCCTGCTGCATCGCCCGATAGGCGCCAGCCTGCTCGCGATCGCGCTGGAGGTCCGACGCGTGGCCCGGCACCGGGCACGCGGCAAGGCCGGCGGCGAAAAGCAGAAGAAAAAGGCGCATCGACTGAAAACTCGGCTAAATTCGGAAGCTTGGCAAGCCTCATAGCCGAGGGCCATTGAATAGCTTGTGAACGCCGCTGTAGGCGCAGCTTAACCTTTGGGGGGCGCGCGGCGCGCCGCTTCGACCAGCGCGCGGATCATCCACGCCCTTATGGCGGACGCCTCCGCCTCGCCGAGGCGCAGCACGTCCTTGAAGACGAGCATCGATTCGGTTCCGATCACCAGAGCGAGCGCTTTGGCGAGCCGGTCGAACGCCGCCGGGGCGAAGGCGGCGCGTGCCGGCTCGAGCGCCGCCTCGATCAGCGGCGTGCGGCGGTTCTGGCGGGCGGGCAGGCCCGCGTCCGCCATGCCGCGCTGCAGGCTGTGGATCAGCATCGCGCGCAGCGCCGGCTCGTTCGCCAGCACCATGTCGGCGACCGCGGCGTCGGCGCGGAGCAGCCGCCCGGCCGGGTCCGCCGAGGCGTCGCCGTCGAAGAACGTCTCGTCGGGCATGGCGACATCGAGCGCCGCCTCGACCAGCAGCGCCTCGACCCCGGAAAAATAGCGATAGGCGGTGGCGCGCGACACCAGGGCCGCCTCGGCCACCTCCTCCAGGGTCGGGTTGCCGCCTTCCCGCATCAGCCGCGAGGCGGCGCGCAGCAAATCCTTGCGGGTGCGGCTCTTCTGGTTCGGCCGGCCCGCCGGCGCCTCAACCCCCATCAAAGCGGCGCCAGCTGCTGCTGGATCGCGCCGAGGTCGATCCAGACATTCTCGCGGGAAATCTCGCCGGCGTCGCTGAACTCGAGCACATGGAGCAGGCGGAATTCGAGCGGCCGGCCGCCGCCTTCGATGCCGAACGGCCGGCCCGGCGCCGTCCCGCGCCAGACCGAATCGTCAACCATGAAATTGTCGCCGTAGAGCCGCCGCGTCGAGCGCACCTCGCCGTCGGCGAGATCGGCGAACAACGCTTCGTAGAAGGGCCGCACCGCCTCGTGGCCGCGCGCCGGCCCGCTCGGCCAGCCGACGATGTCGTGCTCGACATCCTCGGTGAGCGTGGCGAGCACGCCACCCACGTCGTCGGCCGCCTCGAAGGCGAAATGCTCGTCCAGCCTGGCATCCATCTGGGCGGGGGTCAGCGCCATGATCCATCTCCTGCGAATCGATGCCGTAACGATAATGAGACTATAATCTCACGTCAAGACTATAATCTCGAAGTCGGCAGCCGCGCCGGGAAGACCTTCGGGTTGCGCAGCAGTCCGGCCGAGACCAAGGCGACCACCAGACCCGCCGGCGCGATCTCCATGAAGGTCTGCGGCATCCGCAGGAGGGGGTTGCTATAGTCGGCCCGCGCCGCTTCCATCCCCGGGCCGCTGAAAAAACGGTCGATGAAAGCATAATGGGTGACCGCCAGATAGGCCTCCCAGATCAGCACATAAGCGATTGCGGCGACCAAGGCGGTGGCGAGCCCCATGGCGAGGGCCGGCACGAACCCGATAACGCCGCCCCGTTCGTTGTCGCGATAGCGCTTCACGCCGACGAAGATGAAGATCATCGCCACCAGCATGACGAGATAGCCGAACCAGACCGAGGTGAGGATCGGGCTGCGGCCTGCGAAGGCGATGATGGCGACGAGGGTGGCGCCGATGACGAGCCCCACCAGGAGGCCGTAGACGAGCGCATATTTCGCATAGTTCATGGTCTTGCTCCCCGCTTGATGCGTGGGCCCGGCATAAAGCGGAAAGGCCGGCCGCCGCCATCGCCCGGATGGGTGATTTGGGCGGGATTGCCCATCCACATTACGGAATCAGCGCCAGCCAGCGCGCTTTCTCGATCGCCTCGATGCGACGCTCCACCTCGAGCTTCTCGTAGACCCGGGCGATGTGGGTCTTGATCGTGTTGGGCGAGACGCCGAGCGTGCGCGCGAGCTCCTTGTTGGACTGGCCCGAGGCGAGCAGCGCCAATATCTCGCATTCGCGCGGGGTGAGCCCGAGCGAGCGGATCGCGGCGTCGTTGCGCTCGAACTCGGCGGCCGGCGCCCGCGGCGTCAGCCGGCGTCCCGCCCACAGGCCGAGCGCGATGAAGCCGATGGCGAGCAGGGCAACGTAGATTTCGGTCGAATCGATGCGCGTGACATGGCGGTATTTCAGCCATTCCAGCGCGACCGCGGCCAGCGCCAGCGCGATCGCATAAGGGATGACGATCCTCGCCATCGGCACAGGCTGCCAGAAAAGGCGGGGCGCCGCCAGCGGCACCAAGCGCCGCCTCGCTTGTTTGTCGGGCATGGGAAAGAAGCCGCTCGCAAAGGCGCGCAAAGCGCTGATGGACGCCGACAAGGCGACGGTGCGGGCGGTCAGGCCGCGGCGGACGAGCGTCGCGGTGCGCGCTTTGTCCCGGGTGAGCGAGCTTGGCGACCAGCCGCAGATGCTGATCCTGTCCGGCGGCCTGCTGACGCTGGGGCTGGTCCGCCGCGACGGCCGCATGGCGCGGGCCGGCGCCCGGATGGTCCTTTCCCATCTGCTCGCCACCGCCGCCAAGAATTTCGTCAAGCACCGCGTCGACCGGACCCGGCCGCGCAGCGCCGGCGACGGCAAGAGCCAGGCGATCAAGCCGGGCCGCAGCCACGCCAAGGAGGAAACCAGCTTTCCCTCCGGCCACAGCGCCGGCGCCGCCGCGGTCGCCCGCGCCTTCGCCCGCGACTATCCCGAGCATGAAGGCGCGGCGCTGGCCGGCGCCGGTTTCATCGCGCTCGCCCAGATTCCGCGCTGCGCCCATTATCCGACCGACGTCGGCGCGGGCCTGGCGATCGGGCTGGCGGCGGAGAAGGTGGTGGATGTTGCCTCTTCCGTCATGCTGAACTTGTTTCGGCATCCATCTTCGAGCCCACGGACGGGCGGCGACATGGACCCTGAAACAAGTTCAGGGTGACGACTGGCTCACGCCGCCCTCGCCTCCTCGATCGCCTCCGACGCTGCGAGCCAGCGCGCCTCGGCGGCGGCCAAAGCGGCGGCGGCTTCGGCGTGGCGCTTCATCAGGACGCTCATCGCCAGCGCGGCGTCCTCGGGCGATGCGGACGCGGGATCGAACATGGCGCGTTCGAGCGCGGTCTTGCGCGCCTCGAGCCGGGCGATGTCCTGCTCGGCGGCCAAGGCGGTCTTGCGCAGCTTCTGGCTGCGTTCGCGCGCTTCGGCGGCGGCGCGGCGCTCGTCCTTGCGGCTGCCCCTGGGCGCGTCCTTAGCGATAGCGCCGCCGTCGCCTTTGAGAATGAGGTCGGTATAATCGTCGAGGCTGCCGGCATAGTCGACCGCGGTGCCGCCGTCGACGAGCACCAGCCGGTCGGCGGTGAGCGCCAGCATGTGGCGGTCGTGGCTGACCACCACCACCGCGCCGCTATAATCGTTGAGCGCCTGGACCAGCGCCTCGCGCGCATCGACGTCGAGATGGTTGGTGGGCTCGTCGAGGATCAACATGTGCGGCGCATCGCGGGTGATCAGCGCCAGCGCCAGCCGAGCGCGCTCGCCGCCCGACATCCTGGCGACCTTCATCGTCGCCTTGTCGCCGGAAAAGCCGAAGCGGCCCAATTGGGCGCGCACCGCGGACGGGCTCGCTTTGGGCATCAGCCGGCTCATATGCTCGAGCGGCGTATCCTCGCGGTCCAATTCCTCGACCTGATATTGGGTGAAATAGCCGACGCGCAGCTTGGCCGACGCGGTCATCGCGCCCTCCATCGCCGGCAGCTGGGCGGCGAGCAGGCGGGCGAGCGTGGTCTTGCCGTTGCCGTTGCGGCCCAGCAGGGCGATGCGGTCGTCCGGATCGAGGCGCAAATTGAGCCGCTGCAGCACCGGCTTGCCGGGCGCGTAGCCGACCGCCGCCATGTCGAGCGTGATCAGCGGCGGCTTCAATTCGGCGGGGCTCGGGAAATCGAAGGTCAGGCTGGGGTCGCTTGCGGCCTCGGCGATCGGCTGCATTCGGGCGAGCGCCTTGACCCGGCTCTGCGCCTGCTTGGCCTTCGATGCCTTGGCCCGCCAGCGGTCGACGAAGGCCTGGAGCTTCTCGCGCTCGGCGACCTGCCTGGCGCGCATCGCGCTCTGCTGGGCCTGGCGCTCGGCCTTCTGCCGCTCGAACGCGTCATAGCCGCCGACGTAGAGGTTGGTCTTGCCGCCCTCGAGATGGAGGATGTGGTCGACGACGTTGTTGAGGAGGTCGCGCTCGTGGCTGACGATCAGCATGGTGGCGCGGTAGGAGCGCAGGAAATCCTCGAGCCAGAGCGTCGCCTCGAGGTCGAGATGGTTGGAGGGCTCGTCGAGCAGCAGCAGGTCCGGCGCCGAGAAGAGCAGGGCGGCGAGCGCGACCCGCATCCGCCAGCCGCCCGAAAAGCTGTCGAGCGGGCGCTGCTGCGCGTCCTCGTCGAAGCCCAAGCCGACCAGGATGCGGGCGGCGCGGGCCGGCGCGGCATGGGCGGCGATGGCGTTGAGCCGCTCGTGGATCTCGGCGAGGCGATGATGGTCGTGCGTGGTCTCGGCGTCGTGGAGCAGGTGGGCGCGCTCGACGTCGGCGGCGAGCACGGTCTCGAACGGCGTGGCCGGGCCGGCCGGCGTCTCCTGCGCGATATAGCCGATCCGCGCCGCGCGCGGCATCTCGGCGGCGCCCTCGTCCGCCTCGATCAGGCCGGCGACGACGCGCATCAGGGTCGACTTGCCGGCCCCGTTGCGCCCGACCAGCCCGACGCGGCTGCCCGGCGGCAGCGCCGCGCTCGCGCGGTCGAGGATCAGTCGCCCGCCGAGGCGGACCGTGATGGCGTTGAGGGACAGCATGGGGCGCTCCCTACAGGGGAGCGGGCCGCATGTCAGGTGGGCATTTTGACGGCTTAGCCCTGGGGCGGCTCCGCCGGCTTGTCCGGGGTGACGCCCTCGAGGAAAGGGGACAGTCACTGTGACTGTCCCCTTTTCCCGGTCAGCCTTGGGGCGGCTCCGCCGGCTTGTCGGGCGTGGCGCCTTCGGGGGCTTCGTCCGGCTCGGGCTCGGCCGTCGAGGCGGCAGGCTTGCCGGCGGCATCGCCAGCCTCGGCCGGCGGTTCGCCCGCCGGCGGCGCGCCCTCGACCGGCTTGCCCGTCGTATCGGCGGGAGGATCGCCCTGGGCGTAGACGGGCATGGCGACGAGGCAGGAGGCGAAAAGCGCCGCGAGGATCTTCATTGGGGGGACTCCAGACGAAAAGGGCAGGCGAGCGAGATCGCTGCCCGGCGCGGAGCGCTGTACGCCTGTACGAGGCGCTTCTCAATCGCGCCGGTCGCAGGCGCGGCGCAAGTTTCATAAGTCTCAGGTCCCCTGGGGCAAAAAAGTCCGGGTATCCGGCCGATGCCGCCCCGGCGAAGATGACGAAGATGACAGCTCCCATTGGTGTCATCCTCCCCGGAAGAAAGCTGGCGCGGCCGGCTTCACGCCGGGGCCCACGCGAATGGCACGAGTGGCACGACTGGCACGACTGTCACATGGAATCGCGGGGGGACCCCTCCCCGAAACGCCGCCGCGGCGCGCGGCGGGCGGGCCGCCGTCATGATCGAAGCGGTCTGCTTCGGGCGCTGCCGAGGGAAGACTGAGGGCCCTGCTCATCGACCCGAGTGCGCCAGAATTGTCGCCCCCAAGAAAGGTTGGTCTCACGCGAAGGCGCGAAGGACGCGAAGGGGTCTGTGACTGTCTCATACGCCTTCGCGATCTTCGCGCCTTCGCGTGAACCCAATTGCCTGCAACGGGCGCGATGGGGCGACATGCGGAAAGGGCTCTGAATCGGGCGGCGCCAAAAGGCGGTTGCGGTTCCTGCTCATCGACGAGCTTAGGACAGATGAAATCCTACATTGCAAGGCGGCGAGCCGCCGGCAGTCCCGGTGATAGAAACGTATCCATCATCGTGCTCCAGCGATCGGGAGGGTCATAGTGCCTACGCGCACTACGCCTCGGCTATCGATTAGTCGCCGTCGCCCGCCGGCTCATCCGGTCTGTTCTCAAGCACTTCGATAGCTCTAATCTTTGAATCCAGCGCAGCTAATATCCGCGGGCCGTATTCGATCACCCATTGCGCTGCTTCTGCTGAGACGGTCTGTGCGTGAATAGCGGCATCGAGCGTCGGCATCATGTCACGAAGCGCAGAGTCTTCCATCGGACTGAGAACGTGGTGCTTTTGGAGCTCGTCCATAAGCCGCGATAACGTCAGCAGCCTTGATCCGCTTGAGGGCGAGGAGGAGGTCGGTGAGGTGCGGTTCGAGCCATCACTAATCCACGAGAGTTGGGCCAATCTCCGTAGACGCCTCTCTATGTCTATTCGCAGGGAAGCCAACGCCAGGGTGGGGTCTTGTAGGTACTGTGACGTGAGTTGCTCTGCAGCATCCTCAGGTGCTTCATTTCGCAGGAGCCCCGCGTCACGTGCCTTCTCGGCAACCTTTTGAAGCTCAACCTTCAACCCGCCAGGCAGCTCAACTGTGCCAACTATTCCCAAAGATTTTACATAGGAAAAAAACCAAGGCAGGAGCGCCACTGCAATCAAGGTGACCGTGATCCAGGTGAGGGGCTTTAGGAGCAGATCGATAGCAATAAAGGCCATCGCGACCGCGGCGATAATGAGGTGCGGTCTCGTCAACCAACGGACACCGACTTTAAATTTTCTCCACATATTCACCCTTTAAGCGGTGGCTTACGGTTGACCACAGATGCGGTGAAACCGCGTTGACCCATCATAGCGAGCAATATTGAAATTCGATATGACCTAGTCGTGCTGCAAGGGAACGAGGGTCTCTCCCTTTCCGCACGCTGAAAAATCAGCCGATGGGTGGCGCGGCGGTCGAGACCGACGAGCCGGTTCGCGCCACATGTTTGTGCCAACACACAGGGTGACGCGCGGCGGTTTCGCTCCTATCTGCCCCGCAATGGCCGCCCCCGTTCTCGCTTATGAAAATCTCGGCCTCGTTCAGGGCCATGGCTGGCTGTTTCGCGGGCTCGATCTGTTTGTCGGGGAGCGCGACCGGCTGGCGCTGATCGGGCGCAACGGGGCGGGGAAGACGACCTTGCTGAAGTGCCTGGCGGGGATGATCGAGACCGACGAGGGGCGGCGGACGATCCAGCCGGGGATCAAGGTGGTGCTGCTCGAGCAGGATCCGCTGGTCACCGGCTTTGCGAGCCTGCGCGATTTCGCGCTGGCGGGGCCGGACGCGCCGCAAGTGCACGAAGTGGAGGCCATCGCCGACCAGATCGGGCTCGACCTCGACCGCGACGCAGGCACCGCCTCGGGCGGCGAGCGGCGGCGGGCGGCGATTGCACGCGCGCTGGCGATGGATCCCGACGTGCTGCTGCTCGACGAGCCGACCAACCATCTCGACCTTGCCGGCATCGAATGGCTGGAGGCCTGGCTGTCGCGCTACAAGGGCGCGTTCATCGCGATCAGCCACGACCGCACCTTCCTGACCCGGCTGACGCGCTCCTCGCTCTGGCTCGACCGCGGCGCCTTGAGACGGCACGAAGTCGGCTATGGCGGCTTCGAGGCCTGGACCGAGCAGGTCTATGCCGAGGAAGCGCGCAACGCCGACCGGCTCGACGCCAGGCTGAAGCTCGAGGCGCGCTGGCTGGAGCGCGGGGTGACCGCGCGGCGGCGGCGCAACCAGGGCCGGCTCGCCAAGCTTTACGAGATGCGCGCGGCGCGGGCGGCGATGCTCGGGCCGGCGGGAACGGCGCGGCTCGGGCTGCAGAGCGACGACGTGCGCACGAAGATGGTGATCGAGGCGGCGGGCGTGGCCAAAGGTTATGGGGAGCGGCCGATCATCCGCGACTTCTCCCTGCGCATCCAGCGCGGCGACCGGATCGGCGTGGTCGGCGCCAACGGCGCGGGCAAGACGACCCTGCTGCGGTTGCTCACCGGCGAGATCGCGCCCGACGAAGGCAAGGTGACGCTGGCCAAGACGCTGACCGGCGTGATGATCGACCAGCAAAGGAAGCTGCTCGATCCCGACAAGAGCGTCCGCGACATTCTCGCCGGCGGCGGCGACTGGATCGAGGTGCGCGACGTCAAGAAGCACGTCCAGGGCTATCTCAAGGACTTCCTGTTCGAGCCCTCCCTGGTCGACGCGAAGATCGGCTCGCTCTCGGGCGGCGAGCGCTCGCGGCTGCTGCTTGCGCGCGAGTTCGCGCGGCGCTCCAATCTGCTGGTGCTCGACGAGCCGACCAACGATCTCGACATGGAGACGCTCGACCTCCTGCAGGAGGTGATCGCCGATTATGAGGGCACCGTCCTCATCGTCAGCCACGACCGCGACTTCCTCGACCGCACGGTGACGATCACGCTTGGGCTGGACGGGTCGGGCAAGGTCGACATCGTCGCCGGCGGCTATGAGGATTGGGTGCGGCAGCGGGCACAGGCACAGGAGAATCGTTCGTCCCGAGCGAAGTCGAGGGGCGCCCGTGATGACTCCGTGCCAGCGCCCCTCGACTACGCTCGGGACGAACGGGCTCCTCAGAAATCCAGGAAGCTCACCTACAAGGACCAGCGCGACCTCGATCTGCTCCCCGCCCGGATCGAGGAACTGGACGAAGCGATCGCGCGCGACGAGGCCCAGCTCTCCGACCATGACCTCTACCGCCGCGACCCGCGCCTGTTCGAGGCGCTGACCGACGCCGTCGCCGCCGCCAAGGCCGAGCGCGACGAGGCCGAGCATCGCTGGCTGGAGCTGGCCGAACGGGCCGAAGCGCTCGGCGCGGCTTGACCTTGCCGGGCGGCGGGCGCAGCTAGGCCGCCGTTCCCGGGAGGCGCTTTTCCATGATCCGTATGACGTTGCGCGCGGCTTTGGCCGCTCTGGCCCTGAGCGCGACGGCCGCCCCGGCTTTCGCCCAGGCGCCGGCGGTGCCGCCGATCCAGTACCGGACCCGCACCCTGCCCAACGGGCTGCGCGTCTACGCGATCCGCGACACGACCAGCTCCAACGTCTCGGTCCAGGTCTGGTACGACGTCGGCTCGAAGGACGATCCGCGCGGGCGCTCGGGCTTCGCGCATCTGTTCGAGCATATGATGTTCAAGGCGAGCCGCAACCTCGTCTCCGAGCAGTTCGACCGGCTGACCGAGGATGTCGGCGGCTTCAACAACGCCTCGACCAACGACGATTACACCAATTATTACGAGGTCGTCCCGGCCAACCACCTCCAGCGCCTGTTATGGGCCGAGGCCGAGCGGATGGGCTCGCTGGTCGTCGAGCCGGGCTTCTTCGCCTCCGAGCGCGACGTCGTGAAGGAGGAGCTCAGAAGCCGCGTCCTCGCCGCACCCTACGGCAAGCTCTTCTACCTCTATCTGCCGCAAATCTCCTACAGCGTGCATCCTTATGCGCGGCCGGGGATCGGCAGCATCGAGGATCTCGACGCCGCCACGATCGACGACGTCCGCGCCTTCCACGCCACTTATTATAGGCCCGACAATGCGGTGCTGGTCGTCGCCGGCAATTTCGATCCGGCCCAGTTCGATCGCTGGGTCGATCGCTATTTCGGGCCGATAGCGCGGCCCGCCGCCGTCATCCCGCGCGTCACCGCGGTCGAGCCCGCGCAGACCCAAGCGCGCCATTATACGGTCTATGAGGCGAACACGCCGCTGCCCGCCGTGCTCATCGCCTTTCCGGCGCCGCCGGCGCGCGACGCCGACGCGGCGGCGATGGAGGTGCTCGACGGCATCCTCTCGACCGGCGAAAGCTCGCGGCTCCACCAGAGCCTCGTCTATCGCGACCGCATCGCGGCCCAGGCGAGCTCCTTCGTCGACATCAAGCAGGACCGCGGCAGCCTCGCCGTCTACGCGATCCTCGCGGGCGGCCAGGGCGCCGAGGCGGGCGAGACCGCGCTCCGCCGCGAGGTCGCCCGCTTCCGCGACGCGCCGGTCGGCGCCGCCGAGCTCGCCGAGGCCAAGAACGAATTGCTGACCAGCGCGCTGCGCGGCCGCGAGACCGCGCAAGGGCGCGCCTCGGCGATCGCCGAGGCGGTGATCGTCGACGGCGACGCCCGCGCCGCCGACCGCCGGCTCGCCCGCATCGCCGCGGTCACGCCGGCCGACATCCGGCGCGTCGCCCGCCGCTGGCTGCGCGACGAGGCGAGCAGCGCGATCCGCTACCTGCCCGAGGAAGCGCGGAACGGCGCGACCGGCGACCGCATCGCCACCGCGGCCACGGTCGCCGCCGCGCCGCTGGCGACGCCCGCCCATGTCCGCCTCGTCGAGCCGGCGCCGGCGAACCTGCGCGTCGCGCCGCCGCCGCCGGGGCCGGAGATCGTGCCCCCCGTGCCGATTCCAAACGTCCAGCGTCTCGCCAACGGCCTCAGCGTCATCACCGTCCAGAATCGCGCGCTGCCGATCGTCACCGCCTCGCTCGTCGTTGCCGGCGGCTCGGCCGCCGATCCGCAGGGCCGCGCCGGCGCCGCCGAGCTCGCCGCCGCGGTGATGACCGAGGGCACGGCGACTCGCAGCGCCGAGGAGATCGACCGCGCCGTCGAGGCGCTCGGCTCGTCGCTGTCGGGCGACTCCGGCTGGGACGGCTCGCAGCTCGGCCTCACCGTGCGCACCGGCGAGCTCGACGCAGCGCTCGCCATCATCGCCGACGTCGCCCGCAACGCGACTTTGGCCGACGCCGAGATCGAGCGCCAGCGCAGCAACGCGATCGACGCGTACGCCGTCGCGATGCGCGACCCGGGCGAGGTCGCCGGCCTCGCCGCGATGCGCGCGCTCTACGGCAATGGCGCCTACGGCCATCCCGCCGACGGCACCGCCGCCTCGCTGCGCGCGATCACCCGCGCCGACATCGCGCTTGCCTATCGCAGCCAGTGGCGGCCGGACAATGCCACCCTGATCCTGTCCGGCGACGTCGATCCGGCGCGGGCGCGGGCGCTCGCCGAGCGCCATTTCGGCAGCTGGCCGGCTCATGCCGCTCCGGCGGCGCCCGCCGCCGCCAGCCCGCCCGCCTCGCGCGACCAGATCATCGTCATCGACATGCCGGGTTCGGGCCAGGCCGCGGTCGCGGTCGCGCGCAACGCCCTGGCCCGCAGCGACCCGCGTTTCTACCGCGCGATCGTCGCCAATGCGGTGCTCGGCGGCGGCTATAGCGCGCGCCTGAACCAGGAGATCCGAATCCGCCGCGGTCTTTCCTACGGCGCCGGCAGCGGCGTCGAGGCGCGCCGCGCCGCCGGCCCGTTCGCGGCCCAGGTGCAGACCCGCAACGACGCCGCCGCCGAGGTGCTCGGCCTCGTCCTCGCCGAGATGCGGCGGCTCGGCGCCGAGCCGATCCCGGTCGCCGAGCTGACCGCTCGGCGGGCCTCGCTGACCGGCGATTTCGGCCGCAACACCGAGACCACGGCGGGCACTGCGGGGCTGATCGGCGGCCTGGTGATGCGCGGCCTCGGCCCCGACGAGATCGCCCGCTATCTGCCCGGCGTGCTGGCGGTGACGCCCGGAGAGGCGCAGGCCGCCGCGGCCGAATTGCTGGCCCCGGACGGCGCCGTCGTCGTCATCGTCGGCGAGGCGTCGCAGTTCCTCGAGCGGCTGCGCCGCGACCATGCCAACGTCACGGTGATCCCGATCGCGTCGCTCGACCTCGACGCGGCCGGCCTGCGCTGAAACGGGGACAGTTACTTTTCCGAACGCCATATCCATAACGGACACCGCCGTGCGGAAAAGTAACTGTCCCCGTCACCCCCCGGCCTGCGCTGAAATGGGGACAGTTACTTTTCCGAACGCCATATCCATAATGGGCACCGCCGCGCGGAAAAGTAACTGTCCCTGTCACCCCCCGGCCTGCGCTGAAATGGGGACAGTTACTTTTCCCAACGCATATCCATAACGGACACCGCCGTGCGGAAAAGTAACTGTCCCCGTCACCCCCCGGCCTGCGCTGAAATGGGGACAGTTACTTTTCCGAACGCCATATCCATAACGGACACCGCCGCGCGGAAAAGTAACTGTCCCCGTCACCCCCTCTCCCCTCAAGGGAGAAGGGTTCCCGTCACCCGCGCCGCGCCTGCGCCAGCCTCCGCCGCACCTCGGCGCCCGACGGCGCCCCCCTCGCGGCGCGTTCGAGCAAGGCGAGGCCCTCGGCGCGGCGGCCTGCCTTGAACAGGAGCCAGCCCAAAGTGTCGGCGGTCGCCGGATTGTCGCGGTCGAGCGACCAGGCGCGGCGCGCGAGCGGCACCGCGCTGGCAAGGTCGCCCGTCTCCGCATAGGCCCAGGCGAGATTGTTGAGGATGGTCGCGTCATTGTCGCCGAGGCGGCGGCGCAGATTTTCGTAAATGGCGATCGCGCCGGGCCAGTCCTCGGCCTGCATCGCCCGCGCGGCGAGCAGGATCAGCCCGGGCACGGAGCGCGGATTCTGCTCCACGAACAGGGTCAGCACGTCATCGGCCTGATCCCCCTGCCCGGCCCGCTGCAGCGCGCCGATCAGGCGCATCGCCACGCCTTCGGTGAAGGCGAGATTGGCGGCGCGGCGATAATTTGCGGCGGCCCCGGCGGGATCGCCGCCCGCGCCGAGCGCGTCGCCGACCAGCATATGGACTTCGGGCGCGCCGGGATTGGCGTCCTGGAGCCGGCGCGCGCGCTCAAGCGCCTCGTCATTCTGGCCGCGGCCGAGCAGGGCCGAGATCAAGCGGACCTGGGCCGGGCCGTTGTCCGGATCCTCCTCGGCGGCCCGGCGGGCGCGGGCAAGCGCGCCCTCGTCGGGCGATTCGAGGGCGGCGAGCGCGGCGGGCTGGGGCGCGGCGGCGCGGGCGAGGTAGAGCGCGGCGCCGTCGGCATCGCCGGCCCGCGCCAGCGCGCGGCCGATCAGCGACAGCGCATAAGCATCGGCGTCGGGCCGGTCGGCGAGCGGCCTGAGCGTCGCGACGACCGCGGCCGGGTCGTTCATCCGCCACTGGGCGGCGGCAAGCAGCCGCCGGGCGCGGCGATTGCCCGGCTGGCGCTGGACCAGAGCGGCGAGCCGCCGCGCCGCCTGCTCCTCATTGCCGGTCTCGAAATCCACCGCGCTGATCAGCAGCATGCCCGCGGGCGTCTCGTCATAGGCGCCGTTGGTCCGGTTCCACAGGCGCCGGGCGAGGGCGAAATTGCGCGCCCGCGCGGCCAGCACCGCCTCCAGATAATAAGCGCGCGGATGGCCGCCGGTGAGCTGCAGCACCTTGCGCGCATCGGCGAGCATCGCGCTCATCCGGCCCATGTCGGCAAAGGTCGCGGCGCGTTCGAGCAAGGCGGCGACATTGCCCGAATCCACTTCGAGCGCCCGGTCGAACCAGGGGATTGCGGCGGCAAGGCCATATTGGCCGCGGGTCAGCTCGCCGCGCAGGACCAGGGCCTCGACGTTGCGCGGGCCGGCGGCGACGGCGCGGTCGGCCGCCTCGATCGCCCCGCCCAGGTCGCCGTTCAAGCGGCGGAAGCCGCCGATATCGGCCCAGACCTGGCTGTCATCGGGCGCCGACGCGAGCGCCCGGTCGAAGGCGGCGCGGGCATTGCCGCCGTCGCCGAGCGCCATGTAAGCGCGGCCGGCGATGCGCTGGGCATAAGCGAGATGCGCCGGCGCGGCGCGGGCCGCCTCGCGCAGCGCACCCTGCGGGTCGTTCTGGAGCAGCCTGGCGTGGGCGAGGAGATGGGCGGTCTGATCGGCCGGCGCGCCCGCCTGGCGCGCCCGGGCGATCTCCGATTCGGCGGCGACGCCGTCGCCGAGCGCGAGCGCCACCCGCGCATGCAGCAGGCGGGCCGCTCTGTCGTTCGGATCGGCCTGGAGCGCGTTCAGCAATTCCACCCGCGCGGTGCGGATGTCGCCGGCCTCGAAGGCGGCGGCGCCGCGTTCGTAGGGGGTGCCCTGCTGGGCGGAGCAGGCGGAGAGCGCCAAAGCGAGGGCCAAGAGCGGCGCGAGCCAATGGGGACACGTACTTTTTCCCGCGCAGGCTTCGCCAAATGGCGAGCGGCCGCCCGGGAAAAAGTACGTGTCCCCAGTTCCGCGCATGGTCACGCGCTGAGACCGTATTGCTTGAGCAGATCGTAGAGCGTCGGCCGGCTGATGCCGAGCAATTTGGCGGCGCTCGAAATGTTGCCGTCGGTCTGGGCGAGCGCCTTGCGGATCACCTGGCGGTCGGCGGTCTCGCGCGCGGCCTTGAGGTTGACCGGCAGGCCCGACGCCGCGCCGGCGGTCAGGTCGAGATCCTCGGCCGTGATCAACTTGCCGTCGGCCATGATCACCGCGCGCTTCAGCCTGTTCTCGAGCTCGCGGACGTTGCCCGGCCAGGTCCAGGTTTCGATCGCGGCGAGCGCGCCGGGCGCGAAGCCCTTGACGCTCGGGTTCATCTCGCGGGCGAAGCGGGCGAGGAAATGCTTGGCGAGCAAGGCCGCGTCGCCATGGCGCTCGGCGAGGCTCGGGATTCGCACGACGATCTCGGCGAGACGGTAATAAAGGTCCTCGCGGAAGGTGCCGGCGGCGATCATCCCTTCCAGATTCTGGTGGGTGGCGCAGACGATCCGCGTATCGACGGCGATCGGCTTCCTGCCGCCGATCCGCTCGATCACCCGCTCCTGCAGGAAGCGTAGCAACTTGACCTGCAAGGGGAGCGGGATGTCGCCGACCTCGTCGAGGAAGAGCGTGCCGCCATGGGCGAGCTCGATCTTGCCCTCGGTGGTCTTGATCGCGCCGGTGAAGGCGCCCTTCTCGTAGCCGAACAATTCCGCCTCGAGCAGATTTTCGGGGATCGCCGCGCAGTTGATCGCGACGAAGCCGCCGCCGCGCCGCCGGCTCGCCTGGTGGACGCCCCTGGCGAGCAATTCCTTGCCGGTGCCGCTGGCGCCGAGCAGCATCACCGAGACGTCGGTATTGGCGACCCGCTCGATGGTGCGCGCGACCTTCGACATTTCGGGCGCGGCGGTCACCATCGTGCCGAGCACGGTGCGGTCGTCGCCGATCTGGCTTTCGAGCCGCCTGTTCTCGGTTTCGATATCGTAGAGCTGGAAGGCGCGGCGGACGATCAGGCCCAATTGATCGATGTCGACCGGCTTCTGGTAGAAATCATAGGCCCCCGACGAGATCGCCCTGAGCGCGCTTTCGCGGGCGCCGTGGCCCGAGGCGACGATCACCTTGGTGTCGGGCTTCAGCGTCAGGATCGTCTCCAAGGCGGCGAAGCCCTCGCTGACGCCGTCGGGGTCGGGCGGCAGGCCGAGGTCCAGGGTGACCACGGCGGGCTCGGCCGAGCGCATCAGATCGAGCGCCGCGCCCCGGTCCGAGGCGACCAGCACCTCATAATCGTCATAGGCCCAGCGCAGCTGGCGCTGCAGCCCCTCATCGTCCTCGACGATCAGGAGCCTGGGCCTGTTGATCTTCACTGGGGCGTTCATGCGCGCTTCCGTTCGAGATAGAGGGCCCGGGTTTCGACGCCCGGGAGGAACAGGGTGAATCTGGTGCCTTCGCCGAGCCGGCTTTCGACCTCGAGCCGGCCGTCCATCGCCGCGATCAGGGCGCGCGCCTCATAGGCGCCGATGCCGAAGCCCTGCTCCTTGGTCGAGGCGAAGGGCTGGAACAGGCGGGCGCGGATGAACTCGGCCGACATGCCGCAGCCGCGGTCGATCACCTCGACGGCGACGTCGCCGCCGCTTTCGAAGGCGCGCACGACGACCGGGTCGCTGGGATCGCTGGCGTCGATCGCGTTCTGGACGAGATGGGCGAGCGCCTGCTCGAGCGCGGCGGCGTCGGCCATGGCGACGAGCCCGCTCTCGCCGAACGCGCGCACCGGATGGGCGCGGCGCTTGGCGGCGGCGATCGCCTCGACGATCGGCTGGACCTCGACCGCGCGCGGCGGCTCGGCGCCGCGCGCCGCGCCGGGCGAGAGGCGGGCGAGAAGGTCGTTCATCTTTTTGACCGAGCTTTGCAGGGTCGCGATCATGTCGGCGCGGAATTCGGGATTGTCGGCATGGCGCTCGGCGTTGCGCGCGACCAGGCTCAATTGGCTCACCAGATTCTTGATGTCGTGCATGATGAAGGCGAAGCGGCGGTTGAACTCATCGAAGCGCTGGGCGTCGGCGAGCGCCTGCTGGCTCCGGGCCTCCGCGATATAGGATGCGGCCTGGATGCCGGCGGTGCGGAACAGGTCGAAATCCTCCCAGTCGAGGCGGCGGCGGATCGGCGGATGCTCGAGGACGACGAGCCCGGCAAGCCGGCCTTCATGGATCAGGGGAATGCCGGCCCAGGCGTTCTCGATGCCGCCGAGCCAGTGCGGCACCGCGATCCTGGCCTCGCGCTCGACCAGCCAGCCATGCTTGATCCCGGCGAAATCCACCACGTAGGAGCCTTGCTCGATATAGCGGATCAGCTCCTCGGCGCCGTCGCCCGATTCGGGCAGGGGCGCGGTCCAGTTCCAGCGGCCGGCCGGGGCCAGCCGGCGATGCTCGTCGACGAGCAGCAGCAAGCCGGCCGGCGCGCCGCCAATGTCGGCGAGCGCCTTGACCACGCGCTCCTCGAGCGGCGCCCCTTCGCCGCCGGTATGGCCGACCGTGTCGGTGAAGCGCAGCCATTCCTGGCGATAATCGTAGCGATGCTCGAACAAATGCTTGGTGAGCGTGACCCGGAGCCAGGCGCGCAGCTTAGCGGAGGGGAGCAGGAGCAGGACCGCCAGAGTCATCGCGGAGACGATGCCGACCTGGCCGATCCGCGCCCAATCGCCGCCGACGATCTCGATCGCGCGGGCGGCCAGCATCATCGCGATGATGTAGGCGAGGATTGCGATCACCGAGAGCGACTGGAAGGTCGCGACCCGCGAAACCTGGATCCGCCAGATCGCGTTCCTGAGGCCGAGCGCGAACAAGGGCGCGAGCGCGGCGAGCAGCAGCCCGCGCAGGGCGAAGAGCTCTGTGGCGGGGCTGCGCATGAAGAAATCGACGGTGTAGAGATGAAGATCGATCGCCCACATGATGGTCAGCGCAAGCATCGGGTAGCGCAAAGCCGAGCGTGAATCGGGCGCGGCCAGGCCGTACATATTGTGGACCAGGATGAGCGCTCCGGCGGCGATGGCGAGGCCGATGATCTGGCTCGCCGAGGCCAGAGCCTCGAGCACCAGCGGCGCCTGGCCGAATTGCGGCATCACTCCGCCGATCACGATCTGAAGCCCGATCACTCCGGCCACCACCGCGAACACGCCCTTGAGCGCGCGCTTGCCGTGGGCGTCGCCGCCGCTCTCCATCAGCCCGTACATGAAGGCGAGGAAAGCGAGGTTGCGCGCGCTCTCGGCGAGCTGGGCCAGCAAATTGTAGGAGCCGAGCATGGCGAGGAAGATCGTCCACACCGACATCGAGGCGAAGGCGGCGAGCAAAGGCCGGTTGCGCGGATCGCCGTTCCAGCGCCTGAGCTGGAACACCGCCAGCGCGCCGTAGAGCGCGGCGGCGATCAAATGGCCCCACAAGGAAAGGAAGGCGATCATCGCGCGCCCTCCGGCCACAACACCACCCGCACCGTCTGGAGGAGGATGACGAGGTCGAGGAAGGTCGAGTAATTCTTGGCGTAATAGAGATCGAGCTGAAGCTTCTCGCGGGCGTCCTCGATCGAGGCGCCAT
Source organism: Allosphingosinicella sp. (assembly GCA_035543935.1). GTDB lineage: Bacteria > Pseudomonadota > Alphaproteobacteria > Sphingomonadales > Sphingomonadaceae > Allosphingosinicella. The sequence continues at coordinate 23,403 of DATKIV010000013.1, forward strand.
AGGGATAGTTGATCTGCGCCCAGCCGGTGATGCCGGGCTTCACGACGTGGCGCTCGGCATAATAAGGCAGCCGCGCCTCGAGATCGGCGACGAACTGGGGGCGCTCGGGCCGCGGCCCGACGAAGCTCATCTCGCCCTTCAGCACCGACCAGGCCTGGGGCAGCTCGTCGATCCTGAGCTTGCGGATGATTCGGCCGACCCGGGTCACGCGCGGATCGTCCTTCTGCGCCCACACCGCCTTGCCGCCGACCTCGGCGTCGACCCGCATCGAGCGGATCTTGATGACGTCGAAGAGCTGGCCGTAAAGGCCGACCCGACGCTGGCGGAAGAAGGCCGGTCCCTCGCTCTCCAGCTTCACCGCGAGCGCGACCGCGAGGATGACCGGCGCCATGATGGCGAGGATGAGCGAGCTCACCGCGACGTCGAACAGCCTTTTGCCGGCGCTCGACAGCCGCCGCCCGGCCGAAAAGCCGTCCGAGAAGATCAGCCAGGAGGGGTTGAGGCTGTCGAGGTCGACGCGGCCGGTTTCGCGCTCGAGGAAGCTCGAGAAATCGCGGACCGCGACGCCGGTGGTCTTGATCCGGAGCAGATCGTTGAGCGGCAGCGCGTTGCGCCGTTCCTCCATCGCCAGCACGACCTCGCTGGCGCCGAGGGCGAGCAGGTGATCGGGCAGGCTGGCGAGATCGGCGCGGTTGACGGACTGGGCGACCGCGCAGGCGCCGTCGTTCATGCCGACGAAGCCGACCACCGCGAAGCCGGCGCCGCGCGAGGCGGCCAGCGCCTCGATCCGCGCCGCCCGCGGCCCCGCGCCGAGCACGAGCACGCGCCGCTTCAGCCGCTCGCCGCCGAGCAGGTCCTTGAGGAGCATCCGGGCGATCGCCAGGGCCAGCAAGGCGAACCACATCGCGTAGAGCAGGCTCGACCGCCAGAAGCTGACCGGCGGAAAGACGAAGAACAGGAGCGACAGCAGGATGAAGCCGAGCATCACCGCGACCAGCAACCGGGCGATTGCGAAGCGCACCGATTGAAGAGCATCCATGGAATAGACGCCGACCGCCACCATCGCGACCTGGAGCGCGGCGGCGAAGGCGAGGAGGCTCGGCAGCCGCGCCACCTCGGGATCGACGTCGCCGCCCAATTGCCACAGCCGCAAGGACCAGCCCGCCTCGGCCGCGCCGGCCAGCAAGGCGAAGTCGAGCAGGCCGAGCAGCAGCACGGCATAGGGGACGTAATGCTTGAAGAGGCGGATCATGCCCGCCCCCTCGGCGTCACGCGCCCCAGTGTAAACCCTTCCGACATGGGGCGCAGTGTCGGATAAATTGACAAAGAAAGAGTGAAAGCGCCGCTTCGAGCGGCTTGTTGCGCCTGTTGCGAAAAGAGGAGGCGGACGGGATACTCCGCGCATTTCCACGCCCTAATGGGGGTTTTCCACGCCGTTCGTTGCGCCTCGCGGGGCAGGCCGGCGGACCGAACCAAGTTGACTCATAGCGGGCGGCCAGCTTTAAGCCTTTGCGAAAGCAAGAAAGTGCAAATGAGGAAGCTGACTGGCACGACGGGGCCGGCTTCCTGAAAATCGCCAGCAACAAGGCGGGCCTGCTTTGTGACGATGTCATCGCGCGGCCGCCCGCATGGGGAGCAAGCGACGTGGTGCAATTCTATCAGCGCAAGGGCGGCGCCTCTTCAGTCAGCAACGAAACGCTCGACAATTTGGCGCTGCTGCCGGACGGCTTCGCCGTCTTCGATAGGGGCGGCGCGCCGCGCGCCGACCTGACCGGCACCCCAGCCGACGATATCATCCAGGGCACCAGCGGCAACGATCTGATCCAGGGCCTGGGCGGCGACGACTGGCTCTTCGGCAATGACGGCGACGACCGGCTCGAGGGGGGCGACGATGACGACGCTCTCGACGCCGGGGCCGGCAGCGACCTCCTTTACGGCGGCGCGGGCAACGACAATCTGGGCGACCTGAGCGACACGCCCGGCAACGAGCAATTCTACGGCGAGGACGGTCACGACACCCTGTTCATCGAATGGAATTCGGGCACGGCCGCGCAAATTGTCCTGCTCGACGGCGGCACCGGCAACGACTTCATCGATTTCTTCGCCCCCGGCCATCTGCTCGATCAGGTCACCCTGATCGGCGGGACCGGCAATGACATCATCTCCGGCTATGGCGGCCTCAACGTGACCATCGATGCCGGCGCCGGCGCCGACAGGGTCATATTGGTCATGGAATCGACCAACTTCACGGTGACGCTGGGCGCGGACGCGGATCGGCTGCGCATCGCCACCCTGGACTCGGGCACGGTCGCGGTGACGGACTTCGCGGCGGGCAATGGCGGCGACCAGCTCGAACTGCTCACCTTGCTCGACAACGTCCTCGACGATTGGGACGAGGCGACCAACCCGTTCGCGACCGGCCATATGCGGCTCGTGCAAAGCGGCGCCGACACGCTCGTGCAGATCGACCGCGACGCCGGGGGCGCCGCGCACGGCTTCGTCAATCTGGTCACCCTGCGCAACGTCACCGCCGGGGCCCTCACCGCCTTCAACCTGGGCGGCTTTCCGTCGGACGGCTCCGTGCCGCCGGGGCAGACGATCACCGGCACCCAGTTCGCCGATTTTCTCAGCGGCAATTTCGGCAATGACGTCATCAGCGGCCTGGCCGGCGACGACCGCATCCGCGGCCGCGCGGGCAACGACCAGATCGACGGCGGCGACGATCACGACACGCTGGACGGCGACGAGGGCGACGACGTCATCCATGGCGGCGGCGGCTTCGACCTCCTCAGCGGAGACGCCGGCGACGACCTGCTCTACGGCGACGCCGACGAGGACAGGCTCGACGACAGCGTTTCGGGCGACGACCAATTGTTCGGCGGGGCCGGCTTCGACGATCTCGCGGTCGATCGCTTCGACACTAGCGGCCCCGGCGACACGATCCTGATGGACGCCGGCGCCGATGGCGCCATCATGCGTTTCGCCTCGCAGCGCTACGTCGATATCGTCGGCTTTCAGGGCAGCGACGTCCATGACCGGATCACCGTCTATGGCGGCGGCACCGTCACCGTCGACGCGGGCGCCGGCGACGATGAGATCAACATCGGCAATCTCGGCGGTGCCGTGTCGCTCACGCTGGGCGCGGGCACCGACTCGGTCTATCTGACCAACATATTGAACGGCGGTCTGGTCACCATCCAGGACTTCGGCGGCGGCCCGGCCGGCGATCGCATCTATGTCCAAGGCCTGCTCAGCCCCTATCAGCTGGTCCAGCGCGGCGCCGATACCGTCCTCCAGGTCGACCTGGACGACAGCGGTCCAGGCGGTTTCGTCGATTATGCGCTGATCAGGAACACCCTCGCGGCCGACTTCGTCCTCAGCTCCAGCCAATATCTGTGGACGCCCGGCGACCAGGACGACGATCCGGCGATCGCGGTGGACGACATCATTCCGGCCTTCGAAGGCGCGGTCTACAGCGGCGGCTCGCTGCTGATCAACGATTTCGATGCGGACGGGCCGGGGGTCTCGATCGCGATGGTCAACGGCTCGGCCGCCAATCTCGGCCAGCTCATCACGCTCGCCTCCGGCGCGCAGCTGCGCGTCGAGGCCAATGGCGACTGGAGCTATCACGCGCTCGGCGCCACCTTCGTTCCGATTCCGGACTTCTTCTCGGGTGCCTCGAACCTCTATTATTACGACAGCTTCACCTACACGCTGGCGGGCGGCGGCACCGCGACCGTCACCGTCCAGGTCCAGGGCGCCGACAGCGACGACATCCTGCGCGGCACCGCCGAAGGCGACGTCCTCTTCGCCGGCATCGGCAATGACATCCTCCTGGGCGGCGCCGGCAATGACGAGCTCAACGGCGGCACCGGCAACGACACGCTGTACGGCGAGGGCGGCGGCGACATCGCGCGGGGCGGCACCGGCAACGATGTCTATGTCGTCGAGTCGATGGCCGACGTGACCGAGGAGGCGTCCGGCGAGGGCAATGACTCGATTATCACCTCGATCAGCTACGTGCTCTCCTCCAATCAGGAGATCGAGACGCTGTCCACCCAGACCCATGCCGGCACGGACGACCTGTTCCTCACCGGCAACCAATATAACAACACTTTGATCGGCAATGCCGGCGACAATATCATGAACGGCGTCGACGGCGCCGACACCATGCTCGGGCTCGCCGGCGACGACACTTATGCGATCGACAATCCCGGCGATCTGGTGGTGGACGGCTTCGGCCAGGGCAACGATCTGGTCCTCACTTACCTCAGCCACACATTGTCGAACGGCAACGAGATCGAGACGCTCTCGACGGTGTTCCACCAGGGCACGACCGCGATCAACCTTGGCGGCAACGATTACAACAACACTCTGATCGGCAATTACGGCGCCAACTATCTCAACGGCAATGGCGGCGTCGACGTCATGATCGGGCTCAACGGCAACGACACCTATGTCGCCGACAATGTTGGCGACGTGGTGCAGGAGGTTGCCGGCGGCGGCGCCGACCTCCTTTACAGCTTCGTCAGCTACACGCTGGCGGCGGGGCAGGAGGTGGAGACCATATCGACCGCCGTCCAGGGCGGCACCACCGCCATCGACCTCACCGGCAACGAGTTCGCCCAGACCATCGTCGGCAATGCGGGGGCCAACATGATCGACGGCAAAAGCGGCAGCGACGTGCTCTACGGCCTTGGCGGCGCCGACACGTTCGTGTTCACCACAGCGCTCGGCGCGGGCAATGTCGATACTCTCGCCGACTTCGTGGCGGGGACCGACAAGATCGGACTCGACGATGCAATCTTCACCGCGATCGGCGGCACGCTCAATGCCAGCGCCTTTGTGATCGGCACCGCCGCCGGCGATGCCGACGACCGCATCATTTACAACCAGGCCACCGGCCAGCTCTTCTACGACGCCGACGGCAATGGCGGCGGCGCCGCGATCCTGTTCGCCACGCTCAGCGGCGCGCCGGTCCTCGGCGCGAGTGACTTCCAGATGATCTGATCCGCCGCCCCAAATGTCCGCTGGCGGTGCAAGTTACGGAAATCCGGAAGCTTTACGGCTTGTGCGTGACGTCCCCCGCACTATTATGCTGGCCGAAAAAGCCGGGGGGCATCTGGCGGTTTTGAGGCGCTTGTCCGGACGATCTCGATCGTCGCGGCCTGCCTTTCACGATCATCCGGGCCGGCCGATGGCTGAAGGAGACTGGCGTGGCGACCTATACGGGCGACGAAGGCAACAACATCTTTGACGGTACCGGCGACGCCGACCAGGCATCGGGGCTCGGCGGCGATGATATCCTCAACGGCCTTGGCGGCGCCGATATCCTGCAGGGCGGCGAGGGCGACGACCAGCTCGACGGCGGCGACGGCGACGACTTCCTCTATGGCGGCAACCAATTCGCCGACAATTTCCTCAATGACGACAACATCCTGAACGGCGGCGCCGGCACCGACTTCATCTATGGCGGCAACGGCAACGACGTGATGAACGGCGGCGCCGACAATGACGTCCTCCTCGACGGCAAAGGCGGCAACAACACGGCCGACGGCGGCGACGGCAACGACCAGATCGAGTTCAGCGGGACCATTTTCGGCACGCAGGATTATTATACCAACATCGTCTTCGGCGGCGCCGGCGACGACAATCTCATCTTCCACGAATCGAACGGCAGCATGTCGGGCGGGACCGGCAACGACCGCATCCGCGCCGAGCGCGGCACCATCACGATCGACGGCGGCGCCGACAATGACGAGATCACGATGGGCCAGGCGATCTTCCAGACCGACGGCATCCAGACCGCGACGGGCGGCAGCGGCGCGGATCTGTTCCGGGTCAGCGACGCGTCGCGCTTCGGCGCGCGCGACCGCATCCTCGATTTCAACGCGGCCGAGGGCGACCGGCTGACGCTCAACGACGTGTCGAATGGCCGCACCGGCTTCTTCTGGGGTCTTTCGGGCGCCTCGGTGGCCTGGCGGGGCGCGCTCGATCCGGCCTTGTTCGTGCTCGGCGCCGCGCTGCCGCCGGGCGATTTCGGCACCGGCTTCGTCGGCATCTGGACCACCCAGACCGGCGGCAACACCTATGTCATCGCCGATTCCAACGGCGATCTCGTCTTCGACGCCATCGACATGGTCGTCGAGCTGGCCGGCAGCGTCGCCATCGACGCCGCCAGCTTCTCCCAGGGCGAGGTCTTCGGCGGAACGTACGGCACCGCCGCCGCGGACACGCTCAACGGCACGTCCGAAAACGACACCATCTACGGGCTTGGCGGCGACGATGTTATGAACGGCGGCAATGGCGGCTTTGATGCGCTCTACGGCGGCGACGGCAACGACACGATCGACCTCACCTTCTCGACGCGCGGGTCCGCGAAGGGCGGTGCCGGCAACGACATCATCACCGGCAGCAATGGCGGGCAGGGCGACTTCATCGAAGGCGAAGCCGGCGACGACGTCATCGAGGGGCTGAAGGGCGCCGATCAGCTCTCCGGCGGCGACGGCAACGACATCATTCGCGGCGGCGACGATGGCGACTTCCTCGACGGCGGCCTCGGCAACGACATATTGGAGGGCGGCTCCGGCCAAAACTCACTCGACGGCTTCCATGGCGACGACATTTTGCGCGGCGGCGAGGGCGAGGACCATCTGTTCGGCAATGTCGGCAACGACACCGTCGATTATTCGCTCATCCTGACCGGTGCCGTCACGGTGCGGCTGACGCTGGGTCAGCAGAATACCGGCGCGGGCGGCTTCGACAATATCGGGGCCGTCGAGAACGTCACCGGCACCACCGGCTTCGGCGATACGCTGGAAGGCGACGGCGGTGCCAATATCCTCAAGGGGCTGGGCGGCAGCGACACGCTGACCGGGCTCGGCGGCAGCGACCTGCTCGACGGCGGCCTGGGCGCGGACATGATGACGGGCGGCGCCGACAACGACATCTATGTCGTCGACGATCTCGGCGACCAATTGTTCGAGGACGTAAGCGGCGGCATCGACGAGGTCCGCACCTCGCTGGCCTCCTACGCGCTTGCCGCCAGCTTCGAGAATCTGACCGGCGATCAATCGTCGCAGACGCTGACCGGCAATGCGGGCGGCAACACGCTGATCGGCGGCGGCGGCGCGGACACCCTGTCCGGCGGTCAGGGCAATGACATCTATATCGTCAGTGGGTCGGACCTGGTTCTCGAGCTTGCGGGCGAGGGGGCTGACCTCGTCTATACGTCGGTGAGCTATGTGCTCCCTTCCAACCAGGAGATCGAGACGCTGTCGACGCAGAGTCATGCCGGAACCGACGACCTGTTCCTCACCGGCAACCAGTATAACAATAGGCTGATCGGCAATGCCGGCGACAATCTGCTCAACGGCGTTGACGGCGCCGACGTGATGTACGGCCTCGCCGGCGACGACATTTATGCGATCGACAATCTCGGCGACCTCGTCATCGACCTCGAGAACCAGGGCAACGACCTCGTCCTCACCTATCTCAGCCATACGCTGACCAACGGCAACCAGATCGAGACTTTGTCGACGGTGTTCCACCAGGGCACGGACGCGATCAACCTCGGCGGCAACGATTACAACAACACTCTGATCGGCAATTACGGCGCCAATTACCTCAACGGCAATGGCGGCGCCGATGTCATGATCGGGCTCAACGGCAACGACACCTATGTCGCCGACAATGCCGGGGACGCGGTGCAGGAAGCGGCGGGCGGCGGCAGCGACCTTCTCTACAGCTTCGTCAGCTATGCGCTGGCGGCGGGCCAGGAGGTCGAAGCGATCTCGACCGCGGTCCAGGGCGGCACCGCCGCGATCAACCTCACCGGCAATGAGTTCGCCCAGACCATCGTCGGCAATGCGGGGGCGAACCTCCTCGACGGCAAAGGCGGCAGCGACGTGCTGTACGGCCTTGGCGGCGCCGACACGTTCGCGTTCACCACCGCCTTGGGCGCCGGCAATGTCGACACGCTCGCCGACTTCGTGGCAGGGGCCGACAAGATCGGACTCGACGACGCCATCTTCACCGCGATCGGCGCCAGCCTCAATGCCAGCGCCTTCGTGATCGGCACCGCCGCCGGCGATGCGGACGACCGCATCGTCTACAACAGCGCGACCGGCGCCCTCTTCTACGACGCCGACGGCAATGGCGCCGGCGCGGCGGTCCAGTTCGCGACCCTGAACCCCGGCCTGGCGCTGGCCGCGAGCGACTTCACGATGATCTGAAAAAGAGGGATGGGCCCTGTCCCCCCGGCTGAAAAAGCAAGTTGACGGGTCGGGGCGGGGAAGATTAAGTCTTTGCATAACAACAAAAAGGCGAGGCTCCCGCTTGTTCGGCCAACGGGTCGGGACCCACATCCTGAACATTGCGAGTAATGAACCCGGGCCGGGGCGTGGTAATCGCGCCGTGCCGGTCCGTATGCGGGGGAAATGACATGGTGCAGCTCTACAAGCGCAAGGGCGACGACATTCTCGTCAACACGGCGACGATCGGCAATCAGTCCGGCTCCAATATCGCCTTGCTGCCCGGGGGCGGCTTCGTCATCGTATGGACCGACGCCAGCCTGGTCGGCGGCGATACGAGCGGCCTTGCCGTCAAGGGCCAGCGCTTCGACGCCGACGGCCATAAGGTCGGCGGCGAATTCCTGGTCAACAGCACGGTGACCGGCAGCCAGACCAACCCCATCGTCGCCGCCTTGGCCTCGGGCCGCTTCGTCGTCACCTGGTCCGACGGCAGCGTCACCGGCGGCGACACCAGCAGCATTGCCGTCCGCGGCCAGATCTTCGAGGCGAACGGAACCCCGGTTGGGGCCGAGTTCCTGATCAACACCCAGACCGCCAACGCCCAGACCGGGCCGGGGATCGTCGAGCTTGCCGGGGGCGGCTTCGTGGTCAGCTGGACGGATTCGAGCCTGATCGGCGGCGATGCCAGCGGCTCCGGCATCAAGGCGCAGATTTTCGACGCGGCCGGCGCCAAGGTCGGCGGCGAGATCCTGGTCAATACGGAGACGTCGGGCAGCCAGACCACCTCCAGCCTCATCGCCCTGGCCTCGGGCGGCTTCGCTGCGGCCTGGACCGGCGCGATCACCGCCAGCGGCGGCGGCGTTTTCGGGTCGGTCAGGGTTCAGCTGTTCGACGCGGCCGGCGCCAAGCTGGGCACGGAGCAGATCGTCAACGCCAACAATGAAGGCAATTTCAACAGCACCATGATCAGCGCGCTGGGCTCCGGCTTCATCGTCACCTGGGCGCAGCAGGATTCGGTCTTCGGCGTCGGCATTCCGGTCACCTTCGACGTCCACGCGCAATTGTTCGACGCCGCCGGCGCCAAGGTCGGCGGCGAATTCGTCGTCAACACCACCACCCAGGGCAGCCAGTCGGGCGCCGATGTCGACGCGCTGCCGGGCGGCGGCTTCCTCGTCACCTGGCAGGGCCCCGGCACCGGCACGTCGCTCTTCAACATTTTCGGCCAGGTCTTCGACAATGCCGGCGCCAAGGTCGGCGCCGAGTTCGTCGTCACCAGCGTCACCAGCGGCAACCAGCTCGGGCCCCGGGTGGACGTCCTGCCCTCCGGCGACATCGTCATCGTCTGGACCGACAATAACACCACCGGCCCCGATCAGTCCGGCAGCGCGATCAAGATGCAGATCCTGACCCTGACGACCGACGCGCCGACCGACATCGGGCTCTCCAGCACGTCGATCAGCGAGACGGCGCGCGAGGACGTGCCGCTGGTCAAGCTGAGCGCCACCGGCGCGCTCAATTCGACCTTCACCTATGTGATCGTCTCCGATTCCACCGGCGGCGCCTTCGCGATCGAAGGCGACAGCCTCGTCGTCGCCGACAATTCGCTGCTCGATTTCGAAGGCGATGCCCAGGTCGAGGTCCGGATCCGCGTCACCGACCTCAACGGCAACAGCTATGAGGAGACCATCCAGCTCGACATCGCCGACACGCCCGAAGGCGGCTATGCCGCTCCGGCCGGCGAAATCCTGCTCAACACGACGACCGCGGGCGATCAGGTGGAGCCGATCGTGACGGCGCTTTCCTCGGGCGGCTTCCTCGCCACCTGGAAGACGGTGCCGACCAGCGGCCTGCTCCTCACCACGGGGCAGATCTTCGACGCCGCCGGCGTCAAGGTCGGCGGCGAGCTGTCGCTGAGCGACACCTATTCAGTGGCGGGGCTGCCCGGCGGCGGCTTCATCACCGCCGGCGAGGGGACGGACGCCGATGGCGGCGGCGTCTTCGTGCAATTCCACGATGCCGCCGGCGCTCCGGTGGGTGTCCCGATCCCGGTCAACACGCAGACCGCCGGCAACCAATATGAGCCGTCGATCACGATGCTGGCCTCGGGCGGCTTCGTCGTCACCTGGACGCATTTCACGATCAGCACCTTCACCTCCGTCGTGCAGGCCCAGATCTTCGACGCCGCCGGCGTCAAGGTCGGCGCCGAGCTCCAGGTTCCGTCCATTACCTCGGGCGGCGGGGCCGAAGTGGTCGCGCTTGCGGACGGCGGCTTCGTGGTCAGCTGGACCGACGGCTCCGTCCAGGCCCAGATCTACACCGCGCTGGGCGGGCGCTACGGGCCCCAGATCACCGTCGCCGAATTTCCCAATGTCGAGCCGCACATCACCGCGCTCGCCGACGGCGGCTTCGTCGTCACTTATGCGCGCAACATTTCCAGCGGCGGCTTCACCGGCATCGATCGGCTCACCGCGCAGATTTTCGATGCCGAGGGCAATCGGGTCGGCGATCCCATCTTGATCTCGGTCGACGGGCCCGCACAGGTCGCTTCGACCTCGGTCGCGGCGCTGCCCTGGGGCGGCTTCGTCGTCTCCTGGGCGGATTTCGGCGACGCGCCCGGCAATCCGGATTCCGACGTCGGTATCCGGGCGCAGGTGTTCGACGCGACCGGCGCTACGGTCGGCGGGCAGCAGGTCGTCAATATCGAGGGGGCCTTCTATCAGATCCAGTCCTCGGTGACCGTGCTCGAGTCGGGCGATTTCGTGATCGCCTGGTACGATTCGAGCCAGGTCGGCGGCGATGCCAGCGGCTCCGGCATCAAGGCGCGGATCTTCTCGGTCGAGGAAGTCTCCGGCCCCACCGAAGGCCCCGATTTCCTCAACGGCACGTCCGGCAGCGACGTCATCGATGCCCTGGGCGGCAATGACGTCGTCAACGGGCTGGGGGGCAACGACATCCTCCTGGGCGGCTCCGGCGACGACGAGCTCAACGGCGGCGAAGGCAATGATACGCTGTACGGCGAGGGCGGCGCCGACATCGCGCGCGGCGGCGCGGGCGACGACGTCTATATCGTCGATTCGATGGCCGACGTGACCGAGGAGGCGGCCGGGGCGGGCAATGACACGATCGTCACCACGCTCAGCTACATCCTCTCGTCCAACCAGGAGATCGAGACGCTCACCACCCAGGCGCATGCGGGCACCGACGACGTCTTCCTGACCGGCAACCAATATAACAACACTTTGATCGGCAATGCCGGCGACAATATCATGAACGGCGTCGACGGCGCCGACGTGATGTACGGCCTCGACGGCGACGACACTTATGCGATCGACAATGTCGGCGACCTGGTGGTGGACGGCTTCGGCCAGGGTAACGATCTGGTCCTCACCTATCTCAGCCACACGCTTTCGAACGGCAACCAGATCGAGACGCTGTCGACGGTGTTCCACCAGGGCACGACCGCGATCAACCTGGGCGGCAACGACTATGACAACACTTTGATCGGCAATTACGGCGCCAATTATCTCAACGGCAATGGCGGCATCGACGTCATGATCGGGCTCTACGGCGACGACACCTATGTCGCGGACAATGCCGGGGATGTGGTGCAGGAGGTTGCCGGCGGCGGCGCCGACCTTCTCTACAGCTTCGTCAGCTACACGCTGGCGGCCGGGCAGGAGGTCGAGATCATCTCCACCGCGGTCCAGGGCGGCAGCACCGCGATCAACCTCACCGGCAACGAGTTCGCCCAGACCATCGTCGGCAATGCCGGCGCCAACCTGATCGACGGCAAAGGCGGCAACGACGTGCTCTACGGCCTTGGCGGCACCGACACGTTCGCGTTCACCACCACGCTCGGCGCCGGCAATGTCGATACGCTCGCGGACTTCGTGGCGGGCACCGACAAGATCGGTCTCGACGACGCTATCTTCACCGCGATCGGCGCCACGCTCAATGCCAGTGCCTTCGTGATCGGCACGGCGGCTGGCGACGCCGACGACCGCATCGTCTACAACAGCACGACCGGCGCTCTCTTTTACGATGCCGACGGCTCGGGTGCCGGCGCGGCGGTCCAGTTCGCGACCCTGAGCCCGGGCTTGGTGCTGACCGCCGGCGACTTCACGATGATCTAGGAACGCGGCATAAGGCGGCCATGACCGACCGCCGCCGCCGCGGGGCCGACGGCCTGTGAGCGCCGGCCTCGACCCGATCGAAACCGCGTCCCGGGACGCGCTCGAACATCTGCAGCTCGAGCGGCTGCGCTGGTCGCTCGGTCATGCCTATCGCGGCAACGGCCGCTATCGGGCCAAGTTCGATGCCGCCTCAGTCCATCCGGACGACCTGAAATCCCTGGCCGATCTCGCCAGATTTCCGTTCACGATCAAGGCCGATCTGCGCGACGCTTATCCGTTCGATTTCTTCGCGGTGCCGCGCGAGCGGCTGGCGCGCATCCATGCCTCGTCGGGCACGACCGGCAAGCCGACCGTGGTCGGCTATACCAAGGCCGACATCGCGACCTGGGCGGGCCTCGTCGCCCGCTCGATCCACGCCGCCGGCGGCCGGCCAGGCATGACCGTCCATATCGGCTACGGCTATGGCCTCTTCACCGGCGGGCTCGGCGCGCATTACGGCGCGGAGGCTCTGGGCTGCACGGTGATCCCGATGTCGGGCGGGCAGACCGAGAAGCAGGTCCAGCTGATCGCCGATTTCCGCCCCGACATCATCATGGTCACGCCGAGCTACGCACTCGCCATCCTCGACGAGTTCCGCCGCCAGGGGCGCGACGCGCGCGCCTCCTCGCTCCGCATCGGCATTTTCGGCGCCGAGCCCTGGACGGAAGGGATGCGGGCCGAGATCGAGCAGGCCTTCGCGATCGACGCGGTCGACATTTACGGCCTCTCCGAAGTGATCGGCCCGGGCGTCGCCCAGGAATGCGTCGAGACCAAGGACGGGCCGACGATCTGGGAGGACCATTTCTATCCGGAGATCGTCGATCCCGAGACCGGGGCGGTGCTTCCGGACGGCGAGGAGGGCGAGCTCGTCTTCACCTCGCTGACCAAGGAGGCGATGCCGATCGTCCGCTACCGCACCCGCGACCTCACCCGCCTGCTGCCCGGCACCGCGCGGACGATGCGGCGCATGGCCAGGATCACCGGCCGCTGCGACGACATGATGATCGTGCGCGGCGTCAACCTCTTCCCGAGCCAGATCGAGGAGCAGATCCTCGCCTGCCCGGCGCTGGCGCCGCATTTCCGGATCGAGCTCAGCCGGCCCGAGCGGCTCGACCTGGTCCGGATCGTCGTCGAGGCGCGGCCCGGCGGCAGCCCGCAGGACGGCGCGCGCGACGGCCGGGCGCTGGCGGAGCGGATCAAGACGCTGATCGGCATCAGCGTGACGGTCGACGTCCGCCCCGAAGGCGAGGTCGCCCGCTCGACGGGCAAGGCGCAGCGCGTGATCGATCTCAGGATGAGGTGAGCCGAAACACCGTCATTCCAGCGAAAGCTGGAATCCCGCTTCTTCAAGGCGCCGGAAAAGGAAAAGAGATTCCAGCTTCCGCTGGAATGACGATTTAGGCCGAACCGCCTAGCCGAACAGGGCCTCGTGGCGGTCGCAGATTCGAGGCCAGAGCGCCGCGATCTCGGGGACGTCGAGGGCGAAGCGGGTGCGCAGCGTGTCGACCAAAGTCTCCGCATCCTCGATCAGGAAGTCCTCATAGCTTTCGCCGCGGCTCAGGCTGAGCACGCGTCCGCGCAGCGAGGCGTGGCTGTCGCCGCTGCGGCGCTGGGCGACGAGATTGAGGACGAAGGGGGAGTCGGGGTCGGTCTGCAGGCGCGCCTGCTGGCGGGCGAGCAGGGCCGGATCGGCGGGCGCGAAGCGGAAGTCGAAGCTGAACGGCCGGCCGCGGATCCACTCCTCGTAGCGCCAATAATCGTCCTCGATCCGGGCCAGGCTGAGTTCGTAGGGCGCGTGCCGGTGCGCGGCCGGCGCAAGCGCGATCGGTTCGGCGAGGCTGCCGCCGAAGCCGGCGTCGACCAGCCAGGGCCGGTCGAGGAGGACGACGAGGGCGAGATGATTGCCGAGCACGTTATCGCCCGACACGACCCGCATGACGCCGCCGGCGACGCGCACGACCTCAAAGCCGATCGTCTCCAGCGCCCAGCCGAGCAGCCCGTTCTGCTCGTAGCACCAGCCGCCGCGGCGGCGCCCGACCAGCTTGGCGAAGATTGCGGGCAGATCGCCGGCGATCGGCCGGCCGAGCTGGACGTCGAGATTCTCGAACGGGATGGCGGCGACATGGGCGCGCATGATCGCGGCGAGGCTGTCGTAAGTGGGCGCGACCGGGCCGGCATGGCCGATGCGTTCGAGATAGGCCGAAAGGTCCATGAAGCCGGGATAGTATAAACGGCGACGCTTGCCACCCCGCCGCGCCGGGGCCGGGCCCTGCGGGGACTACCGTAATCAAGTGTCCCAAGGAGCAACAGGGTGAATACCGTAGTAACCGCAGTTTGTTAACCTTCACGCGGTAGATCGGCCTCTGAAAGGTGCCCGTCTATGAGCGAAGTGAGGTTAATGCCCAGCTGCGGTTCCGCGAAGCGTCTGTCGCGCCTTCGCCTTCGCCATGTCCCCGCGGCGATGCTCGCGGCCGGGACGTTCTGCGCGGCCTCGCCCGCGCAGGCGGCGCGCACGCCCGCGGGCACGGTCATCAACAACAGCGCCACCGCCACCTATGATCTGCCCGGCGGCGGCCAGGACGTCGTCACCTCCAACGTCGTCAGCCTGACCGTCGACGAATTGCTCGACGTCAGCGTCGCCTCGGCCGACGGCGGCGACGTTTCGACAATGCCCGCCGCGGTCAACCAGCTGCTGACCTTCCGAGTCACCAATGCCGGCAATGGCAGCGAGGCCTTCGTGCTGACCGCGCGCGACAATGCCGGCGGCGACGATTTCGACCCCGCCACGACCTCGATCGTCCTCGATGGCAATGGCAATGGGGTCTACGATCCCGGCGTCGACATCGTCTACGTGCCCGGCTCGAACAATCCGGTGCTCGACCCGGACGGCTCGATCGTCGTGTTCGCCCTCTCCTCGATTCCCGCCGGAGCGAGCAACGGCCAGCGCGGCCGCGTCGATCTCGTCGCGGTCGCCGCGACCGGCTCGGGCGCGCCGGGGACGAGCTTCGCCGGCCAGGGCCAGGGCGGCGGCGACGCCGTCGTCGGCGCGACCGGCGCCGATGCCGAGGATGACGGGTATTACGCCGTCCAGGCGGCCTCCGTCGCCTTCGTCAAGAGCGCCAGTGTCGCCGATCCGTTCGGCGGCGTCACCCGGGTGCCCGGCTCGATCATTACCTATCGCCTCGTCGCCACCGTCGGCGGCGCGGGCAGCCTCGCCAATTTGCGCATCGCCGACGCGATCCCGGCCGGCTCGACCTTCCGGCCCGGCTCGATCACGCTCGAAGGGGGCGCGCTCAGCGACGCCGCCGACGCCGATGCGGGAGAATTTACCGGGTCGGGCATCGCCGTCCGCCTCGGCACCGTCGCCGCGGGGGCCACCCGCATTGTCACGTTTCAAGTCGCGATCGACTGAAGGAGTCTGAAATGAAACTCATCTTGATCCTGCTCGCTCTCCTGCTGCCCTCGGCAGCACTGGCGCAGAACCAGGTCGCCCTGAACAGCGAAGTGTTCGTCGAGCGCGCCACGCAGGACGCGAACGGCCAGCCGCGGGTCTCGCTCGAGGCGCCCGCCGTGGTCACGCCCGGCGACCAGCTCGTCTTCGTGCTCAGCTACCGCAACAATGGCGCGGCGCCGGCGAACGATTTCACCGTCACCAACCCCCTGCCGGATTCGGTTAGCTTCGCAGGAACAGAAAGTGCCGGAGCGGTTTATTCCGTCGACGGCGGCCGCAATTGGGGGGCGCTCGCCGCGCTCCAGGTCCGCAACGCCGACGGCAGCCGCCGCCCGGCCGCGCTCGCCGACGTCACCCACGTGCGCTGGCGGCTCGCTTCGGCGATCCCGGCCGGCGGCGGCGGGGAATTGAGATTCAGAGGCGTTGTAAAATAGACCTCTAACCCGCGGAGCGGCGCCAGCGGGGGTGGAAACGGCGCCGTCAATCGACCAGAAAACGGACCAGAACCATGAAAACCTATACGCGCTTGGGCGCGGCGGCGAGCATATTCGCTGTCGCGGCGGTGACGGCTTCGCCCGCCTCCGCAGCCGGCACCGCTGCCGGTTCCACTATCACCAACAACGTCTCCGTGGCCTATCAGGTCGGTGGCGTTTCGCAGACCGGCCTTTCGGCAAGCAACAGCTTCACGGTCGACCGCAAGGTCAATTTCACCGTGGCCGAGGACGGCAGTTCGACGACGACGGTGTCGCCTGGCCAGCTGGCCGCGGTGACCAGCTTCATCGTCACCAACACCTCCAACGCCCCGCTCGATTTCGCCCTCGCGGCGACCAATCGCGTCGGCGGCACCGCGGAGCATGGCGGCACGGACGTTTTCGACGTGTCCAATTTGCGGCTCTACGCGGACACCAACAACAACGGCGCTTATGACAGCGGCACTGACGTTTTGATCACCTATCTGGATCAAATCGCTGCCGATGCCAGTGCCAGGGTGTTCGTCCTCGCCGACGTGCCGCTCGGCCGTTCGACCAACGAAGTCGCTGGCGTCCGGCTGACCGGCACCGCGTCCGAAGCGACCGCCGCCGGCTCGCTCGGCGCGGTCGTCACCCAGACCGCCGGCGCCAATACCGCCGGTGTCGACACCGTCTTCGCCGACACCAATGTCGGCGGCAATACGGCGCGCGACGGCATCCACTTCGACGAGGATGATTATACCATCTTCGCCGCCGCGCTGACCGCGACCAAGACCAGCCGAGTGATCAGCGATCCGCTCAACGGCGCGACCAACCCCAAGCTCATCCCGGGCGCGGTCGTCGAATATTGCATCACCGTGGCCAATGGCTCCGGCGGCGCCGCGGCCGCCAACGTCGCCATTTCCGATACGCTGCCGGCGACGACGACCTATGATGCCTCGTTCGGCGTCAAGGTCAACGGCACGGTGACGAGCGGGACGTGCAATGCCGACGGCGCGATTGTCGGCGCGCACGCTTCCGGCGTGGTCAGTGGAACGATTCCGAGCATCGTGGCGGGCGACACCCGCACCGTGCTGTTCCGCGTGACGATCAACTAGGCGTGGTTAAGGCGAGCGGGCGCGAGCCCGCCAACCTTTTCGGAAACGTATGAAAACCCGAGCTCATCTTCTCGGGGCGACCTTGCTCGCCTTCCTGGCGTCGCTGATCCTAGCGGCGCCAGCGGAGGCGGGCGCGCCCGCGACGCGCACCCTCACCAATGTCGCGACCATTTCCTGGGATGCCGGCGGCCAGCATGTCGAGCTTCCCTCCAACCGCGTCGACATCGACGTGGTGCCGCCGCCGTCCACGACCGCAATCCTCGAGACGCTGCGGCTGACCGACACCCTCTTTCCTCCCGCCGTGCTCGCCGGCACGTGCAGCGCCGCCACGAGCCAGGCGCAGCAGACGCCGCTGCAGGGGCCCGAACCGCCGCCGCTTTCTTCATTGGCGATGATCGCGACCAGCGAGCTGGTCGCCGGCCGGCCGATCGTGCTGTCGCTCGACCGGCCTTCCGCCAATCGCGACAGCCAGGCCATCGAAACCATCATCGTCGTCGTCGAGACCGATCTCGGCGACCGCGAGCGGATCGCCCTCGTCGAAACCGGCGCCGACAGCGGCCGCTTCATCGGCATCTTGCTGACGACGACCGGCCCGCCCGTCTCCGGTGACTGCCGCTTCTCGGTGCGCCCCGACCAGGCCTTGGTGCTCACGCTCAGCGACGCCGTCGGCGGCGCCGCGGTCGCGCGCAAAGAGGTCGCAATCCTTGTCGATCCCTTCGGCATCGCCTTCGACAGCCGCGACGGCGCGCCGGTTTCGGAGGTTCGCATCACCCTGATCGACGCCGCCACCGGCCAGCCGGCCCTGGTCTTCGGCGACGACGGCATTTCCTCCTATCCGTCGACGATCGTCACCGGCCGGAGCGTCACCGATGCGGGCGGGATGCGCTACGATTATCCGGCCGGCGACTATCGCTTCCCGCTGGTGCGGCCGGGCCGCTACCGGCTGATCGTCGAGCCGATCGCGCCTTATACGGCGCCGTCGGTCGCGACCGCCGCCGATCTTGCGCCCTTGCGACGACCGGATGGGCTGCCCTTCGTCGTCGTGGCGGGATCCTATGGCGGCGAGATCCTGCTTGCGGGAACCGGAGCGGTACGAATAGATATTCCGCTCGACCGGCCGGTCACGCCGATCCTGCTCAGCAAGACCGCGTCGCGCGCCGAGGCCGAAGCGGGCGATCTCGTCCAATATCGGGTGATCGTGCGCAATCCGGACGCCAATGCGGCGACCGGCGCGCTCTCTATCACCGATCGAATCCCGCATCAGATGCGGTTGCGAACCGGATCGGTAAAAATCGACGGTGTGAACGTACCAGACCCCGCGAATGGCGGCGCCCGCGTGCTGACTTTCGCATTGCCCTCGCTCGCGCCTGCGGCGCAAGCCACCCTGACCTACGTGCTCGAGGTTCGCCCCGACGCGCGCCGCGGCGACGCGCTCAACCGCGCCCAGGCCGCCGGACCGCGCGGCAATGTCAGCAATATCGCCGACGCCCTCGTCCGCATCCGGCGCGAGACGATCCTCGACCGGATGACGATCACCGGCCGTGTCGTCGACGGCGGCTGCGGCGTCGATCCCCGGACGCGTCCCGGCATCGGCGGCGTCCGCATCATGCTCGAGGACGGCAGCTACGCCGTCACCGACGCCAGCGGCCTCTACCATTTCGAAGGCGTGATGCCCGGCACCCATGTCGTCCAGCTCGACGACGCGACCCTGCCCGCCGACCGCGCCGCGGTCGATTGCTCGCGCAACGTCCGCTCCGGCGGCCGCGCTTTCTCGCGCTTCGTGTCGGGCCAGGGCGGGTCGCTGATGCGCGTCGATTTCCACGCCGCCGAATCCGTGCCGCGCGCCGCCGTCGCCCGCCGCACCGCGGAACGGCCCGCCGCGGCAACCGACCCCATCGCCGCCGGCGCCGAGCGCGACTGGTTCGCGGGCCAGGAGCCGGGCATCGCCTGGCTGTTCCCGGAGGTCGACCACAATCCGCGCGCGCCGGTCGTCCGGGTCGCGATCAAGCATCTGCCCGGCCAGAGCGTGCGCCTGCTCAACGGCGGCCGCCCGGTCGATCCGATCGCCTTCGAAGGCGCCAGGGTCAACGAGGCCGGCACTGTCGCGGTCAGCCTCTGGCGCGGCATCCCGATCGAGGACCGCACGACCAGGCTCACCGCCGAAATCCGCGACGCCAACGGCACTGTGGTGACGATCCTGACCCGGCCCGTCACCTTCTCCAACGTCGCGGTCCGCGCCGAACTGGTGCGCTCGCGCTCGCTGCTCGTCGCCGACGGCGTCAGCCGGCCGGTGCTTGCCTTGCGCCTGACCGACAGCAACGGCCGCCCGGTCCATCACGGCCTGGCCGGCGATTTCGAAGTGCCCGCGCCTTATTATCCCGCGGTCGAGGCCGACGCCCAGCAGGCGCGCCAGCTCGCCGGGCTCGAGCGCGCGCGGCCGGTCTGGCACGTCGAGGGCGAGGACGGCGTGGCGTATGTCGAGCTCGAGCCGACCACCGCTTCGGGCACCGTCACCCTGCGCTTCAATTTCCGCGACGGCGAGCTCGTGCGCGAGCAGCGCGTCGAAGCCTGGCTCGATCCCGGCGAACGGCCGTGGACGATCGTCGGCCTCGCCGAGGGCACGATCGGCTTCAACCGGCTCGACCGCAACATGGAGGCGCTGGGCCAGGATCCGGGCCGCAACGAGGTGATCACCGACGGTCGTCTCGCCCTCTATGCGCGGGGCCGGATCAGCGGCCGCTGGCTGATGACGCTCGCTTATGACAGCGACAGAAGGGAATCGGAGACCCGCTTCGGCGGAGTCATCGATCCGACCGCTTATTACACCGTCTACGCCGACCGCTCGGAGCGCCGTTACGACGCCGCCTCGGTGCGCAGGCTCTATCTGAGGCTCGAGCGGCCGCAATTCTATGCCCTGTTCGGCGATTACGACACCGGCATCGACGAGCCCGAGCTCGCCCGCTACGTCCGCTCGATGAACGGCCTCAAGGCCGAATATCGCTCGGACCGCGTCTCGGCGACCGCCTTCGCCTCCGACACGCCGAACCGCCACCGCCGCGACGAAATCCAGGGCAACGGCCTGTCCGGCCCTTATGCTTTGGCCAGCCGCAACCTCCTCGCCAATTCCGAGCGGGTGACGATCGAGGTTCGCGACCGGCTCCATTCGGAGCGGATCCTCGAAAGCCGCCTGCTGATGCGCCATATCGATTATGACATCGACTATGCCGCGGGCACTTTGCGTTTCCGCGAGCCGATCCTGAGCCGCTCGTCGGCCCTCGATCCGCAGTTCATCGTCGCCGATTACGAGGTCGACGGAATCGCCTCGCGCGAGCTCAACGCCGGCGGCCGCGTCGCTTGGCGCAGCGCCGACCAAAGGCTGCAGGTGGCGGCGACCGCGATCCACGACAATGACGGCACCACCCGCACCAATCTGGGCGGCGTCGACGTCCGCTTCCGGCCGACGCCGAGGACCGAGATCCGCGCCGAAGTGGCGGTCAGCGACAGCCGCGCCACGGCGGCCGGCGGCGCCGCGCCGGCGCAGGGCGGCACCGCCACGGCCTGGCAGATCGAGGTCGAGCATCACGACCGCCGCTTCGACCTGCTCGCTTACGCCCGCGAGCGCGAGGCCGGCTTCGGCGTCGGCCAGCTCAACGCCTCGGGCAACGGCACGAGGAAGATCGGCATCGACGGCCGCGCGCGCCTCACTGACACCTTGTCGCTGACCGGCAGTGCCTGGACGGAAGATTATCTGGGCAGCGAGGCGCGGCGGATCGCCGGGCGCGCCTTGCTCGAATATCGCGGCCGCGATTTTTCGGCGCGCGCCGGCCTCACAATCGCCGACGACCGGCTCGCCGACGGCCGCACCGCCCGTTCGCAGATCCTCCAGCTCGGCGCGACAAGGCGCTTCTTCGGCAACCGGCTCGAGCTCGACGCGCAGACCGAGCTGCCGATCGGCGGCAGCGACGACAGCATCGACTTTCCCGCCCGCCACCGCCTCTCGGCGCGCTTCGCGGTGAGCCGCAGCGTCGCCTTGATCGGATCCTACGAGATCGCCGACGGCGAGCATATCGACGCGCGCACCGCCCGGATCGGCTTCGAGCTCGCGCCCTGGGCCGGCGCGCGCATCGCCTTGACCGGCAACATGCAGAATATCGCCGAATATGGCCCGCGCAGCTTCGCCGCCTTCGGCCTGTCGCAATCTTTGGTGCTGTCGGAGCGCTGGTCGGTCGATTTCACCCTGGACGGCAACCGCACGCTCGGCGGGATCGATCCGACCCGCGTGCTCGATCCGCTCCATCCGGTGGCGAGCGGCGGCTTCGTCGGCGACGGCGCCACGCTCACCGAGGATTTCACCGCGGTCACCGCGGGCGCGACCTATCGCGCCGGCCGCTGGAGCCTCACCGGCCGCGCCGAATATCGCGCCGGCGACCGCGAGGACCGCTACGGCGTCACCTTCGCCGCGCTTCGCCAAATCGGTGAAGGACGCGCGGTGGGGGGCGCGCTGAACTGGTTCACGGCCGAAGCCCCGGGGGGCGCCCGCACGCGCACCGCCAACGTGCAGCTGACCTGGGCCCACCGCCCGGCCAACAGCGCTTTCTCCTTCCTCGACAAGTTCGAGCTGCGCGAGGACATGGTGCGCGGCGCCGTCGCCGGCGTGCCCGGCCCGATCGGCTCGCCCTTCACGATCACCGGCGACGCCCGCTCGCGACGCGTCGTCAATTCGCTGGCGGTCAATTACTCGCCTTATGGCGGCGGCCCCGGCGCCGGCTATTTCGGCCGCACCGAGCTTTCGTTCTTCTGGGGCAGCCGTTACGTCTCCGAGCGCGTGAGCGGGGACGACATCAAGGGCTGGAGCAACGTGGTGGGGGGCGATATCAGGTTCGATCTCAACGACATCGTCCAGATCGGCGCGGCCGGCAGCGTGCGCCAGGGCGTCGGCGGCCGCTCCTATTCCTTCTCGGGCGGGCCGAGCGTCGGCATCCGGCCGTTCGACAATGGCTGGCTCACCGTCGGCTGGAACATCGTCGGCTTCCACGACCGCGATTTCGAGCAGGATCGTTATACAAGGAGCGGCCCCTACGTGACCATGCGGATCAAATTCGACCAGTTCAGCCTGGCCGGGCTCGGCCTGGGGCGGCGATGATGCGCGCGCGGCTCTTCCTTCTTGTCGCGGCGCTGCTGCTGCCGCCGCTGCTGGCGGCGCCGGCCCGAGCGGCGTGCGACGCGAGCAACACCTATAACTTCGCCTTTTCGAGCGTAGCCGATACGTCGCTAACCTATGGGACCACATACACTTATACAGCAACGAACCCACTTGGCGCGACGCGCGCGTTTACATTCCGTGCCGTCAACAATGGCCTGAGCTCGATCCAGGTGAACAGCGACAATATGCCGCAGATCAGCGGCGACCTCACCAGCGGCACCGGTGGCAAGACGTTCCAGATCGGCGGCACCTTCCCCTCGCGCACCGCGAGCATCACCTCGAACACGCGGACCATCCGGCTGACGATCGCGTTCGCGGTCCCGGTTCGCGACATCATCGTGAACGGCCACGATGCCGACTTCACGAGCAACCAGTTCCGGGATTGGGTCCATCTGACCGGCTCGGACGGCACCTCGACCTTCGTGCCGGCGCTGTCGGCCCCGGCCGGGAACAATAACGGCGCCGGCGCGCGCACGGCGACGGGCTCCTCGGTCAATTTCGGGGCCGACAACGCTCCCTTCGTCCTCACCAGCAACGAGGCGGTCGGCGTCAGCACAAGCGCCGATGTAAACGTGACCACCGGCGACGTCGTCATCAGCTTCCCGCAGCCGGTGACGTCGGTCACGATCAGCTACGGGAACTTTCCGCTACAGTCGGGCGAAACGTCGACGGGCCAGCAGCGCTTCGGCATTTCCCAGGTGCGCTTCTGCCCGATGCCCTCGCTCGCGATCGCCAAGACCTCGGCCCCTTACGTCACCACGGCGGGATCGCCGGACAGGTTCAACGCGCCAGGCTCGGACGTCGCTTATTCGCTCACCGTCACCAACAGCGGCGGCAGCCCCGTCGATCTCAGCAGCCTGGTGCTGACCGACATGCTGCCAACGGGCGTCACCTTCTATAATGGCGACTATAATCCGGCCGTGCCGGGCATGGGGCCGTTCGAGCTCACCGCCGGGACCAGCGGCATCACCTTGCCCGCGGGCGGCCGCGCTTATTCCAACAATAACGGCTCGACCTACGTCTACGCGCCCGCGGCCGGCTACGACGCCAATGTCGATGCGGTGCGGCTGACGCCGACGGGAAGCATGGCCGCCAATTCGAGCTTCACCATCCGCTTTCGGGCGCGGATCAATTGACGCCGGCCTTGGCGTCGCAAAGTCGCGCACGAAACCATCTAGCCAACAAAGATGTTTGTTTTCAAGAGCTTAACTGCGTTTTCGTAACGATACAGTAATACCCGCAGGTGTAGAGGATTTCACGAGGGATTGGCGCGGCCGCGAAGGTCGGGCCAGGGGGCAAGAGGAGTAAGCCAATGCACGTTTCGGCACAGGTCGAACTGAGCCGCGGGGACGACAGTCGCCGTGTCAAGCGGCGTCGCATCAACGCCATGGCGATCGTCCGCCAGCAGAAGCAGCCCAACGAGATGATCCACGTCGTGGACATTTCCTCGGTCGGGTGCGGGTTCCGGTCGCGCTGGCCCTTTTTCGCCGGCGCCCGGGTCTGGCTCGGGTTGCCGGGCCTCGAAACCTGGCCGGCCACGGTGGTCTGGTTCGAGGACGGCAAGGGCGGCATGCGGTTCGAACGGCCACTCCACCCGCTCGTCGCCGACCATCTCGCCGCGGCGCTGGGCCGCGAGGACCGCTAGCGCCGCACCGAAGCAGCTCCTCCCTGGAATTTGGTCCATATCGGTTGGAATTATTTGGCCGAAAAGGCCCGGATTTCCCCCAGCCGGCCAAGACGCGGCGAAAGATTGCGCGTCAATTTGGTGAATTGTTGCGCGAATCCGCTTCGTCTGGCACCTTCGCCGCGGGCGCGGACGCGGCGCGTGCCGCGCGGGGGACGGCGATGGGCGACGGGCGACCGGACGAGCTGCGCTACACGGCGTTCCTAAGCTACAGCCATAAGGACGCCGCGCCCGCCGGGCGGCTGCACCGGCGGCTCGAAACCTATCGCGTGCCGCGGCGGCTGGTCGGCACCGAAACCGCGCGCGGCCTCGTTCCCGCGCGGCTGGCGCCGATCTTCCGCGACCGCGAGGAGCTGCCCGCGGCCACCGACCTCAGCCAGACCGTGCGCGAAGCGCTCGCCCGCTCCGGCTCGCTGATCGTCCTGTGCTCGCCGGCGGCGGCGGCCTCCTTGTGGGTCGCCGAGGAGATCGAAACCTTCCGCCGGCTCCACCCCAGGCGCCCGATCCTCGCCGCCATCCTGGAGGGCGATCCGCCCGACTGCTTCCCCGAGGTCCTGCGCGCTTTCGGCCAGGACGGCACCTGGCACGAGCCGCTCGCCACCGACCTGCGCCGCCATCGCGACGGCCCCCGGCTCGGCCTGCTCAAGCTCGTCGCCGGCATCACCGGCATCGGCCTCGACGCCTTGGTCCAGCGCGACGCGACGCGGCGGATCCGCCGCGTGATGGCGGTCACCGGCGCGGCGCTGCTGGCGCTGCTGGCGACGGCGGCCCTGGCGCTGGTCGCGATCAACGCCCGCGGCGAGGCGGAGCGGCAGCGGATCGCGGCGGAAGAGCAGATCGAATTCATGCTGACCGATTTGAGGCCGAGGCTGAGAAGCGTCGGCAGGCTCGACGTCATGACCGCCGTCAATCGGCAGGCGCTCTCTTATTATGACGGGCAGCAGCTGGAGGGCCTTCCGGCCGAGTCGCTGGAGCGGCGGGCGCGGGTGCTGCTCGCCATGGGCGAGGATGATTTGAACCGGGATCGATTCCCAGCCGCGCTCGCCGCCTTCCAGGCCGCGCATCGAGTCACGCAAGAGCAGCTCGCCCGGTCGCCGAACGATCCGGAGCGCATCTACGCCCACGCGCAAAGCCAATATTGGCTCGGCTTCGTCGACTATCGCCGGAACAATTTCCCGGCCGCGCGGCGGGCATGGCAAGGCTATAAGGCGCTGGCCGACCGCCTGCTCGCCCTCGACGCGCGCAATACGCGCTGGCTCAGGGAATCGGGCTATGCCGAAGGCAATCTCTGCACGATCGCCTTGGCGCCGCCGGCGGATCGCGTCGAAGCCGGCCGCGCCTGTCCCGCGGCGCTCGGGCGGATGGAGGAGGTGCGACGCCTCACCGGCGACGACCCGGCCGTGATCCTCGATCTCGCCAATCGCCACGGCTGGGTCGCCGACGCCTGGAATCTGGCCGGGAACTGGGATCGGGTCCTTCACCATCGTCAGGTGCAGGAGCGGATGGCGCGCTGGCTGATCGCGCGCGATCCCGACAATATCGACTATCAGGATTTCTGGATGCGCACCCAGCTCGGCTTCGCGCGGCTCCTCGAAGGGCATGGCGAACGGGCACGGGCCCGGTCCTGGTATTCGGGAGCCGCGAGGACCGTCGCCATTCTTCGCGCGCGCGATCCCGAAAATGCGAGCTGGCGCGGCTGGCAAAGACAAATCGCTCGGGCGATGGACTAGGCTCTCACTATATCGAGACCATGATTCACGTTTCAGGCCGATTCAGCCTGAAACGATCATGGTCTAGGAGGCCGGCGACGGGCGTCACGGCCATGCGCGCCGCCTCCTCCTTGGCATTGCCGCGGCCGGCCCCGGCGTGACCGGCGTCACGCGTGCCGCGCCGGCACGATGCCACAGACGTCGTCGCGGCGACCCCTGATGCGCAGTTCCGGGGCGGCCGTCGCGAAGCGATGAGGAGACGATGATGCCGCTCAGGATCGATCCCCACCTGAGGTATCCGGTGCATCGCCGGAACGGTCCGGATCCGAGGCTGGGTTTTGAGCCTGATCGCGTCTATGTTGGCAATGAAATGACGTCCGTTCCACTGTCGACGATCATCGCCCTCGCGCGGGCCGGGGCGCTCGATCATGCCTGGAGCCAGTTCAGCGCCGCCGGCTACGGTCGCGACGAGGACGATCCGGCGGCGCTGACGGTCAAGGGGCGGCTGCTCAAGGACCATGCGCTGCGCGCCTCGGGCGACGCGCGGCGGCGTTTCTATCTGCAGTCGGCCGACGCCTACCAGCGCTCGGCGGCGCTGCAGCCGGCGACCTATCCGCTGATCAACGCCGCGACCCTGTCGCTGCTCTCGGGCGACCGCGCTCGCGCGCAGGAGATCGCGCGCGAAGTGCTCGAGCGGATCGCGTGCGAGCCGGACGAGCCCGAAACGCCTTATTACCGCGCCGCCACCGAGGCCGAGGCGCTGCTCCTGCTCGGCCAGGCCGGCGAGGCGAAGACTGCGCTGGAGGCGGCGGTGGCGGCGGCGCCAAGAGCCTGGGAAGACCACGCCTCGACGCTTCGGCAATTCCTGATCGTCCAGGACGCGCTCGGCGGCAGGACGGAGTGGCTGGACATGCTGCGTCCGCCGCGCTCGCTCCATTATGCCGGCGCCGCGGCGCTCGCCGTGGAGGCGGATCGCGCGGCGCTGGAGGAGGCCGTCGCGTCTTTGCTCGACGCGGAGCGGATCGGCTTCGGCTTTGGCGGGCTGGCGGCGGGCGCCGAGCTCGTGGTCGCCGAGGCCCTGCTCGCTCGCGGCGCCGAGCTCCACGTCATTCTGCCCGCCGATCCGGCCGGCTTCGCCGCGCGCTTCGTCGATCCTCACGGCGCCGCCTGGCGTGCGCGCTTCGACGCCGCGCTGGAGGCCGCCGAGACCGTCGAGCTGGTCCGGCCGCTCCAGGCGCCGCCCGACCCGCGCCAAGCCGTTCTGGCCGGCGAGGTGGCGCGCGGCGCCGCGATGCTCAACGCCGAGCGGCTGATGAGCGAGGCCGTGTTGTTGCGGGTCGGCGTCGATCCGGGTGCTCCAACGGGGCTGCGCACCCACCTCATCCTGCCCCCGGCCGGCCTCGGCCCTCCACAAGAGGAGAGCGAGCTGGCGGACGAATCGCGCGTGGCTTTGTTCGCCCTGCTCGCGGTCAGCGTCGGCAGCGGCGCCGACGCCGCGTTCGAGGACCGGCTCGAGGACGTCCAGGAAGCGCTCGCCCGGAGCGGAGGCGTCCGCATCGCGCCCCATCTCGGCGGCGATTCGATCATCATCGGCTATGACGGGCCGCTCGAGGCGGCGGCGGCGGCGCGCGCCATCCACGCCGCGTTGCGCGCGCGCATGCCGCTGCGCGTCGCCGGCCATTATGGCCTGATCCCCTGCGTCCGCGATCCGTTCATCGGCGCGCTCAGGCCGACCGAAAGCGGCACCGAGATCGTCCGCGCCATCGCCCGCGCCATCCCGCCAGACACGCTTTGCGTCTCGCACGATTTCGCCGCCGCGCTCGCCGCCCGCGCCGCGGCGCCGAGCGGGGCGAACTGGATCGGCGAGCTCCAGGCGTTCGACGGCGGCTCGGCGATCGGCCTCTACGCGCTGCGGCCGGATTAATACGGACCCTCGGGCCTTACTGAATCAATTCCTCGAGCCGGTGCGGGGCGATGACGACCAGCGCGTCGCCGCCGCGCCGGATGATGCCGCGCCGCTCGAGCGCGTTGACCGCGCGCGAGGCGGTTTCTCGCGTCGTCGACACGCGCAAGGCGAGGTCGGACAATATCGGGGCGGGACGGATCGCCAGGTCCGGGGCCTGCCGGGCCTGACGCAGCAATTCGGCATGGACGCGGCCGACCGCGGAGAGCGCGACATGCTCGTACATCCGCGACGCCGTCTGCTGAAGCCGGTCGACCATGACCTTGAGCAGAGCCAGGCCGATGCAGCCATGCTGCTCGGCGAGCAAGGCAAGCACGCCGCCGTCGAGCAGGAAGGCCGAGACCTGCTCGACCGCGACCACGTCGGCGTCATGCTCGGCCGAATAAGGCGGGCTCACCGGCCCGAAGAAATCGCCCGGCCGATATTCGTGGAGCAGCACGATCTGGCCGTCGAGCGAATAGACGATCGCATGGGCGCGGCCTTCGATGACGATGTAGAGCGTCGACACCAGGTCCCCGCGCCGGACGATCGTGGCGCGGACTTCATATTGGCGAAGCCTGCCGCGCAGCAAGATGTTGCCGGCAAGATCGGCGGAACAGTCGAAGACGCCGCAGAGCAGTTCGCAAACCGAATCGCGCGAATATTTGCCGTGAGAGTTGCGGTCTCCTTCGGTCATTACTGTATGATATACGAGATTCGCCGAAGCACGGAGTGCGATCTCGCACATGCCGGGCCGGCCCAGGAACCGCCGGCCTCGCGGGCGGTTCTCCTCCGCACCCGATGGGAGGATGGGATGCAGAGCGAGCGAAACGAGAAGGGCGATCGCGGCAAGAAAGCGACGTTCGACCGCAGCACCGGCGCTGTTTCCGGCAGCGGCGCCGGCACCGGCAACAATCCCGGCAGCGACGAAGGCTATGACAGCGACCTCGGCGAGGACGCGCTTGCGCCGGTCGCGCCGGACGAAGGCCGCTGACATGGCCCGATTCTATCTTCACGTGATCAACGGCGCCGGCCGTGCCGCGGACGAGGAGGGCGCCGAGCTCCCCGACGCCCAGGCGGCTGAAAAGCGCGCGGTCGAGGGGATCAGGTCGATCCTCGCCGACGAGGCCAAGGCCGGCCGGCTCAACCTCGACGGCCGCATCGAGATTGCCGACGAACATGGCGCGATCGTGCGCATCGTCCCCTTCGAGGACGCCCTGGAAATCCGCCGCGCCGCCGGGCGCAGGGGCGGCACATGATCGCGGCGCTGCTGCTCAAGCTGCGTGCACGCGACGAGGTCAGCGCGGCGGAGGAGGAGGCGTTGCGCGTGGCGGTGGCGACGCAGCGCGACCTTCCCGCCGACCGCACCTTCATCCGCGAAGGCGAGGAGCTCGACACCTCCACCTTGCTCGTCGAGGGCCTGGTGTGCCGCTACAAGGATCTGCGCGACGGCAGCCGCCAGATCACCGCGCTGCACGTGGCCGGCGATTTCGTCGACCTGCACAGCTTCACGCTGAAGCGTCTCGACCACAATATCATGACGCTGACGCCGTGCCGGGTCGCTCTGTTCCCGCACGCGCGCCTGAAGGAGATCACCGAGACGCTGCCGCATCTGACCCGGATGCTCTGGTTCTCGACCAATCTCGACGCGGCGATCCAGCGCGAATGGGAATTGTCGCTCGGCCGGCGCACGGCGCTCGCCAAGACCGCGCATCTGTTCTGCGAGCTCAGGGTGCGGCTGGGCCTGATCGGGCTGGCGCAGGAGGCCGATTATGCTTTGCCGCTCACCCAGGCCGAGCTTGGCGAATGCCTCGGCCTCACCGCGGTCCACGTCAACCGGACCCTGCGCGAATTGCGCGAACGCGGCTTGATGGAGTTTCGCGGGCACGAGGTCCGGATCCTCGACCTGGCCGGGCTCGAGCGGGTGGCGGAATTCAAGGACAATTACCTCTACCTCGAGAACCGGCCGCGTTGAGCCGGCCAGGATTGATCCAGTTTAGCCAGTTGAATCAGGAACAAAGCGCGCCGCCTCGCGCTTAATATCCCAAGTCTAAACCAAGGCGGAAACCCCCATCGATGGCGACCCTACCCGATCCTGGCGGCGCGGACTTCGCGTCCCAATTCCTGTGCGACGACTTCCAGCGCGGACTCGCGCACTGGAACCGGCAGCGGCTTGCGCCGGGCCTGCCCGACGAGGATTGGCGGCTGATCCTCGACGGCGACGCCAAGATGCTGCGGCTCGAAGGCGCCTTCCTCGAGGAGCTGCGCGCCGAGGTCGCCGACGAGGCCGCGGCGGCGCCGCGCGATCGCGCCGGCTTCCTCGCCTGGTTCGAGAGGCTGAAGGACACCGGGCCGGGGCAGGGCGATCCGCTCTTCCCATGGCTCGCGGAGCAAGCGAGCCTCGATGAGATGCGCTGGTTCCTGACCCAGGAGGCGGCCGGCGAGGCCGGCTTCGACGATCTCGTCGCTTATGCCCAGGTCAAGCTGCCCGCCCGCGCCAAGCTCGAGCTGGCGCGCAATTATTGGGACGAGATGGGCCGCGGCAACATCAAGGGCATGCACGGGCCGATGCTCGACGTCCTGGTCGAGGCGCTGGCGCTCAAGCCGGACATCGACACCACGGTCTGGGAGAGCCTGGCGCTCGCCAATGCGATGACGGCGATGGCGACGACGCGCCGCTACGCCTTCCATGCGATCGGCGCTTTGGGGGCGATCGAGCTGACCGCGCCCGGCCGCGCGGCGGCGACCGCTTCGGGGCTGAGGCGGCTCGGCCTGAGCGGCAAGGAGCGCCATTATTTCGATCTCCACGCCGTGCTCGACGTCAAACATAGCGAGGCCTGGAACGAAGAGGCGATCGGGCCTTTGGTGGCCGAGGATCCGCGCCGCGCTCCGGCGCTGGCGGAAGGGGCTCTGATCCGCCTCAAATGCGGCGCGCGTTGCTTCGAGCGCTACCGGCGCATGCTCTGGTGACCGAGGCCGACGGCGCGCTCGCCGATCTGCTCCGTCGGCTGAAGGCGCTCGATTACGATTTCGTCACGGTGACGCCGGCGACCCATGCCAGGATCGTCGCCCGGCCGGACAAGCAGCGGGCCCGCACCCTGCGCGACATTTTCGGCTGGAGCCTGCCCTTCGCGAGCGAGGCCCTGCCGGACGACCTCCTCGACTTGCTGGAGCAAGCCGGCGCGATCGAAGCGGCCGAAGATGGCCACAGGAGCCGCGTCCGCGTCTCGCGCGTCGGCGCGCATCTCTTCCTCCACTCCGCTTATCCGACCGACAGCAAGGACGCGGTCTTCCTCGGCCCCGACACCTATCGCTTCGTGCGCTTTGTCGCTGCGGAGCTCTCGGGCCGGGGCCCGGTGTCGCGGCTGGTCGACATGGGCGCGGGCAGCGGCGCGGGCGCGATATGCGCCGCCGCTTTGCTGCCGGGCGCGCGGCTGACCCTGGTCGATTCCAATCCGGAGGCGCTCCGCCTGGCCCGGATCAACGCCGCCGTGGCCGGCCTGGAGGTCGAGACGATCCACGGCGCGGCGGTCGACGCGGTGACGGGCGCGTTCGATCTCCTCATCGCCAACCCGCCTTACATCGTCGATCGGGACGGCCCGATCTATCGCGACGGCGGCGGCATGAACGGGGCCGCGCTCGCGCTCGAATGGGCGCTTGCAGGCGCGCGCCGGGGCGACGTCCTCCTTTATACCGGCGCGGCCATCGTCGATGGCGGGGACGCGCTTCGGGTCGCGCTCGAGGCCGCCATGCCGGCGCTGGGCCGGCGCCTGCGCTACGAGGAGCTCGATCCCGACGTCTTCGGCGAGGAGCTCGGCACCCCGGCCTATCGGGGCATCGAGCGGATCGCCGCGGTCGGCGCCGTCATCGCGTCGGTCTAGAAGGCCCTTGCCGACCGCCGCGTCATGCGGGAAGGGGCGGACATGATCGACAAATATGGCCTCAAGGTCGCCGCGCCGCTCGTCCGCTTCCTCGAGGAGGAGGCGCTGCCGGGCACGGACATCGACTCCGAGGCCTTCTGGCGCGGCGCCGCCGCCATCTTCGAGAGGCTCGCGCCCGAGAATTGCGCCTTGCTGGCGGTCCGCGACGATCTGCAGGCCCGGATCGACGCGCGGCCGGAGGCGAGCGGCGACGAGAATTTCCTGCGCGGAATCGGCTATCTGGTCGACGAGCCGGCGCCCTTCGCGATCGGCCCGGACCATGTCGACGACGAAGTGGCGCGCACCGCCGGGCCGCAGCTGGTCGTGCCGGTGCTCAACGCGCGCTTCCTCTTGAACGCCGCCAACGCCCGCTGGGGCAGCCTCTACGACGCGCTCTACGGCACCGATGCTTTGCCGGGCACGCCGCAGGGTCCCGGCTACGATCCGGAGCGCGGCGCCCAGGTCATCGCCCGCGCCCGGGCGTTTCTTGACGAGACGCTGCCGGGCTGGACCGCGGCGCTCGACGGCGAGGGTCACCCCGCCTTGGTGGCGCGCGCACAGGGGCGCCTGCTCTTCCGCCACAATGGCCTCCATATCGAGCTGGTCATCGACCGCGCCCACCCGATCGGCCGCGACGACCCGCTCGGCCTCGCCGACGTCGTGCTGGAGGCCGCTCTCACCACCATCGTAGACCTCGAGGATTCGGTGGCGGCGGTGGATGCCGAGGACAAGGTCGCCGCTTATGTCAATTGGCTCGGGCTGATGCGCGGCGATCTCGAGGCGAGCTTCGACAAAGGCGGCCGCTCCGTCAGCCGTGCGCTGGCGCCGGACCGCGTCTACGACAGTGTCACGCTGCCCGGCCGCAGCCTGCTTTTCGTCCGCAATGTCGGCCATCTGATGACGACCCCGGCGGTAGTGCTGGCGGACGGGTCGGAGGCACCCGAGGGCATTCTCGACGCCATCGTCACCAGCCTGGTCGCGCTCCACGATTTGAAAGGCCTCGGCCGCTTCAGGAACAGCCGCGCCGGCTCGGTCTATATCGTCAAGCCCAAGATGCACGGCCCCGACGAGGCCGCCTTCACCGATCGGCTGTTCGCCGCGGTCGAGGATCTGCTCGGCCTCGAGCGCAACACGGTCAAGGTCGGCCTGATGGACGAGGAGCGCCGCACCTCGGCGAACCTCGCCGCCTGCATCCACGCGGTGAAGGACCGCATCGTCTTCATCAACACCGGCTTCCTCGACCGCACCGGCGACGAGATCCACACCTCGATGCGGGCCGGGCCGATGGTACCGAAGGGAGAGATGAAGGGAAGCCAGTGGATCAAGGCCTATGAGGCGCGCAACGTCGCCATCGGCCTCGCCTGCGGCTTTTCGGGCCGCGCGCAGATCGGCAAGGGCATGTGGGCGGCGCCCGATCTGATGGCCGACATGCTGGCGCAGAAGATCGCCCACCCGCAGGCCGGGGCGAGCACCGCCTGGGTGCCGAGCCCGACCGCCGCGGTGCTTCACGCGCTCCATTATCACCAGGTCGACGTCTTCGCCCGGCAGGAGGCGCTGAAGGGCGCGCCCGTTCCTGGGCTCGACGCCTTGCTCACCGTGCCCCTAGCCGCCGGCCGCAACTGGACGCCGGAGGAGATCCGCGCCGAGCTCGACAACAATGCCCAGGGCATATTGGGCTATGTCGTGCGCTGGATCGATCAGGGCGTCGGCTGCTCCAAGGTGCCCGACATCCACGATGTCGGCCTGATGGAGGATCGCGCCACCCTGCGAATCTCCTCGCAGCATATCGCCAACTGGCTGATGCACGGCCTGTGCACGGCCGAAGAGGTGGACGAAGCGCTCCGCCGCATGGCCGCGTGCGTCGACGCCCAGAATGCGGGCGACCCGCTCTACCGCCCGATGGCGGGCCACGAGGAAACCAGCCTCGCCTTCCAGGCCGCCCGCGCCCTCATCTTCGAAGGCGCCGCCCAGCCCAACGGCTATACCGAGCCCCTCCTCCACGCCTTCCGGAGGCGGGTGAAGGAAGGCTAGGGGACAGTTACTATTTAGAAGGCCAGGGGACAGTTACTATTTTCCGTCCGAGGCCGATGAGAATTGCCGGGCGGTGCGCGGAAAATAGTAACTGTCCCCATTCCCTCGTCCCCATTCCCTCGTCCCCATTCCCTCCCTGTCCCCATTCCCTCCAAGGCCGCGATCGCGACATCGAATTGCGCACCGTCGGCGTCCATATCCGCCGGCTCAGGCAGACGCTCAATCTCGGCGGCCGACCCGAATTGATCCGCACCGTGCGCTCCGCCGGCTACGCGCTCGATGACGATCACGCTTGATGCTATCGCCCGTTCATGGCCTATGATCTGAGTCTCAGGGAGAAACGGCTGATCCAGGCGGCGGGGATCGTGATCATCCTTTTCCTGCTCTATCTGCTCTTCCTGCGCGGCGGCTCCGATCCGGTCGTTCCGGTCGCCCGGACCGAGCCCCAGATCGCGCCGGCGCCGGTGGCGCAACCCGTGCCGCCGCCGGTCGCCGCAATGCCGGCATCGCCGCCCCAGCCGGCGGCCGACATATCGGGGCTCAGGCTGCACGGCCTGCTCGCCAGCGGCGCGGTGATCGGCTTTCCGAGCGGGCGGCAGCGGCTCGTCCCGATCGGGCGCGAGGCCTTGCCGGGGCTGAGGCTGCAGCGGATCGAGCAGAACGAGGCCGTGTTCGACTCGGCCGGCGGCGAGCTGCGGCTCGGCTTCGACGGGCCCGTTCAGGGCGCTTCGGCCGCGGCGCCCGCTCTCCCTCGGGGGCAGAGCGCGCAAAGCGAGGAGGCGCTGCGCTACCGGCTCGGCCTGGCGCCGCGCCGCGCCGGCGGCCGGGTCACCGGCTTCACCGTGCGCGCCAATGTCGAGATGCCGGCGCTGGCCCGGGCCGGCATCCGCCCCGGCGACGTGATCACCGCAGTCAACGGCAGCGCCTTCGACGAGGAGCGGATGCAGGCGCTCGCCTGGCAGATCGCCAATTCGACCCGGATCGAGATCGACGTCGAGCGCGGCGGCCAGCGCCTCCGCCTCACCTTGCCGCGACGCTAAGACCGCCGCGCCTTTCAATTCCAATAGCCCGCCGCTCCCGCCGCCCTTTCCAGCGCCTCGCCCGCGGCGGCCACGGCGTCGCCGGCTTCCGCCTCGCGGCGGATGCGCCCGGCGCTGCCGCTCATGCCCGGGGCGAGCTTGGCGGTCATCGCCGCCGCCGCTTCGGCGTCGCCGAGGTCGCCGAGCCGCTCCTGCAGATCCCTGAGCGCGGCGATGAAGCGGTCGCGGCGGGCGCGCTTCGGCTTCTTCGCGCTCAGCCCGGCGAGGAATTCGGCCGCGTAGCGCAATTTCTTGACGTCGAGCCGCAGCCGGTGGCGATCGTCGGCCCCGGCCCCCCCGAGCTTGGCGCCGAGCTTCGCGCCGTGCCGCCGCACCCGGCGCCACTGGCGTTCGAGCTGATGGGCGGCGAGGCCGGCAATGTCGCGCGAGGCGCGCTCGCGAAAGCGCCAGGCGCCGGCCTCGATCCAGAGCGCGAGCCGAAGCATCAGCGCGCGCACCCGTTCCGATCGCAGCGCCGCCTCGACCAGGTCATAAGCCTTGGCCCGCGCCCTGGCGAGCCGTCCATGAGCGGAATCTTCGGCGCGGAGGCCCGCGCCGGCGATGAGGACGTCGAGATTGCGGGCGTCGCCGAGCTGGCCCGACAGCCAGCTCAAGCCTTCGCGCACCTCCTGATAGTCCTTGCCGCGCACCGTGGTGCGGAACAAGGACAGCGCCGAGCGCAGCCGGCGCAGCGCGATCCGCGCCTGGTGGAGGGCGTCGGCGTCGCGGCGGACGAGCAGGACGATCTCGTTGAGGCGGTAATGGCGCAGGCAGGCCTGGGCGACCGCGCGGAAAGCCTCGCTTTCGCTGAGCGGCGCGGCGAGCGCGATCGGCTCGGCGCGGGCAGGCTCGCCCAGGCGCTTCTCGGCCAGCGCATAGCCGCGCTCGGCCTTGCTGAGCACGCCGAGCCTGAGCGGCACGGCGGCGCCGATCTCCTGCGCGAGCGCGAACAAGGCGCGCGGCTTGCCCGCCTTGAGCTCGAGCTCCAGCTCGCAGAGCGGCGCCCTGGCGCCGCCGCCGGCGACCTCGCCCTCGTCGAGCACGACCTCGATCTGGCTGCCCTTGTGGGTGACCAGCCAGGTGGTGCGCTGGAAGTGGGAGCGGATCTGGCGGACGAGCGCGCCGGTCCCGGCGGCGTCGAGCAGGCGCCCCAGCGGCGTCTTCGCCAGCATCCTGGCGTCGAGGCCGGGCCCGGCAACCTCGCTCTCCCATTCGCGGCGAACGAACAGGCCGGCGGCGCCCGCTGGCTTGTGCTTCACCGTCTGGACATGGCGGCCGCCGGCGCGGCGCACGCGCAGCGAATAGCCGGCGTCGCGCACCTTTTTGTCCTTGCTGTCGAAATAAGCGGTTTCGACCTTGGCGATTCGGGCGGGCTCGCCGGCAAGGCTGGCGCAGGCGCGCAACGCCGCGACATCCTCGGTCGCGAGGTCGAATTTGAGCTCGACTTCGTGAGACATGCTTTCTCCGCCGAGCGCGCGCCGCCCGCCTGGGTTGTGCACGCCGATTGTTACAGTTTTTGTGCGGGTCGGTTTCGGTGGCTCAGGCGAGGATGGAACGGTCGATCTGGTCGATGCGGGTGACGCCGGTCAGCGCCATCGCGACGCGCATCTCGGCCTCGAATATCTCGAGCAGCCTCGTCACGCCGGCCCCGCCCTGGGCGGCCAGCGCATAGGCCCAGGCGCGGCCGAGCAGCACGCCGTCGGCGCCGAGCGCGAGCATCCTGACCACGTCGAGCCCGGAGCGGATGCCGCCGTCGGCGAGGATGGTCATGCCGCCGCCGACCGCCTCGGCGATGGCGGGCAAAGCGCGCGCGGTGGAGAGCACGCCGTCGAGCTGGCGCCCGCCATGGTTGGAAACAGTGATGCCGTCGGCCCCGGTCGCCGCGGCCTCGCGCGCATCGTCGGGGTCGAGAATGCCCTTGATCACGAACTTGCGGGGCCAGAGCGAGCGGATGAAGTCGATGTCCTTCCAGGTCAGGGTCGCGTCGAAATTGGCCGCCGACCAGGTCAGGAAATCGAGCATGCCGGCCTTGCGGTCGAGCAGATGCGCGACGTTGCCGAGCGCGTGCGGCCGCCCGTTCACGCCGACGTCCCAGAGCCAGCGCGGACGCCCAAGCGCCTGCATGAAGCGCCGCGTCCGGCCCCTCAGACCCGGCGCCGCGGTCAGCCCGGAATGGACGTCGCGATAGCGCGAGCCCGGCACGGGCAGGTCGACGGTGAAGAGGAGGACCGGGCAGTCGAGTTCGATCGCCCCGGCGATCATTTCGCGCGTGAAGCCGCGATCCCTGGTCACGTAGAGCTGGAACCAGATCGGCCGCTCGGCGCCGGCGCTGACTTCGCGCAGCGGGCAGCAGCCGACGGTCGAAAGCGTGAACTGGACCCCCGCCGCCTGCGCCGCGCGCGCCGCCTGGACCTCGCCGCGCCGCGCATACATGCCCGCCAGCCCGACCGGCCCGAGCGCCAGCGGCATGGCCAGCTTCTGCCCGAGCAGCTCCGCCGAAAGATCGAGCGCCGAAACGTCGCGCAGCACGCGCTGCCGCAGCGCCACCTCGGCCAGGTCAGAGACGTTCCGCCTGAGCGTCACCTCGCCATAGGAACCGCCGTCGATATATTCGAACAGAAAGCGCGGCAGGCGCCTGCGCGCGGCGGCGCGGAAATCGGCGGCGGAGGCGATGCGCATCAGCCGGCAAGCCCGAGGAAGACGAGCAGAGCGCGATCGACTCGTGTCATTTCATCTTCCGAGAGGGTGCCGATAACTCGGCCCGTCCGACCGCGCCGCGCCGTGACAATGACGTCGATCATCAGGTCGGAGACAGATCGGAGCCCGTTTTCCGCGCTCGGATCGAATCGCAGCCGGGTTAGGGGAATGTCATTCAGATCGGTTGTGAAAAGCGCCACGACAACCGTGGCCGATGCGTCGATCTGATCCGCCTGGATGACAAGCGCCGGGCGGGGCTTGCCGCCGAAGCCTCCGCCGGTGGCGACGGTGACGACGTTGCCGCGTTTCAATCCTCGTCGTCCGGCGGCCAATATTGGAGCGCCTCGGCGAAGGCCAGGTCGTCGGAATCCCTCATTGCCTCGGCAAGCAACAGTGACTGTCGGTGCGCCTCGGCCTTGAACTCCCGCGAGTGCACGTCGGGCACCCAGAATTGCTTGAGCCGAAGCCCCTGCGCGCGCAACGCCGCGCGGCGCTTGGCGACGCGCTCGCGGCCGGGGACAGGTCCGGGCTTGTTCATCGTCGTCTCCGTTACATGTAACGTAAGCGATAGAGCGGAGACCCGCAAGCGCCCTGTCTCCTTCCGCCCCCTTTCAATGTAGGATTTCGTCCGGCACACTGGCGCGACTCGGGCTCCTGGCGGGCCGTGGGCGGCTCTTTCACGCTGTCGATCCCATGGCGGGACGCATTCGCTCCCGCCGGCACCGGCGCGCCCCGGCCTGGCGTTTCGGGGGAGGGGTCCCCCCGCGAATCCATGTGACATTCGTGCCAGTCGTGCCAGTCGTGCCATTCGGCCGTTCGGCGAATCACCTGTTCCAGGCGTCCACTTTGTCCATTTTTTTTTGGGCCGCCGCGCCTAAAACCCCAGTCCGTCCCACAGCAATTTCGCGCCCGCCGCCACCATCAGCACGTAGACGATCGTGTAGAAGCGCTCGACCGGGACCTTGCGGACCAGCCAGACGCCGGCGAGGCTGGCGAAGAGGGCGAAGGGGAGGAGGACGAGCGTCGCCAGCGCATTGTCGCGGGTGAACTGGCCAAGCGCGACATAGGCCGGGACCTTGATCCAGTTCAGAGCGGCGAAGAAGATGGCGGTGGTGCCGACGAAGACGTCGCGGGCGAGCCGGCGCGGCATCACCCACATCTGGTAGGGCGGGCCGCCGGCATGGGCGATCTGGCTGGTGAAGCCGGTGGCGATTCCGAACAGGCTGCCGACCCAGGCGGGCGAGCGGCTGGAGGCGGCGATCCGTCCGCCGCGCTCGGCCCAGAGGCGGTAGAGCCCGAACAGAACCGAGATCGCGCCGACCGCGACCAGGATGGCGGCCGACGAGACCGAGGCCGCGAACAGCCAGCCCAAGGCCACACCCAGAATCGCGCCCGGCAGCATGATGACGAGGATCCGCCCGTCCCAGCTCTTGCGGAACGCGGTCACGCCGATGACGTCCTGGGCGATCAGGATCGGCAGCAGGATCGCCGCGGCCCGAACCGGATCCATGCCCAAGGCCATGAGCGGCACGCCAAGCGCGGCCAGGCCCGAAAAGCCGCCCTTGCCGAGGCCGATCAGGAGGACGGCGGGGATGGCGTAAAGGTAGAAGGCTGGGTCCTGCGGCATCGCCCCCTCGTCATTCCAGCGAAAGCTGGAATCTCACTTCGTGCGAGGGGACAGTTACTTTTTTCCGCGACGCGCGAAACGGTGGATCGGCCCGGGCCGGAAAAAAGTAACTGTCCCCATTCCTAGTCGACCCGAGCGCGCTCCAGCCGCGGCGACAGGAAGTGGACGGCGGCGAGAGCGACGAAATAGGCGCTGCCGGCGACGATGAAGATCGGCGTGTAGCTGCCGATCCGCTGCAGGATCTGCCCGACGTAGAGCGAGAAGACCATGCCGCCGATCGCGCCGACCGTGCCGCCGATGCCGATCACGCTGCCGACCGCGCTCCTCGGGAAGAGGTCGGAAGGAAGCGTATAGAGGTTCGCCGAGAAGGCCTGGTGCGCGGCGGTGGCGATGCCGATCACCAGCACGGCGACCCAGAGATTGTCGTAGGATTGGGCGAAGAAGATCGGAGTCACCAGGAAGCAGCAGGCGAGCATGGTCGTCTTGCGCGCGTAATTGACGCTCTTGCCCGCCTTGATCATCCGCGACGATGCCCAGCCGCCCGCCACCGAGCCGATGTCGGAGAGCAGGTAGATGGCGACGAGCGGCGGCCCGAACGTCCTGAGGTCAAGGCCGTAGCGGTCGCCGAGGAAGCCCGGCAGCCAGAACAGATAGAACCACCAGATCGGGTCGATGAAGAACTTGCCGAGCGCATATGCCCAGGTCTCGCGGCGGACGGTGAGCCGGCGCCACGGCATCGGCGTCACCGGGTCGACCGGGTCCTGCTCGATATAAGCGAGCTCGGCGGCGGAGACGCGCTTATGCTCGCGCGGCCGGCGGTACATGGCGAGCCAGGCAATCAGCCAGACCGAAGTGGCGACACCGGTGATGACGAAGGCGGCGCGCCAGCCATAAGCCAGGACCAGCCAGGGCACGACCAGCGGCGTGACGATCGCGCCGATATTGGCGCCGGCGTTGAAGATGCCGACCGCGAAGGCGCGCTCCTTGGCCGGAAACCACTCGGTGACCGCCTTGATACCGGCGGGGAAATTGCCGGCCTCGCCGATGCCGAGGCCGAAGCGGACCATCGCGAACTGGGTGACGCTGTGGACGCCGCCATGGGCGATATGGGCGAGCGTCCAGATCACGAAGGCGATCGCATAGCCGAAGCGGGCGCCGATCAGGTCGACGAGCCGGCCGAAGCCGATATAGCCGATCGCATAAGCGGTCTGGAACCAGAAGACGACGTTGGCGAAATCGGCCTCGGTCCAGTGGAGGTCGCCCTTCAGCGTGTCCTTGAGCACGCCGAGCATCTGCCGGTCGATATAGTTGATGACGGTCGCCGCGAAGAGCAGGCCGACGATCACCCAGCGGTAGCGGCCGACCCGCGCGGCGGCACGCTCGATGGTTTCCCTGCCCGCGTCCGTCATCCCCGGCCTCTCCCTTTCACGCTCATCCGGCGTTTCGGGATTTGTATGGGAAACCGGTGTCATATACAATCCCGGACGGGCCGAGGGACGCTGGCGTTCGATCTCGCTCGGTCGTCATGCCGGACTTGATCCGGCATCCATTTTTTCCTGATCGCAACGAGCTGAAGAGGTGGACCCCGGATCAAGTCCGGGGTGACAATGCAAACCCTATTCCGGCTCCGCGGCGACCAGGGTGCAGGCGAGGCTGAGCGAGTCGCTGAAGCGCGCCTCGACCGTCTGGCCGGGAAAGGCGCGGTGGACGCCGGTGACGGCGCCCGACGAGATCCACTGGCCGGGGACAAGCGCGATGCCGCGCCGCGCCATCAGCTCGAACAGGAAGCGCGCCGCGCCGATCGCGCCGTCCGGGAAGCCCGCCGCGCGGCCATTGCCGACCGTGCCGCCGTCGATCCGGGTCGAAACCTCCCAATCCTCGAAGCCGCTCGTCCGCCAGTCGGCGATTTCGGGGCCGATGACGAGGCCGTTATTGTTGCCGAAATCGGAGATGACGGCGATCGGGCCGAGCTCGTTGATGGTGCCGAGAGGCGAGCTCGCGACCTCGATGCCGATATGGACCGCGCCGATCAGGTTCGCGGCTTCGCCGAGGCTGTAATCCTGCTTTTCCGCTGGCGGCGTGGCGCCGATCTTGAGGAGGAACTCGGCCTCGCCCGCGGCGAAGCCGGCGGCGAAGACGGGCATCTCCACCGCGGCGCCGTTGGCACCGGCGCGTGCCTCGTGGAAGATGGGGCCGGCCAGGCGGTCGGCACCGAAGCGGTCGATCAAAGGCGGCGGCACGCGGCCGACCTTCCAGCCGATCACCGGCCTGCCCCAGCGCGCGATCGCCTCGTCCTGGATCGCATAGGCCTCGTCGAGCGTCGCCGGGAAGTCGCCGGGATAGGTGTCGAGCCCGGCGGCGGCGCGGCGCGCGGCGAGGAATCGGCCGGCGATCCGGCTGCGGGCTTCGACGAGGGTCACTTTCTCTCCCGGGCGATTTTCTTCGGGTGCTAACGGAAACCGGTGTCATAAGCAACCGGCACGAAGCGCAGCGGGCCGGTTCAGTTGCGGAGAAGGCCGGCGGCGGCGCGGGCGCGGGCGGTTATGGCGGCAGGGTCCACCGCCTCGCCGCGCGGCGCCAGCCAGCTCCCTCCGACGCAGGCCACCGCCGGCAGATCGAGCCAGGCTCGGGCATTGTCCTGGGTGATTCCTCCGGTCGGGCAGAATCGCACCTCGCCGAAGACGGCACTCAGCGCCTTGAGCACCGGCATCCCGC
Source organism: Allosphingosinicella sp. (assembly GCA_035543935.1). Taxonomy (GTDB): domain Bacteria; phylum Pseudomonadota; class Alphaproteobacteria; order Sphingomonadales; family Sphingomonadaceae; genus Allosphingosinicella. Next base: position 65,452 of record DATKIV010000013.1, read on the forward strand.
CGGCCGCTTCGGCGGGGAAGAATTTGAGTCGGGTGAAGCCGAGATCGAGCGCGCGCATGATGTCGCCGGTGGTGCTCACTCCCGGCAGATAGGGCACGCCTTCCGCGGCGACCGCCCGGCCCAGAAGCTCGGTCAGGCCCGGGCTGACGATGAACTCCGCGCCGGCCTCCAGCGCGGCGCCGAGCTGCCGCGGGTCGAGCACGGTGCCGGCGCCGACGATCGCGCCCGGCACCTGCTTCATCGCGCGAATCGCGTCGAGCGCGGCGGGCGTGCGCAAGGTCACCTCGAGCACCGGCAGCCCGCCCTCGAGCAGGGCCTCGGCGATCGGCCGCGCATCCTCGACCCGGTCGATGACCAGGACGGGGATGACGGGGGCGAGGCCCATGAGGCGGTCGATCTCGCTCAAAGCGTCACTCCGCGCTTCCAGATCGCGATGTCGCGCTCGCCGGCGCGCTCGGCGGCGGTCGGCGCGCCCGAGGCTATCGCGGCGATGCGCGCGGTCAGCGCGTCTTCCGCGGCCTCGAAGCCGTCGGCGAGCACGGTCCCTGCGTCGAAATCGATCCAGCCGGGCTTGCGCGCGGCGAGCGCGCTGTTGGTCGCAATCTTCACCGTCGGCGCCGGGAAGCCCATCGGCGTGCCGCGACCGGTGGTGAACAGGATCAGGGTCGCGCCCGCCGCCGCCAGAGCGGTCGCGGAGACCGCGTCGTTGCCCGGCGCCTCGAGGATGGAGAGCCCCTTGCGCCGCAGCCGCTCGCCATAGAGCAGGACGTCGGCGACCGGCGCGCGGCCGGCCTTCTGCACCGCGCCGAGCGATTTCTCCTCGAGCGTGGTGATGCCGCCCTCGATATTGCCGGGCGATGGGTTCTCCGAAACGGTCTGGCCGTTGGCGAGATAATAACGCTTGAAGCCGTTCACCACGCCGACCAGCGCGTCGAAGGTCGCGGCGTCGCGGGCGCGCGCGAGTAGCAGCCGTTCGGCGCCGAATATTTCAGGGATTTCGGTCAGGATCGCCGAGCCGCCGCTGCCGATCACGCGGTCGGCGATACGGCCGACGAGCGGGTTGGCGGTGAGGCCCGAAAAGCCGTCCGAGCCGCCGCATTTGAGGCCGACGACCAAATCGCCGAGCGGGAAGGACTGACGCGTGTAGAGCGCGGCGGTGGCGGCGAGCGCGTCGACATAAGCGAGGCCCGCCTCGATCTCGTCCGCCTCGCTCTGCGCCCGCAGCGTGCGGACGCGGCCGCGCAGCGCTTCCGGTATCTCCTCGATCAGCCGGTCGAGCTGGTTCGATTCGCAGCCGAGGCCGATCAGCAGCACGCCGCCGGCATTGGGATGGCAGGCCAGAGCGGCGAGCAGGGAGCGCGTCCCGTCCAGGTCCTCGCCGAGCTGCGAGCAGCCGTGCGGGTGCCCGAAAGCGAAGACGCCGTCGACCGTCTTGGCGTGGCGGGCATGGGCGATGGCGGCGATCCGCTCGGCGGTCCGGGCTACGCAGCCGACCGTCGGCAGGATCCAGATTTCGTTGCGCGTGCCGACCCGGCCGTCGGGCCGCCTGTAGCCGTGGAAGCGCGTCACCTTGTCCTCGGGCAGAGGCGGGGCGGGCGCGGGGGCGTAGGCATAGCCTTCGACGCCGGTCAGCAGGGTTTCCAGATTGTGGACGTGGACATGGCCGCCCGCCGCGACGCGCTCCGTCAGCCGCCCGATCGGCCAGCCATATTTGCGCACCACCGCGCCCGCTTCCAGGTCGCGCAGCGCCTGCTTGTGCCCGGCCGGGACATTGTCCGTCGCCCGGAGCGCCACCGCGACGTCGTCGTCGGGGCTCAACCGCAGCAGAGCGGGCGCCTCGGGCGCGGCCGGGAGGGGACTGGCTTGTGACATATGGAAACCGGTGTCACACTAAAGCCGCTCGCCTTTGCGGGCAAGGGCGCGCTAATCAGCGGCCGGGAGTGACGAGATTGGCCAAACCGAAGGATAGCCGCGGCACCGGGGAGCGCGCGGCGCGATCGACGATCAACGACGTCGCCCGAATCGCCGGCGTCTCGAAGAAGACGGTGAGCCGGGTGATCAACCGCTCCCCCTTGCTCAACGAGGAGACGCGCGAGAAGGTCGAGAAGGTGATTCGCGAGCTCGGCTACGTCCCCAATCCGCAGGCGCGCGCGCTGGCGCTCAGGCGCAACTTCCTGATCGGCCTGATCCACGACAATCCCAACGCGCAGATGGTTTTGAACGTCCAGCAGGGCATATTGGAGGCGCTCGCCGGCACCGAGTTCGAGATGGTGGTGCGCCCGGTCGACCGCAACTCGCAGATGATGCTCGAGGACGTCCGCCACTTCCTCGAGCGCCAGCGCCTGTTCGGCGTCGTGCTGCTGCCGCCGATCAGCGAGAATGACGCGCTCGCGCGGCTGTGCGACGAGGTCGGCTGCCGCTACGTGCGGATGGGCTCGGCCGAGCTTGACGACGCCGACCACATGGTCGCCTCCAACGACCGCGACGCGGTCCGCGAGGCGACCGACCATCTCATCGAGATGGGCCACAAGTTGATCGGCCTGATCGAGGGGCCGGACGGCTTCCGCTCGGCCCGCGAGCGCCGGCTCGGCTTCGAGGATTCGCTCGCCGCGGCCGGGCATACCTTGCCGCGCAGCCTGATCGCGCGCGGCAATTACACGTTCGAGACAGGCGTCACCGCCGCCGAGCGGCTGCTCGACCTGTCGCCGCGCCCGACCGCAATCTTCGCCAGCAATGACGAAATGGCCGCCGGCGTCGTCTTCGCCGCGCGCGAGCGGGGAATAAGCGTGCCCGAGGAATTGTCGGTGATCGGCTTCGACGACACCCCGATCGCCGCCCATATCTGGCCGCCCTTGACCACCGTGCGCTGGCCGATCGTCTCGATGGCCCGCTCGGCCGCGCGCAAGCTGGTCGGCGACATGGTCGGCGGCTTGGCGGCGGGCGAGCAGCCCTCCGAACTGCCCTCGACCCTGGTCAAGCGCGCCAGCGTGGCGCCGCCGCCCTAGGGACAGTTACTATTTTTCATTCTCGGCCTGCCTCGCTCTTCTGTCGGTGGTGAAAAATAGTAACTGTCCCCATTTCCGCGCGAATGTTGCCGTCGTCCCTGACACCGGTTACCATCGCGCTCAAGCTTCAGGAGAGTCGGATGTTCGAGAGGATTTATTACGCCACCCATCCGGACATGATGGAATGCGTGTCGAACGAGGAATTGCGCGACCGCTATCTTATCTCCGGCCTGTTCCGCGACGGCGAGTGCGTGCTCAACTACACCCATGCCGACCGCTTCGTGATCGGCGGCGTCGCGGTCGCGGGCGATGCGGTGCGGCTGCCCGAGCAGAGCGAGCCGCCGGCCGCCGCCGGCCATCCCTTCCTCGAGCGGCGCGAGCTCGCCATCGTCAATGTCGGCGCGGTCGAGGGCCAGGTGACGGTCGACGGCGAGGTCTTCGCGCTCGGCAACAAGGATTGCCTCTACGTCACCATGGGCGCGAAGGACGTGGTCTTTTCAGGCGCGGGCGCGCATTTCTACCTCGCCTCCTGCCCGGCGCATAAGGCGTTCCAGACGCGCAAGCTGGAGATCGCCCAGGCCAATGCGCTCGAGCGCGGCAGCCTCGAGGAATCGAACGAGCGGACCATCTTCCAGCTCGTCATCCCGGGCGTGTGCGACAGCGCCCAGCTCGTCATGGGCCTCACCGTGCTTCGCCCCGGCAGCGTCTGGAACACGATGCCGCCGCACATCCACGAGCGCCGCAGCGAGATCTATTTCTATTTCGAGCTGCCGGAGCCGAATGACCGCGTCTTCCATTATATGGGCGAGGGCGAGGCGATGCGGCATATCGTGGTCGCGAATGAGGAAGCGGTGATCTCGCCGCCCTGGTCGATCCACATGGGCTCGGGGACTCGGGCCTATGCCTTCATCTGGGCGATGGCGGGGGAGAATCAGGATTATACCGACATGAACGTGCTCGACATCTGCCAGCTTCAATGAGTTTGATCACCCGCTCCCCCCTTCCGTTCGTCCCGAGCGAAGTCGAGGGGCGCTGGCACGGACTCAGCACGGGCGCCCCTCGACTACGCTCGGGACGAACGAGGTGTGAGAGATGAGTGCACTCTTCAATCTCAGCGGCAAGATCGCCTTCGTCACCGGCGCCAATACCGGCATCGGCCAGGCGATCGCTGTGGCGCTGGCGGACGCGGGAGCGGACGTGGCGCTCGTGGGGCGTTCGCGCGCCGACGAGACGTCGGACCAGATCCGCGCTCTCGGGCGCCGCGTCGCCCTGATCGACGCCGATCTGTCGTCGACCGCCCCCGTGCAGGGCGTGGTCGATCGGACGCTGGCCGAGCTCGGCGGCCTCGATATCCTCGTCAACAATGCCGGCATCATTCGCCGCGCCGACGCGGTCGAGTTCAGCGAGGCGGATTGGGACGCGGTGATCGACACCAATTTGAAGAGTCTGTTCTTCCTCTGCCAGGCCGCGGGCCGGCACATGATCGCCCAGGGCTCGGGCAAGATCGTCAACATCGCCTCGCTGCTGAGCTTCCAGGGCGGCATCCGCGTGCCGAGCTACGCGGCGGCGAAATCCGGCGTGGCCGGGCTGACCAAGGCGCTCGCCAACGAATGGGCGGGACGCGGCGTCAACGTCAACGCGATCGCGCCCGGCTATATCGCGACCAACAACACCGCCGCGCTCCAGGCCGACGAGACCCGCAACCGCCAGATCCTGGAGCGCATCCCGGCCGGCCGCTGGGGCGATCCGAACGACATTGCGGGCGCGGCCGTCTTCCTCGCCTCGCCGGCGTCGGATTATGTGAACGGCCATGTCCTGGCGGTGGACGGGGGATGGCTGGGCCGCTGATCGACCGGCGGACGGCGCTCGCCGGTCTCGCCGCCGCGCCGCTGCTGATGGCGCAGGCGGCGCCGCGGCGCATCGAGGCCGTCCTCGGAATTCGCTACGGCCGCGCCGAGCGCTTTCGCGCGCCCGTGCCGGCTGCCGGCGAGCCGCTCGGCGCCTATGGCCCCTCCGCGCCGCAGGCCGGCAGCCCCGGCAGCGAGGACTGCCTGTTCCTCAATCTGTGGACGCCGGCGCGGGACGGCCGTCGCCGCCCGGTCATGGTCTACGTCCATGGCGGCGCCTATTCGGCCGGCGGCGCCAATCATCCCTGGCTCGACGGGCGGCACCTCGCGGCGCAGGGCGACGCCGTCGTGGTGACGGTCGGCCACCGGCTCAACGCCTTCGGCTATCTCTATCTCGCCCGGCTCGACCCGCGCTTTCCCGACAGCGGCAATTGCGGCCAGCTCGATCTCATCCTCGCCTTGCAATGGGTGCGCGACAATATCGCGGCGTTCGGCGGCGATCCCGGCAAGGTCATGGTCCTCGGCCAGTCGGGCGGCGGCGCCAAGATCGCCACCTTGATGGGCACGCCCGCCGCCCACGGCCTCTTCCACCGCGCCGCGACGATGAGCGGGCAGCAGGTCACCGTCTCCGGCCCGCTTCACGCGACCGAGCGGGCGCGGGCCTATATGCGCGCCGTGGGCGGCCGCACCGTGGACGGTCTGCTCGCCATGCCGGTCGCGCGGCTCGTCGAGGGGCTGGCGGCGGACGATCCCATCCTCCCGGGGCGGCTCTATTTCGGGCCGGTGCTCGACATGAAATGGCTGACGCGCCATCCCTTCTGGCCCGACGCGAATCCGCTTTCGCGGGGCATCCCCCTCATGCTCGGCAATACGAGGGACGAGACCCGAGCCTTCTTCCCTCCCGGCCACCGCCTGCTGGCGGGGCTTTCATGGGACAACCTTGCCGAGCGGCTCGGCCCGGAACTGCGCGTCGACGCCCACCCCGAATGGGTGGTCGCCGAATATCGCCGGCTCTTTTCGGCCTACACACCGGAGCAGGTCTTCATCGCCGCGACCACCGCGGGCCGGAGCTGGCGCGCGCAAGTGATCGAGGCGGAGGAGCGCGCGCGGGCCGGCGTTCCCGCTTATGTCTACCAGCTCGATCATCCGGAGCCGGCACCGCACGGCGCCGACATCCCGCTCGTCTTCGCCACCTGGTCCGACCCCGCCTCGCGTCCGGTCAGCGAGGCGATGATGGCGGCGTTCCTGCGCTTCGCCCGCACCGGCAATCCCGGCTGGGCGCCCTATACGCTGCCGGCGCGCCGCACGATGATCTTCGGCCGGACGCCGCATCTGGCGAACGATCCGCGCCGCGCCGAGCGCGAGCTCTTCGCCCGCATCCCCTATATTCAGCCGGGGACCTAGAGTCGGATTCGATCAAGCTGTTCCCCGGCGAAGGCCGGGGTCCAGGCCGGCGCTCGCCGGTCTCGGGCGCGATAATTTGGCGAAAGCCTTCGGCTCCTGGACCCCGGCCTTCGCCGGGGAACGCTCCTGGATGATCGGGTTCGACTCTATCGCGCCATCTCGCGGCCGCGCGGGGTTTCCGGCTGCTGGATGTAGTCGTCGCGCTGGCCGGGATAGCGGCCGGACCTTGGCTCCATCGTGGCGAGGTCCCACTCGGCCTCGACGAAGGGCGCGCGGACCGGCTCGACCTGCGGATAGCCGCCGACCTGGCGCTCGTCGTCGATGATCTCGCCGCGGCCCTCGGCGACGTCGAAGATCACGCGGATGTCGTGCGGGTCGCGGTCCCAGGGGCGGGCGCCGGCATGGCGCAGCACATGTGTCTCGACCTGGTTCGCCGGCAGGACCGGCAGGCCGGCCGGCCAGACCACCGGGCGTGCCACCTCGATGATCCGCGCCGGGCTGGTCGTGTAGCGGCCGAGCATCGGCACCGGCCGGCCCTGGCGGTCGACGGCGATATTGTCGCGGCCGTGATATCTGAGGTCGCCGACGCCGCCGATGGTGAGGAAGGCGATGTCGGGCCGGGTCGAGAAGCCGCCGCGAAGCACGTTGCCGACCGCCGAAAGCTCGCCGGGCTGGTGCGGGTGATCGCCCCATTCGAGGTCCATGAGGTTGTAATGGACCGCCTGCGCGCCGGGATCGAAGATGAGGTTGTTCACGAGCGCCGCGTGGACGCCGCCCTTCAGCAGCGGCGAGCGCTCGTAATTGTGGGCGTAGATATTGCGATAGATGAGGATGCCGGTCGCATTGTCGTGGATCAGCGAGCCCTTGCTGTGCTCGCCCTTGGGGTGCGAGCCGTGCGCCAGGCCCTCGGCGAGGAGATTGTAGGAGAAGGTGATGTCGTGGCTGGCGCCGCGCCGCCAGTCCGCGACCGTGGCGCCGGCGAAGCGCGGGCCCGAGGCGGAGAGATTCTCATCGAGCGCCCAGGTCAGCGTGCAATGGTCGACGATGACGTTCCACGCGCCGACGGTCGAGATGGCGTCGGCCTCCCAGCCGCTGCGCGGGCCTCGGCCGGAGACGCCGGTGCGCACCCTGATGTGGCGGACGACGACGTCGTGAGTGCGGATGTCGATGCCGCCGCGGATCAGGGTGATGCCGGGCGAGGGCGCGGTCTGGCCGCCGATGGTGAGGAAGGGCTCGGTGATATCGAGCGTGGTCAGCCCCATGTCGATCACGCCGGCGACCTCGAACACGACGATTCGGGGGCCGCGCGTCTCGACCGCGGCGCGGAAGGAGCCTGGGCCGCCGGGGTTGAGATTGGTGACGCGGATGATCGTGCCGCCGCGCCCGCCAACCGTCTGCGCCGCCCAGCCCTCCGCGCCCGGGAAAGCCTGCGCGAAAGCGGGCGCCGGCAGCAGCGCGAGGAGCAGAATCCAGAGACGGAACAGGCGCATGTCGATCCTCCCGGCGACCGGTCTTGACAGGAGCCCGCAACCGGATCAAAACCCTTATGACACCGGTTACTTCATTGGGAAACCGGAAAAGGCGACTGCGGCAAACGCGGCGACAGGGAGAGGAGAAAGGGGCGGCCGTTCGAGGCCCCTTCGCATCTTATCCAAGGACGCACGACTTGCGCAGGCTTTTTTTGGGCCGGTATAGACACCGGTGTCACAAGGGGGGAGCGCGTCATAGGCGCGCCGTGTTGGAAGGATCGGGACATGACTTCGAAGCTCGACATCGCGCCGCGCGCTCGCATCCTGGCCGGCCTGCTCGGCGCCGCCTCGTGGCTCGCCTTCGCCGGCTCCGCACATGCCGCCCAGGCCGCACAGCCCCAGGCCGTGCCGCCGCCGGAAGAGGTCGAGGCCGTTCCGCCCGAGGGCGACGACAATGAGGTCGTCGTCACCGGCTTCCGCGCCTCGCTGACCGCCGCCTTGAGCGCCAAGCGGCAGGACAATGGGATTGTCGATGTCATCGTCGCCGAGGATATCGCCGACTTCCCCGACCAGAACCTCGCCGAATCGCTGCAGCGCATCCCCGGCGTGTCGATCGACCGCGACGCCGGCGAGGGCCGCCAGATCACGGTGCGCGGCCTCGGCTCCGACTTCACCCGGGTGCGCCTCAACTATCTCGAGGCGCTGGCGACGACCGGCGGCACCGACAGCTCGGGCGGCGCCAATCGCAGCCGCGCCTTCGATTTCAACGTCTTCGCCTCCGAGCTGTTCAGCCGGCTGACAGTTCGCAAGAGCGCGTCGGCGGAAGTGGACGAGGGCTCGCTCGGCGCCACCGTCGACCTGCTCACCGGCCGCCCGTTCGACTATAGCGGCTTCGTCATGTCGGCGAGCGGCCAGATGGGCTATAACGACCTCGCCCGCGGCTGGGACCCGCGCTTCGCTTTCCTCGTCTCCAACACCATGCTGGACGGCAAGCTCGGCATTCTCGCCTCGGTCGCCTACGGCCGGCGCGGCCTGCTCGAAGAGGGGTTCAGCTCGGTGCGCTGGGACGGCGGCAACAGCGTCGGCGGCTTCTGCTCGCCGGTCGGCCACGTGCCGCTCAACCCGACCGGCGGCGGCGCCAATTGCGGCGCCAATCCCAACATTCCGGGCTTCACGCCGGGCCCGCGCCTGCCCAACACGCCGGGCAACCAGGCCGAATATGACGAAGCCTCGCTGGCGACCAACGTCCATCCCCGCCTGCCGCGCTACGGCCGGCTGACCCACGAGCAGGAGCGGCTCGGCGTCACCGTCGCGCTCCAGGCGCGGCCCTGGGAAGGCGCTTTGTTCACCGCCGACGTGCTCCACGCCCGCCTGCAGGCGACAAGGCAGGAGGATTTCCTCGAGGCGATCTCGTTCAGCCGCACCGCCGCCCAGGGCGGCAAGCCGCAGACCAGCGTCGTCCAGGCCGAATATGACGCCAACGGCAACCTCCTCTACGGCGTCTTCAACGGCGTCGACATCCGCTCCGAATCGCGCTTCGACCAGCTCGACACCAAATTCTGGCAATATCAGCTCCAGTGGGACCAGCAGGTCACCGACCGGCTGCGCTTCTCCTGGCTCGCCGGCCGCTCCACCTCGTCGTTCCGCAATCCCTTCCAGACCACGACGACGCTCGATGCGCCCAACGTCAACGGCTATTCGATCGACTTCCGCAACAGCCGCGGCCAGCCGACCATCATCTATCCCTTCGACGTCGCCAGCGCCGGCCCCGGCGGCTGGCAGATCATCGGCACGCCGCCGGGCGTCACGCCCGCCAACATCACGCCGTCGGAGATCCGCATCCGGCCGCAGGGCGCGGACAACCGCTTCACCACCTTCCGCGGCGATATCGTCTGGGACGTCATCCCCGACCGGATCGCGCTCAAGGCGGGCGGCTTCTACCGCGAATATGATTTCAGCACGTTCGAGTTCCGGCGCGTCAACCAGACCGACTCGATCCTCGCTCTGCCTGCCGGCACGCCGCTGTCCGCGGTCACCACCACGCTCACCGGCTTCAACAGCGGCGGCGGCGTGTCGAGCTGGCTGATCCCGGACCTCAACGCGATCGCCAATCTCTACAACATCTATTGCAACTGCCTCCAGTCCGGCAATGCCGGCGGGCCCGGCGACTTCACCTTGTCGAGCACCACCAACGGCAATGCCCGCGGCAACAACCGCCAGGTGCGGGAAGAGGATGTCGGCGCCTACGCGCAGTTCGATTTCCGGACCGAACTGTTCGGCCGGCCGCTGCGCGGCAATATCGGCCTGCGCTACGTCCGGACCGACCTCAGGGCGGCGGGCTATCAGGCGCTCGGCGGCGGCACGCTGACCGTGGTCAACCGCTCCTATGACGATTGGCTGCCGTCGGCGAACCTCGCCCTCGACGTCACCAGCAATTTCGTCGTCCGCCTCGCCGCCGCCCGGGTGATGGCGCGGCCGCAGCTCGGCAATCTGTCCCCCGGCGGCTCGATCAACACCACCGGCCAGCTCACCATCACCACCGGCAATCCGCTGCTCGATCCGTTCCGCGCGACCACGGTGGATGCGAGCTTCGAATGGTATTTCGCGCCGGAATCGCTGATCGCGGTCGGCTTCTTCTACAAGGATATCGGCACCTTCATCCAGAGTCTGCGGACCGAAATCGCCTTCAACCAGACCGGCCTCCCGTTGAGCCTGCTGCCGGCCAATTTCACCGGCAACGAGCTGTTCCTGGTGACCGCGCCGGTCAACACCGAGGGCGGCCCGCTCAAGGGCTTCGAGATCACCTACCAGCAGCCGTTCCGCTTCCTGCCGGGGCCGCTGCGCAATCTTGGCGCGATCCTCAATTTCACCTATGTCGAATCGAAGATCGCCTACGTCACCTCGGCGACCAACACGACGCCGATCCGCGACGACCTCGTCAACCTGTCGCCCAGGAGCTGGAACGCGACGCTTTATTATGACGACGGCCGGTTCAGCATCCGCGGCTCGGTCTCCTACCGCAGCGACTATCTCCAGCGGGTGCCGGCGCAGAACGTCGCCAACGACGTCGAGGGCAAGAATTCGACGCTCAACGTCGATGCCTCGGCCTCCTTCCAGGTCAACGATTTCCTGACGCTGACCGCCGAGGCGATCAACCTCACCGACGAATATAACGACCAGTTCGTCGACCGCGACCGCAACAGCCCGTCGGTCGTCCACCATACGGGGCGCCAATTCTACCTCGGTGCCCGCGTCCGTTTCTAGGCGAGAGGCAGTCCGATCGAAACTGAATCGTCATTCCAGCGAAAGCTGGAATCTCACTTCTTCAACGTGCTGAAAGGAAAAGAGATTCCAGCTTTCGCTGGAATGACGGGCGCATCATTTGCGACGCTGATCCTGCTTGCCGCCCCGGCGATGGCGCAGACGCTCGCTTTTCCCGGCGCGGAAGGGGCGGGGCGCTTCGCGGCGGGCGGGCGCGGCGGCGCGGTGCTCCGCGTCACCAATCTCGCCGACAGCGGTCCAGGCAGCCTGCGCGCGGCGGTCGCGGCGCGCGGGCCGCGCACGATAATCTTCGACGTCGCCGGCACGATCCGGCTCGCCTCCGATCTCGTCATCAGCGAGCCGCGAGTCACCATCGCCGGCCAGAGCGCGCCGGGCGGCGGCATCGCGATCGCCGACCAGGCTTTGGTCGTCCGCGCCGACGACGTCATCATCCGCCACATCCGCGCCAGGCGCGGCGACCGCCTGCCCGGCGACGGCGATTCGATCTGGATCGAGCGCGGCCGGCGAATCATCCTCGACCATGTCTCGGCGAGCTGGTCGATCGACGAGACCTTGTCGGCCTCGGCGCGCTACGGCGACGGCAGCGGCTTTTACGACCTCAGCGTGCAATGGTCGATCATCGCCGAATCGCTTCGCCGCTCGCACCACGACAAGGGCGACCACGGTTTTGGCAGCCTGATCCGCGGCGGCCGCGGCGCGCGGATCAGCTTCCACCACAATTTGTGGGCCCACCATGTCGCGCGCATGCCGAGGCCCGGCAATTACGAGGGTCCGGAGCGCGACCCCGAGGGGCCTTTGATGGAGTTCCGCTCCAACCTCTTCTACAATTGGGGGCGCGGCTTTGCGGGCTATAATGAGGATGAGGCGACGCTGATCCGCTATAATTTCATCGACAATGCCTATGTCGCCGGCCCGGACAGCGAAGGCGCGATCGCCTTCCGCGAGCGCAACGCTCTGGCCCGGGCCTGGTTCGCGGGCAACAGCATGAACGGCGTGATCCCCGCCGATCCCTGGTCGTTGGTCACCGGCGCTGTTCCGGAAGGCTACCGGCTGGCCGGGCCAGTCGCGGTGGCGCCGGTCGCCGCCGATCCGGCGCCTTCCGCCATGGCGCATGTGCTCGACCGCGCCGGCGCCTGGCCGCGCGACGCCGCCGATGCGCGCGTGATCGACGGCGTCCGCTCCCGCTCGGGCCGCCATATCGACAGCCAGGAGGCGGTCGGCGGCTGGCCGGCGCTGGCGGCGGGCGCACCCGAGCCGGACCGCGACGGCGACGGCATGCCCGATGCCTGGGAACGCACGCACGGCTTCGATCCCGCCCGCCCCGACGGCGATGGCGACCGCGACGGCGACGGCATGACCAATCTCGAAGACTGGCTCGCCGAGCGGGCGGCTTCGGTGTCGCGATGAGGGTCGGCCGGCGCGATTTGCTGCTCGGCACCCTCGCCGCGGGCCTCGCCGGACGCGCGGCCGCGCAAGCGCCGGTCCCGTCGGCGCCCGACGCCGAGATCGACCTGTGGCCGGATGGCGCGCCGGGCATGCCCGCGACAAGGCCGCCCGAGGCGGTGCGCGAGCGCAGCACCGATCCCGGCTATAACGACCGCATCCTGACCGACATCGCCCGCCCGCGCCTCGCAATCTTCCGGCCCGCGCGTCCCAATGGCGCGGCGGTGCTGATCATGCCCGGCGGCGGCTATAGCTGGGTGGTGATCGACAAGGAGGGCCACGAGATGGCCCGCTTGCTCGCAGCGCGCGGCATCACCGCCTTCGTCCTCTTCTACCGGCTGCCGCATCAGGGCTGGGCGGCCGGGCCGGACGTGCCGCTCGCCGACGCCCGGAGGGCGATGGCGCTGATCCGCGCCGCCCGGGGGGTCGATCCGCGCCGGGTCTGCGCGATGGGCTTCTCGGCCGGCGGCCATGTCTGCGCGAGCCTGCTCGCCCGCTTCGGCGATCCGGCGGTGCGGCCGGACGCCGCCGCGCTCATCTACCCGGTCGTCTCGATGAGCGCGCCTTACGCCCATGCCGGATCGCGCCGCAATCTGATCGGCGAGCGGGCCACGCCGGAGATGGAGCGCACTTATTCGCCGCATCTCCACATTCCCACCGATGCGCCGCCGACCTTCCTGCTCCATGCCGAGGACGACGCCTCGGTCCCGGTCGCCAACACCCTGCTGATGCGCGACGCCCTGCGCGCGCGCGGCATCCCGACCGAGACGCATCTTTTTCCCGATGGCGGCCACGGCTTCGGCCTGCGGCTGGCGCGCGGCAGATCGGTCGAGCATTGGCCCGATCTGTTCCTGGCCTGGGGCCGCACAAGGAGGCTTTGGCCATGATCCCGTCGCGACGTGGCTCAAGTCATTCCCCCCCGGAACGGGGAGGGTGTTGGAGCTTTGGATTGCCCCCGGCAATCCAAGATCGTGTCCGGGGGACACGATCTCGCTCCAACACATGCGAAGCATGGTGGAGGGGTCGGGGAGCCTCGATGCTCGCTGGCGCTCGCGACCCCTCCACCACGCCGCTTCGCGACGCGGTCCCCCTCCCCGTTCCGGGGAGGATCTTTTCTATGATCCTGCGCCTGCTCGCCTTGCTGGCCCTGTTCGCGGCCTCGCCCGCCGCCGCCCAGAACCGCGCCGAGATCGAGCGGACGATGCGGCGCGCGACGACCTACATGGTCGAGCGCGTCGCCGATCATGGCGGCTATGTCTGGACCTATCTGCCCGATCTTTCGCGCCGCTGGGGCGAGATGGAGGCCGAGCCCGGCATGATCTGGGTGCAGGCGCCGGGCACGGCGACGATGGGGCACATCTTCCTCGACGCCTTCAATGCCACCGGCGATGCTTATTATTACGACGCGGCGGCGCGGGCGGCCGACGCGCTGATCGCCGGCCAGCACCGCAGCGGCGGCTGGAACTACTTCATCCACCAAGGCGGGCCGCAAGCGGCGCGGCGTTGGTACGAGACGGTGGGCCGCAACGGCTGGCGGCTCGAGGAATTCCAGCATTACAGCGACAATGCCACGTTCGACGATGCCGGCACCGCCGAGACGATGCAGCTGCTGCTCCGCCTCTACATGGTCCGCCACGAAGCGCGCTTCCGCCCGCCGCTCGACCGCGCGATCCGCTTCGTGCTGGCGAGCCAGTACCGCAACGGCGGCTGGCCGCAGCGCTTCCCCTACGATCCGCATTATCCCGCCTATCAGCGCTACGTCACCTTCAACGACGACGTCGCCAAGGAGAATATCCGCTTCCTGATCATGGCCGGCCGCGCGCTCGACCGGCCCGAGCTGCTCGCTGCGGCGCGGCGGGGCATGCAGGCCTTCCTGATCACGCAGCAGCCGGCGCCCCAGGCGGGCTGGGGGTTGCAATACGACCTTCGCCTGCGCGTCGCCGGCGCCCGCACCTACGAGCCGCGCGCTTTGGTCACCCACACCAGCGCGACCAATGTCGAGCAGCTGATGGACTATTACCGCCTCACCGGCGACCGCCGCTTCCTCGCGCGCATCCCCGAGGCGCTCGCCTGGCTCCAATCGGTGCGCCTCCCCGACAATATCGGCCCCCGTGACCGCCGCTTCCCCACCTTCGTCGAGCTCGGCACCAACCGCCCGCTCTACGTCCACCGGCGCGGCTCGAACGTCGTCAACGGCCGCTATTACGTGGACCACGACCCGGCCCGCCCGATCGCCCATTATTCCCAATTCCGCGCCATCGACCTCGATAAGCTGCGCCGCGACCACGCGGCGCTCGCCGCCATGCCGGCGGAGGAGGCCGTGCGCGGGTCCGCGCTGCTGGGCCCGCAGCCCTTCCCGCGCTTTTTCATCGGCAGCCTGGCGGCGGGCTCGGATTTCAGCTCTGCGGCGCGGCTCGACCCGGCCCGCATCGTCCGCGCGCTGAACGAGGCAGGCTATTGGCCCGCCCCCCTGACCATGACCAGCCACCGCTACGCGGGCCCAGGCAACCGCCGCGTCGCCCCCGGCGACTACGGCATCACCCAGGTCGGCGACGCCACCGACACCTCCCCTTATCCCGACCCCGCGCCGGCCACCGGCATCTCGACCGCCACCTATATCGCCAACATGGCCCGGCTGATCCGGGCGCTGGAGGCCCGCTAAGCTCGGTCGTCATGCCGGACTTGATCCGGCATCCATCTTCTTTCTCTCCGCCGGAAGAAGGTGGACCCCGGATCAAGTCCGGGGTGACGAAGAGTGGGATTGCGAAGCCATCACGAAACCCCTTGCGCGCGCCTCATATGTGCGACACTTTCGCTGCAGCGCAACAAAGGCACGGCGACGGAGATTCGTGATTCAGTCGGAGGATGATTTTGGCGGCAGCGCCGGGCAGGGAGGGTCTTTACGACCCCGCGAATGAACGCGACGGCTGCGGCATGGGCTTCATCGCCCATGTCGGCGGCCGCCGCTCCCATGCCATCGTCGCCCAGGGCCTGCACATCCTCGCCAATCTCGACCATAGGGGCGGGGTCGGCGCCGATCCGTCGCTCGGCGACGGCGCCGGCTGCCTTATCCAGATCCCCGATTTGCTGCTCCGCGCCTGGGCGGACGGGGAGCGGCTGAGCCTGCCGCAAGCGGGCGATTATGCGGTCGCCATGTGCTTCCTGCCCCGCGACGAAGCGAGCCGGGCGGCGGCCGTCGAGCGCTTCGAGCGCTTCATCCGGATCGAGGGGCAATTGCTGGTCGGCTGGCGCGAGGTGCCGGTCGAGACGGCGGGAATAAGCGCAGGCGTGCTCGCCTCGATGCCGGCGATCCGCCAGGCGGTGATCGCGCGCGGGCCCAATGTGAAGGACCAGGACGCCTTCGAGCGCAAATTGCTGGCGATCCGCAAGCAGACGCTGAATCCGCTGGCGCGCGAGGCGCTGGCGCGCGACCTGCCGGGCCTTCAGGATTTCTACATTGCCTCGCTGTCGAGCCGGACCCTGGTCTACAAGGGCATGCTGCTCGCCCACCAGCTCGGGACCTTCTACCGCGATCTCGGCGACCCGCTCACGCAATCCGCGCTGGCGATGGTCCATCAGCGCTTCTCGACCAACACCTTCCCGAGCTGGCGGCTCGCGCATCCCTATCGCTTCATCGCCCATAATGGCGAGATCAACACCTTGCGCGGCAACGTGAACTGGATGAATGCGCGGCGGCGGACGCTCGAATCGCCTTTGCTCGGCGCCGATCTCGACAAGATGTGGCCGATCATCCCGCACGGCCAGTCGGACACCGCCTGCCTTGACAATGCGCTCGAGCTGCTGCTCGCCGGCGGCTATTCGCTGCCGCACGCGATGATGCTGCTGATCCCGGAGGCCTGGGCCGGCGATGACGGGATGGAGCCCAAGCGCCGGGCCTTCTACGAATATCACGCCGCTTTGATGGAGCCCTGGGACGGGCCGGCGGCGATCGCCTTCACCGACGGGCGCCGGATCGGCGCCACTCTGGACCGCAACGGCCTGAGGCCCGCGCGCTTCATCGTCACCGACGACGATCTGGTGGTGATGGCGTCCGAAGCCGGGGTGCTGCCCATTCCGGACGGGAAGATCGTCCGCAAATGGCGGCTGCAGCCGGGGAGAATGCTGCTCATCGATCTGGAAGAGGGCCGGATCGTCGAGGACGAGGAGGTCAAGGCGACTTTGGCCGGGGCCGAGCCTTATCGCGACTGGCTGCGCGAAACCCAGTATAATCTCAAGGACTTACCGCCGCCATCGGCCGCGCCGCGCGCCCACGATCCGCAACACCGTCGCGAGCATCAGCAGGCGTTCGGCTATACGCAGGAGGACCTCAAATCCTTTCTCGCGCCGATGGCGGCCTCGGGCGAGGATCCGGTCGGCTCGATGGGCACCGACACGCCGCTCGCCATCCTCTCGGACCGGCCGCGTTTGCTCTACGATTATTTCAAGCAGAATTTCGCCCAGGTCACCAACCCGCCGATCGACCCGATCCGCGAGGCTCTGGTGATGTCGCTGGTGTCGATGATCGGGCCCAGGCCGAACCTGCTCGGGCGGCAGGCGGGCACGCACAAAAGGCTGGAGGTGTCGCAGCCGATCCTGACCAACGAGGATCTGGAGAAGATCCGCTCGATCCACGAGACGCTGGACGGCGCCTTCCGCACGATCACGCTCGACGCGACCTGGCAGGACAAAAGCGAGCGCGCGCTGCGGGCGGCGCTCGACCGGCTCTGCATGGAGGCGACCTATGCGGTGCTCAAGGACATCAACCTGCTGATCATCTCCGACCGCAACGTCTCGAAGGACCGGCTGCCGATCCCGGCCGCTTTGGCGACGGGCGCGGTCCACCACCACCTGGTCGAGCATGGCCTTCGCATGCAGACCGGCCTCGTCGTCGAGACCGGCGAAGCGCGCGAAGTCCACCATTTCTGCGTGCTCGCCGGCTATGGCGCCGAGGCGGTCAATCCCTGGCTCGCCTTCGACAGCATCGCGGCTCTCAGCCGGGATGGCGCGGGGCTGACCGACGCCGGGGACGCGCAGGCCAAGTATATCAAGGCGGTCGGCAAGGGCATCCTCAAGGTGATGTCCAAGATGGGCATCTCCACCTACCAGTCCTATTGCGGCGCGCAGATTTTCGACGCGATCGGCCTCAGCCAAAAGCTGGTCGACGATTATTTCACCGGCACCGCGACCGTGATCGAGGGGATCGGCCTCGCCGAGCTTTCCGAGGAGACGGCGCGGCGGCATCGGCTCGCTTATGGCGGCGGTGACGCGCTCGATATCGGCGGCCTTTACGCCCAGCGGATCGGCGGCGAGGCGCATGCCTGGACCTATGACACAATCGCCAATCTCCAGCATGCCGTGCGCGGGCCGCTGCCGGAGAAATACCGCGCGTTCGCCGAAGAGCTGAACGGGCGGGCGGGCCTGCGCCGGCTGATGAATTTCAAGCCCGCCGGGGCGCCGGTGCCGCTCCACGAGGTCGAGCCCGCCGCCGACATCGTCAGGCGCTTCTCGACGGGCGCGATGAGCTTCGGCTCGATCAGCCGCGAGGCGCACGCGACGCTCGCGGTTGCGATGAACCGGATCGGGGGCAAATCCAATACCGGCGAGGGCGGCGAGCAACGCGACCGCTTCGGCACGCAGGAGCGCTCGGCGATCAAGCAGGTCGCGTCCGGGCGTTTCGGGGTCACCGCCGACTATCTGGTCAACGCCGACGAATTGCAGATCAAGATCGCCCAGGGCGCCAAGCCGGGCGAGGGCGGCCAGCTCCCCGGCGACAAGGTCGACGCCGAGATCGCCGCGGTCCGCCATTCCACCCCCGGCGTCGGCCTGATCTCGCCGCCGCCCCACCACGACATCTATTCGATCGAGGATCTGGCTCAGCTGATCCACGACCTCAGATGCGTGAACCCGGAGGCGCGGGTGTCGGTGAAACTGGTCTCCGAGGTCGGCGTCGGCACGGTCGCGGCCGGCGTCGCCAAATGCCTGGCCGATCACGTCACCATCGCTGGCTACGAAGGCGGGACGGGGGCCTCTCCGCTGACCTCGCTGACCCATGCCGGCCTGCCCTGGGAGATCGGGCTGGCGGAGACCCAGCAGACTTTGGTGCTGAACGGCCTCAGGGGCCGGGTCTGCGTCCAGGCCGATGGCGGGCTCAGGACCGGCCGCGACGTCGCCGTCGCCGCCTTGCTCGGCGCCGACGAATTTGGCTTCGCGACCGCGCCTTTGGTCGCGGCCGGCTGCGTCATGATGCGCAAATGCCACCTCAACACCTGCCCGGTCGGCATCGCCACCCAGGATCCGGTGCTGCGCGCCCGCTTCACCGGCACGGCCGAGCATGTGATCAACTATTTCTTCTACGTCGCCGAGGAATTGCGCGCGATCATGGCCTCGCTGGGCCTGCGCTCGCTCGACGAGATGATCGGCCGCACCGATTTGGTCGAAGGGGCGCCGGCGGCGGACTGGAAGGCGCAGGGGGTCGATCTGAAACGTTTGCTGCACCAGCCCGTGGGCGCCTCGCGGCGGGGCGACGCGCCCATTTGCCGCGTGCCCTCCGCACGGATCGACCGGGCGCTGATCGCCGCCATGGAGGGCGCGCTGCCGGCGCGGATAGAAATGGAAGTGGCCAATGTCGACCGGTCGGTCGGGGCGATGGTTTCGGGCGAGGTGGCGCGGCGGCATGGTCATGGCGGGCTGGCGGAGGGGAGCCTGAGCGCCTTGCTGACCGGGTCGGCGGGCCAGAGCTTCGGCGCCTTCCTCGCCGCCGGCGTGACCCTGGAGCTGATCGGCGACGCCAACGATTATGCGGGCAAGGGCCTTTCCGGCGGCCGGCTGATCGTCCGCCAGCCCAACGCCGCGCCGCGCGAGGCCGCTGCCAACATCATCGTCGGCAATACCTGCCTCTACGGCGCGACCGGCGGCGAGGCCTTTTTCGCGGGCGTCGCCGGCGAGCGTTTCGCGGTGCGCAATTCGGGCGCCGTCGCGGTGGTCGAGGGCACCGGCGACCATGGCTGCGAATATATGACGGGCGGAAA
Organism: Allosphingosinicella sp.; assembly: GCA_035543935.1. Classification (GTDB taxonomy): domain Bacteria; phylum Pseudomonadota; class Alphaproteobacteria; order Sphingomonadales; family Sphingomonadaceae; genus Allosphingosinicella. Next base: position 84,930 of record DATKIV010000013.1, read on the forward strand.
GGTCGTCGTGCTCGGCGCCGTCGGGCGCAACTTCGCGGCCGGCATGTCCGGAGGGATCGCTTATGTCCACGGCCTCGCGAAGGCCCAATGCAATCGGGCCGGCGTGGCACTGGAGCCGGTGGACGATCCGGAGGGGCTCAGGCGCCTGATCGAACGCCACCACGCGCTGACGGCAAGCCGGCGCGCGGCCGAGATCCTCGCGGATTGGCCGGCCGCGCTCGGCCGCTTCGTGATGGTGATGCCGCTCGACTATCGCCGCGCCCTGGCTGCTCTGGAGGCGGCGGCATGACCAATCCGGCGGGCTTCCTGGAGATCGAGCGGCGAGACCGTCCTTACCGGCCGGTGACCGAGCGGGTGAAGGACTGGATAGAGATCGCCGTGCCGCTCGCGCCCGATGCGGTCGCGCGCCAGGCCGAGCGCTGCATGGATTGCGGCGTGCCCTTCTGCCACACCGGCTGCCCGGTCGACAATCTGATCCCCGACTGGAACGACCTCGTCTCGCAAGGCCAGTGGCGCGCCGCGCTGGAGCGGCTGCACGCGACCAACAATTTCCCCGAATTCACCGGCCGAATCTGCCCGGCGCCCTGCGAGGCGGCCTGCACGCTCGCGCTCGACGACGCGGCCGTGACGATCAAGACGATCGAATGCGAGATCGTCGACCGCGGCTGGCGCGAGGGCTGGATCGTGCCGCAAATGGCGCCGCGCGGCACCGGCAAGAGGATCGCGATCGTCGGCTCGGGCCCGGCAGGGCTCGCCTGCGCCCAGCAGCTCGCCCGGTTGGGCCACGCGCCGTCCGTGTTCGAGAAGGCCGACCGGATCGGCGGGCTGCTGCGCTACGGCATTCCCGACTTCAAGATGGACCGGATGCTGATCGACCGGCGGATCCACCAGATGGAGCGTGAGGGCGTCATCTTCCGGACCGAGATGGAGATCGGAGTCAACGTGACGGTCGAGCGGCTGATGGACGATTATCACGTCCTCGTCCTCGCCGCCGGGGCCGAGCAGCCGCGCGATCTCGATGTGCCGGGCCGCGCGCTCGGCGGCATCCATTTCGCGATGGATTACCTGACCCAGGCCAACCGGCGTGTGGCGGGGCTGGCCGAGCAGGGGGAGCCAATCCTGGCGACCGGCAAGCGCGTGGTGGTGATCGGCGGCGGCGACACCGGCTCCGATTGCATCGGCACCGCCCATCGCCAGGGTGCGGCGTCGGTTGCCCAGCTCGAGATCATGCCCGAGCCGCCGCTGCATGAAGACAAGGGCCTGAGCTGGCCGCACTGGCCGATGAAGCTGCGTACGTCCTCCTCGCAGGAGGAGGGGGCGGACCGCGCTTTCTCGATCGTCACCTCGCATTTCGATGGCGCGGACGGGCGGGTGGCGCGGCTGGCCGGCAGCCAGGGCGACGCCCCCTTCGCGCTCGACGCCGATCTGGTGCTGCTCGCCATGGGCTTCACCGGCTCGCCGCCCGACGGCATTCTCGCTTATGCCGGGGTCGAGACCGCCCCGCGCGGCTACGAGACCTCGCGCCCGGGCATCTTCGCCTGCGGCGACATGCGCCGCGGCCAATCGCTCGTCGTCTGGGCGATCCGCGAGGGCCGCGAATGCGCGACGGCGGTGAATGGGTGGCTGGCGGCGCAGGGCTGAGCCGTCACGCATTCCAGCGAAAGCTGGAATCCCACTTCCCCTTTTGAAGCGGCCGAAAAGGCAAAGAGATTCCAGCTTTCGCTGGAATGACGTTCATCTCCTAGTTCGGGCAGGAGTTTTCCGGCCCCGCGATCAGATCGAGGCAGTGGCCGTCGATGCTGGCGGGGGCGATGGGGAGGCCGATCAGGGCGGCGAGAGTCGGCAGGATGTCCACCGTCTCCACCGACAAGGGTTGCTCGAAGGCAGCCATGCCGCGCCGCCAGAACAGGATCGGCACCCGCCGGTCATAATCCCAGGGGCTGCCATGGGTGGCGACATAGCCGCGGCTGGTATCGGCGATCGGGGTGACGCGCGGCTTCAACATGACGTAGAAATCGCCCGAACGCAGCGGATCGAACGAGGCGCGGGCGCGCTGGACCAGGGTCCAGCTGTCGGGCGGACCCAAAGGGACCGGGGTCGCCGCGAGATCGGCCCGGGTAAAGACGGCGGCGACCTGGGCGTGGCCGCGATAGGCGCGCACCGCCTCGGCGAGGACGCGGGCGCGGACCCGGGCGGGCAGGGCCCGGTCGATCCAGATGTCGCCGAAAGGGCCGTCGCCGAGCAGGACCGGGCCGCTCAGGCCGAGCCGGCGCCCCAGCGCCTCGCCCATCCGCGTCGCGCCGAGCGCCGGATCGACGCGCACGCCGCCGCCGGCCTGCTCGCGCGACCGCTCGGGCAGATCGAGGCCGCCATGATCGGCGGTGAGCATCACCACATAGTCGATCCGCTCGCGGTCCAGTTCCTGGAAGAAATCGCCGAGCGCCCGGTCGAGCGCGAGCAGCTGGATGCACATCTCGCTGCCCTGGGTGCCGTAGCTGTGGCCGACATAATCGGTGGCGGAGACGCCGATGGCGAGGAGGTCGGTCGCATCGCCCTCGCCGAGCCGCATCTCGTCGCGCATCACCTCGGCAAGGGCGAGGATGTGGCCGTCGAATTCGGGCGAGGCGCGAAAGGCGGTGCGATCGCCGGCGTCGCGGGCGAAGCGGCCGGCTCCGACCGGAGACGCGCGCCCGCCGCCGACGGGAATGGCGCGGGAGCGCGCCTCGCAGATTTCGGGGAGCGCCATCGGATCGCGGGCGCGGGCGAGCGCCTCGACGATGCGGGCATTGGCCGCGGTCACCGGACGCGGCTCGGCGATGCCGGCATGGCTGACGAAGGCGCGGCCGCCCCACCACCAGCGCTGATTCGGATTGTGGCCGCCCATCATCACCGCCGCGCGGTCCTTGCCGGCGACCGCGACGACGCGGCTGCGCGGATCGGCGCGGCGCATCAGATCGCCCAAGGTCGGCACGCGCAGGTGAACGGGCGAGACCGTGTAATTTTCGGACGTGCTGCCGGGGACGCGCTCGTCCTCGGAGCAATAGATATATTTGTCGGCGCGGGCGACGCTCTGGTCGAACCAATTGTTGGCGATGATTCCGGTCCGCCCCGGATGGGAGCCGGTGAGGATGGTCGAATGGCCGGGGCAGGTTTCGGTCGCGGCATGCGCCTGGTAGCCGGAGGGGAAGACCATGCCCTGCTGCGACAGGCGCCTCAGGCCGCCGGTGAAATATTGCCGGTATTCGGCGAACAGGTCGGCGGAGAATTGATCGACCGAGATGGCGACGATCAGGCGCGGCGCCGGCAGCGGCTGCGCGACGGCGGGCGCGGCAATAAGCGCAAGCAGGCAGGCAGATATTCCAAAACCCGTTCGGGCTGAGCCTGTCGAAGCCCTGATTTTTCCCTCGCGCCGAAGAGAAGGAAAGGGCTTCGACAAGCTCAGCCCGAACGGATTAGGACAGGACATCCACATCACTCGCGATCCAGCGTCATCTGGCGGCGTCGAGGCGGCGGCCGAGCGCGACGAAGGCGTAGATGAGCGGCGGCACCATGACGATGGAGAGGGTCAGCTTGGCGATGATCTGGCCCTGCAGGATCGGCAGGATGCTGTCCTCGACCCCGTAGAAAGCGATGGTGATGAAGAGCAACGTATCGACGATCTGCGACAGGAAGCTGGCCACCAGAGCGCGCAGCCACAGGCCGCTTCCCGTCTTCGTCGTGAGCTTGGAGAAGATGTAGACGTTGAGCGTCTGCGACACGCCGTAGGCGATGAGCCCGGCGAGCATCATTCGCGAGCTCTGCCCCAATATCTGCTCGAACGCCTCCTGCTTGTGCCAGAAGACCGCCGGCGGGACGACGTGGATCACGAACTGGATCAGCAGCATCGACAGGATGAGTGGAATGAAGCCGTAGCGGACAAGCTTGTTCGCCATGTCGCGGCCGTGGAGTTCGGCGATCGCGCTCGACAGCACGACCAGGATCAGGAAGGCGAAGATGCCGGCCTCGACCGCGAGCGGCCCGAGCACAGGCCAGGTGCCGAGCGACGCGAGCTTCGTCCCCAGCACGCCCGCGATGCAGACGAGCCCGCCATAGATGAGCGAGAAGACGAACAGGGAGCGGGGGACGGCGGCGGCGGGGGCGGGCTGTGTGCTCATTGGCGATGCGTAACCGTTTTAGGCTTGCGCAAAAAGGGCTTTCCGTCGCGCCCTAATCCGGCCATCACGCCCGCGTGACTGAGACCCGTCTCGATGTGCTGGCGATCGGCGATGCGGTGGTGGACGTGATCGCCACCGCCGACGACGATTTCCTGATCGAGGAGGGGCTGGTCAAGGGCTCGATGCAGGTGCTCGACGCCGGCGGCGCGACCCGGCTCTACGCAAGGATGAGCCAGGCGCGTGAAACCAGCGGCGGCTCGGCGGCGAACACGATGGCGGGCGTGGCGGCTTTGGGCGGCCGCGCCGGCTTCATCGGCCAGGTTTCGGCCGACCAGCTCGGCGAGATCTTCAGCCACGATATCCGCGCGCTCGGCGTCGAGTTCCTGACGCCCGCCAAGTCCGGCGGCGCGCCGACCGGCCGCTGCTTGATCCTGGTCACGCCCGACGCGCAGCGGACGATGAACACCTTCCGCGGCGCCGCCCACGAGCTCGATGCCGGCGCGCTCGATGCCGACCAGATCAGGGGCGCGGCGATCCTCTATCTCGAAGCCTATCTGTGGCGCTCGGCCGGCCCGCGCGCGGCGATGGAGCAGGCGATGGCGATCGCCCACGAAGCGGGGCGCAAGGTCGCCTTCACCCTGTCCGACATCGCCTGCATCAAGCCGCACCGCGCCGAGATGATGAAGATGCTCGAGGCGGGCGCAATCGACCTGCTCTTCGCCAACGAGAACGAGATCGCCGAGCTGGCCGGGCTGGCCGACCGCGAGGCCGCGATCGCCGCCCTCCAGGACAAGGTGCCGCTGATCGTCGTCACCTGCGGCAGCGAGGGCGCGCTGGCGGTGGAGCGCGGGCGGCGGGTTTCGGTGCCGATCGCCCGGATCGGCACCGGCGTCGTCGACACGACCGGCGCCGGCGACCTGTTCGCGGCTGGCTTCCTGGTCGGCCAGGCTGGGGGGCGCAGCCTCGAGGACAGCTTGCGCATCGGCGCGGTCGCCGCGGCGGAGGTGATCTCCCATTTTGGCGCGCGCCCCGAGAGCGATCTCAAGGCGATGGTGGCCGCCCTGTGAGACGCGGTCGCGCAGCACGGTCCATCTGTTCCCCGGCGAAGCCCGGGGTCCAGTTTCTGACTCCGCTCTGGCCCCCGGCCGTCGCCGGGGAACAAGGATAATGAAAAGGCTCGCGGTTTATTGCGGCGCCAGCATGGGGGCCAATCCCCGCTTCGCCGAAATTGCCCGGACGCTTGGCGTCGAGATGGCCGATCGCGGCATCGGCCTCGTTTATGGCGGCGGCCGGCTCGGCCTGATGGGCGTGGTGGCCGATGCGGTGATGAACGCCGGCGGCGAGGCTTATGGCGTGATCCCCCAGGCGCTGATCGATCTCGAGGTCGCGCATACCGGGCTCACCGAATTGCATCTCGTCAACACGATGCACGAGCGCAAGGCGATGATGACCGAGCTGACCGACGCCTTCGTCGCGATCCCGGGCGGCATCGGCACGCTCGACGAATTGTTCGAGGCGTGGAGCTGGAACGCTTTGGGCTATCACGCCAAGCCGTTCGCGCTTCTGAACGTCGACGGCTTCTGGGACGGGATGATCGCCTTCCTCGATAATGTCACCACGAGCGGCTTCATGTCGCCGGCGCGGCGCGCGCAATTGCTGGTTTCGGACGGGATCGGGGACGTGATCGACCGGCTCGATGCGGCGATCGGCGCGGCCGAGCCGAAAATGGTCTGGTAATTCTGACGCATCGCTTCATGGTGGCGCGGCCAAGAAACGGTCCGGGGGGAATCGCATGCAATATCTGATCGGCATCGGCGGCATCGCGCTCATCCTCGCCATCGCCTATCTCTTTTCGGCCAACCGGCGCTGGATTCGTCCGCGCGTCGTCCTTGCCGCCTTCGCGCTGCAGGCCGCGATCGCCGTGATCGTGCTCTACACGCCCTGGGGGATCGCCGCGATCAAGGCGATGTCGGACGGCGTCGTCGCCTTGCTCGGCTATGCCAATGCGGGAACCCGTTTCCTGATCGGCGACGCTTTGTTCGAAAGCCCGCTCGGTCAGAATTTCGCGTTCGGCGCGCTGCCCGTGATCATCTTCTTCGCCGCGCTGATTTCGATCCTCTATTATCTCGGCGTGATGCAGTTCATCATCAAATGGATCGGCGGCGCGATCCGGGTGGTGACCGGCATCACGCGCGTCGAATCGCTCGGCTCGGCCGCCAACATCTTCGTCGGCCAGTCGGAAAGCCCGCTGGTGATCCGGCCCTATCTCGCCGGCCTCACGCCGTCGCAACTCTTCTGCGTGATGACGGTCGGCATGGCGGGCGTCGCCGGCACGATCCTCGGCCTCTACGCCAACACGATCGGCCACCACCTATTGCCCTATCTGCTCGCCGCGAGCTTCATGTCGGCGCCCGGCGGCATATTGATGGCCAAGATCATCATGCCCGACGATCCGCAGACCGCCGGCGCCGAGCCCGAGCCGCTCGGGGAAGGCGAGCATGGCGAGGGCCGGCCCGCCAACATCATCATGGCTGCCTCGGAAGGCGCGATGACCGGCGTCAAGCTGGCGGTGGCGGTCGGCGCGATGGTGCTCGCCTTCGTCGGCTTGCTGGCTCTGCTCAACGGCATATTGGGCGGTATTGGCGGCCAGTTCGGGGCGCCGGACCTGTCGATCCAGATGATTCTCGGCCGCGTCTTCCAGCCGGTCATGTACATGCTGAACGTGCCCTGGAACGAGGCGGGCCAGGCCGGCGGACTGTTCGGCACCAAGATCGCCCTCAACGAGCTCGTCGCCTTCTTCGAGCTGCGCGGGATCCAGGCCGGGACGGCGCCTTTGTCGCCGGGGACCATCGCAGTGGTCACCTTCATGCTCTGCGGCTTCGCCAATTTCAGCTCGATCGCGATCCAGATGGCGGTGACCGGCGGGCTGGCGCCCAACCAGCGGCCGATGATCGCCAAGCTCGGGCTCAAGGCGCTGCTGGCGGCGTCGCTCTCCAATCTGATGAGCGCGGCCCTGGCCGGCTTCATCCTGGCCGCCACCGCGGCCCCGCCCGCCACGCCGCCGCCGGCGCCCGCCCCGGTGGCCGCTCCGGCGCCCGCACCGGCGCCGGCGCCGCCCGCGGCTCCGGCCAATGCGGCGGCGCCCGCGCCGGCACGGTAGCGCGGCCGAGACGCGTTCCGGCCGGGCCTTCGAAAATGGGGAACGCTCCCGCTGCCGACTGGGCAGGCTTGTCGGCACCGATTGCTACAGAACGAAACGTGACGCCGCGATTTGAGCTATTGGCCGCATTGGATTAAAGGGCGGGAATGAGCACGCTCGCCCCAGCCAAGACCGTCGCCTCCGTCTCGCTCACCGACGCGGACCGCGACCCCGAAGGCTTTTCGCAGGAGCTCGGCGCTTCGTTCGAGCGCTACGGCTTCGCGATCATCGCCGATCACGGCATCCCGGCCGATCTCATCGCCCGCGCCGAGGAGAAAGCGAAGGCCTTCTTCGCGCTGCCCGAGGCAGTGAAGCGCCAATATCACCAGAAAGGCGGCGGCGGCGCCCGCGGCTACACGCCGTTCGGCATCGAGACGGCCAAGGGCGCGGTCAATTACGATCTCAAGGAATTCTGGCACGTCGCCCGCGAGCTGCCGCCGGGCCATAAATATAGCGATTCGATGGCGCCGAACCTGTGGCCCGAGGAGGTCCAGTCCTTCCGCGACACCTTCCTCGAGCTCTACGCCGCCTTCGACAGGACCGGCCTCAAGATCCTCGAGGCGATCGCCCGCTATCTCGGCCTCGCCTCGGATTATTTCGTCGACACGGTGAAGGACGGCAATTCGATCCTGCGCCTGCTCCATTATCCGCCGATCCCCGGCGACGGTCCCAATGTCCGCGCCGGCGCGCACGAGGACATCAACACCATCACTTTGCTGCTCGGCGCCGAGGAGGCCGGGCTGCAATTGCTCGACCGCGACGGCGACTGGCTGCCGGTGACACCAAGGCCGGGCGAGCTCGCGGTCAATATCGGCGACATGCTGCAGCGGCTGACCAACAACGTGCTCAAATCGACCACCCACCGGGTGGTCAACCCACCGCCCGAGCGGCGCGGCCATTCGCGCTACTCGATGCCCTTCTTTCTCCACTTCCGCTCGGATTTCCTGATCGAGACGCTGCCCGATTGCATGTCGGCCGAGCGCCCCAATCTCTATCCCGAGCCGATCACCGCGGATGACTATCTCCAGGAGCGGCTGCGGGAGATTAAACTGGTCTAGAATCCTCCTCGTTTCGGGGAGGATTTTATGTGCCCGCATCCTTCAGGCTTGCCGGGCCGAAACCGTGCGGGAGCAATTCCGAGATCCGGCTGACGATGGCCTGGGTGCCGTCGCCGTTGGCGGAGACGATCTCGAGGTCGCGGCCCGAGACGTGGGCGGCTTCGAGGATGGCCTGGCGGCAGCCGCCGCAGGGGGTGACCGGGGCGGCGCCGGCGAGCAGCCCGTCGGGACCGACATGGCCGCCGGCGACGACGATGCGGGCGATCCGGTCGAGCCCGAAGGACTGGTTGGCGGCGGTCAGCGCGGCGATCTCGGCGCAGATGCCGAGCCGGTAACAGGCATTCTCCATATTCGCGCCATAAGCGACATCGCCGTCGACCGAGACGATCGCGCAGCCGACGCTGAAGCGGGAATAAGGCGCATAAGCGCGGAGCGCAGCGGCGCGCGCCTGATCGACGAGGGGGTCGCTGGTCATCGCTCGGACCATAAGCGAACGGCGCGCAAAAAAAAGGGCCGCCGCGACCGGAGTCGCGGCGGCCCGAACGTTGTAAGTGGCTTAGCGCCCGGCGCGCCAGGCCAGGTTCAGCGTGATCATGAAGGTCTGCGGCGAGCCCGTCGAGAAGTTCGGGTTGCCGGCAGCATTGAGCTGGGTGCTGATATTGCCGAAATAGCGCTCATTGAAGAGGTTGGTGGCGTTGAACTGGACGTAGCTCTCCGGCAGGCCGATCGAGCCGAGATCGAAGCGGACGTCCACGTCCCACACCGTATAATCGTCGACGACGATATCGTTGACGTCGGTGGCGAAGCGGCTGTCGACCCATTTGAACTGCGCGCCGATGGTCATCGGCCCGAGATTCGCCTGGGCGCGGCCGCCGAAGGTCCACTCCGGCGTTTCGGGAACCATCTTGCCCGCGGTGGGGGCACAGCCCACCGGGATGGTCGTCGTCGATTGGCCGCAGTCGACCCCGGCCGCCGCGCTGACGTTCACATTGTCCTGCAGCTCGGCGTTGATGTACGAACCCAGCGCGTAGATGCTGAACTCGGGGATGATCTGCCACGCAACGCTTGCATCGACGCCCCAGCTGTCGACCTTGCCGACGTTGCGGTCGAGCGAGATGCCGAGATCCGGATTGAACGAGGTCACGATGCGGTTGGAATAGTTGATCATCCAAGCCGTGGCCTGAGCCTGGACGGTGCTCCGCGAATAGCGGATGCCAAGATCAAAGGCGTCGGTCTTCTCGGGATCGAGATTGTCGACGCGCGGCGCGCGATAGAGATTGTCGGTGCGCGGGGCGGAAAAGCCCATGGCATAGGAGCCGAAGGCGCTGAAGCCGCCGCCGAAATTGTAGACGATGCCGACATTGGGCAGGATCGCGTCGAATTTGTAGGTGGTCTGGAAAGGCGCGTAATAGGGTGTCGGCCCGACCGCGGGAACCACGGCGTCCGGCGCGATGATCAACAGCGGGGGTGCGGTCTCGCTCGTGCAATAAGCGAAGCCGCTGCCCCGCGCTTCGGTCAGGCAGCGCTGGTCGAGCTCGCGCTTGAAGAACGGCATGCGCAGGCCGACCTCGAGCCGGAGCCGTTCGTCGAAAAAGCGGCCGATATACTGGCCGGCGACCTGGTTCAGCATGGCGATCGACTCGCGATCGCGCTGCTGGAACTGGAAGCCGGTCGCATCCAGCACGGGCGTCGCGTTGCGGCCGCTGAACGGGCTTTCGGGGTTGCCGTTGGCGTCGAGATAGCCCCATTCGCCGGTCTGGCGATGCTTGGCGCGGTCGAACGTGTAGGCGACGCGGAGGCGCTGGTTCTGCGCGAAATCCCAGATCAGCGACGCGGTGAGGCCGAGGCGGTGGGTGTTGGTGTTGTTCGGCGTATAGAAGCGGATCGTGTCGAGGAAGTCGCCATCGCCATTATAGTCGACGCCGGGCGAGGCCGGGGTGCCGCCGCGAACGCGGACGTTGTTCTCCGCGATCGCCGTCGAGCCGCCGCCATTGGCGAGCACGTACTGGAAGCTCGGATCGACGGTCAGCAGGAGATTGTCGGCAAGCGTGAAGCGGCCGTTGATGCGGATATTGCCGGTGTTGGACGGATTGATCCGGACGCCGGCGAAGTTGCTGCAGCTAGACGTATTGAGGATGTTGTTGGCGCCGCCCGTCGAGGTGTTCGCCGCTGCCGTGGAGCCGGTCGGCAGCCTGCCGCCATTATCGTTCTGCGCGCCGGCGCCGCCGGGCTCCGATGCGCGGGTGCAGGTCTCGAAATTGTTGAAGTCGAAAATCGAGTCCCATTGCGCGTCCGTATAGTCCGAGCCGATCAGCGATGGGTTGTTCGGGTCCGCGGGGGGCACGATGGTCGATCCCGGCACGCCGCCGGGCACGCCGAGAATGCCGGTACGATCCGGCAGCACGGTCGTGCGGAGGTCGTTGAACGCCGGGTTGCGGTAGAAATTGTTGCGGTTGCGGTTGTAGTGGCCGGCGACGGAGATGAAATCGCCGTTCGTGCCGAGCGCGTAATAGATGCGGGCGTTCCACTGTTGCTTGTAGATTTCGCCGGGGCCGCGGAACAGGTCGTTGCGGGCGTTCGAATAGGAGACGAAGGCGCGGGGGCCGTTCTCCCACCACTCGCCGCTGTGCAGCTGGATGTGGCCGCGGCGATAGCCGAAATCGCCGACCGAGCCGTTAACGCGAAAGAAGAGCTCGCGACTGGGCAGGATGGTGCGGTAATTGACGGTGCCGCCCGCCGCCGAGGCGGTCGGGCTGTCGACGTCGGTCTGGCCCAGGTTGACGTTGACCTGCTCGATCAGCTCCGGATCGAGCTGCTGGTTCGAGAAGATCGCATAATTGCCGCTGTCGTTGAGCGGAATGCCGTCGAAGGTGAGGGAAACGCGGTTGCCGTCGAAGCCGCGGATGCGCAGGTTGCCGCCGGCGGACCCGTAGGGATCCGAGTTGGTAAAGTTGACGCCGGGAACGAGGTTCACCGTCTGCAGGATCGACTGGCCGGGCGCCTGAGTCTGGATCAGCTCCTGGCCGAGCACGCCCTGCGCCTTCGCGGTGTCGGGAACGGTGATGCCGTTGACGTCGCGGGTGCGGTTGCCGGTGACGACGACGGTGTTGTCTTCCTCCGTCGTGATCGTGCCGGTCGATTGGGCCATCGCCATGCCGGGCAGGACGAATGCGGTGGTTGCGCAAAGCAATGCGATTTTCTTCATGATGCTGATTCCCCCGGAGGCAAAAATTGCCGAATGATGATCGGCCTATAGCAAGGGCGTTTTTACGGTTCAAAGACTCTTGCTGGCCCGCGAAAAGATTCTGTGGACAGCGTTGCTTAGATGCTTCAGCGCCAACCGAAAACCGCCGATAGCCGGGCTTTTTGGAGCCCCGTGCGGTATTGAAATCCTAGCGGAAGGGCGGCTCGTCGAACGCGCGCAGCTTGCGGGAGTGGAGCTTGGCGCCCTCGCGGCGCAGGATTCGCAGCGTTTCGATGCCGATTCGCAGATGCTGGCTGATCGCCCGTTCGTAGAAGGCATTGGCCTGGCCGGGCAGCTTGATCTCGCCGTGGAGCGGCTTGTCGGAGACGCAGAGCAGGGTGCCGTAGGGGACGCGGAAGCGATAGCCCTGGGCCGCCACCGTCGCCGATTCCATGTCGATCGCCACCGCGCGCGACTGGTTGAACCTGAGCGCCGAAAGGGTGAAGCGCAGCTCCCAATTGCGGTCGTCGGTGGTGACGACCGTGCCGGTCCTCAGGCGCTGCTTCAATTCCTGCGGCTCCTCGCCGGTGACCTCGATGGCGGCGTCGAACAAAGCCTGCTGGATCTCGGCGATGGCGGGGATGGGGATCTCGGTCGGCAGCACGTCGTCCATGATATGGTCGTCGCGCAGATAAGCGTGGGCGAGGACATAGTCGCCGATCGTCTGGCTGGGGCGAAGTCCGCCGCAATGGCCGATCATCAGCCACACTTCGGGCCGCATCACCGCGAGATGGTCGCAGATCGTCTTGGCGTTGGACGGGCCGACGCCGATGTTGACGAGGCTGATCCCTTCGCCGCGAGTCGCGACCAGATGGTAGGCCGGCATCTGGTGCCGCCGCCAGCCGCCCTCGGCGACCTGAGCGACCGCATCGGGCGTGTCCTTGGTGACGTAGACGCCTCCCGCGGCGGAGAGGCCGCGATAGGGGCTATCCGGCTTCTTCAGCTCGTCGACCGCCCAGCGGACGAACTCGTCGACATAGCGGACATAATTGGTGAACAGGAGATAGCGCTGGGTGTGCTCGGCGGGCGTGCCGGTATAATGGCGCAGCCGCGCGAGGCTGAAATCGACTCGCGGCCCGTCGAACAGGGACAGGGGCCTCGGCGCGCCCGGCGGCTGCGTCCATTCGCCGTCGGCGAGCTCGTCGCCGATATGGGAAAGCTCGGTGGTCGGGAACCACAAGGAGAGATCGAGCGCCTGGGCGCCGTCGAGCCTGAGGTCGTCGGTGCTGTCGAGGACGTAGGGATAGGGGATTTCGCTGCCCGACGGGCCGACCGTCACCTCGACCTCGTAATCGGCGATCAGATAGGTGAGCTGCTCGGTCAGATATTTGCGGAAGAGGTAGGGGCGCGAGATGCTGCTGGCGTAGCGGCCGGGATGGTTGAGCCGGCCGAAGGAGCGCGCCGGTATCTCCTCGTGCGGGCTGTAGCGATAGTCGATCCTGAGCTCGGGATAGGCGAACAGGCCCGCGGCGCGCGCGGCCGGATCGGGGCGTTCGCCGCTCTTCAGGTAGCGGGCGAGGGCGCCCCGCAGATTGGCGACCGATTCGTCGTACATCGCGCACAGGCTTTCGATCACCCGCGGGATGTCCTCTAATTTGGTCGCGCCCCCCATGATCGTCCGGTTTCCTTTCCTGCCGCCCGGGTCATTTCAGCCTCCCGGGCCGTCCTGTCAAACCGGCGGGCGGGCGGCGGCGGCGGGCGGGCCGAACCAGCGGTCGTGAAGGATGGTTTCGCCGCAGGCCTCGAGCAGCTGCTGGACCGCCGCGCGGGCGCCGACGATGCGGAACCTGAGCTCGATCCGGTTGCTCTCGACGTCGCGGGTGCGGAACACCAGCTCGCGCGCGCCGATCATCTCGCGCAGGAACTCGGTCACGCGCTCGCGGCCGCCGAGCCGCGCCTCGCGGTCCTTGACCAGCCAGATCCGGCGGCGCGCCGGCAAATCGTCGAAGCGGTAGATGAGCGCCCGCTCGCGGGTGATGAAATTGCCGCGCACCAGCCAGCGCATCGAGGTGAAGGTCACCCGGATGAACTCGTGGTCGTGCGGGTCGCAGGTCAGGGTCAGCCGCTGCGTGGCGTCGCGCAGGATCGCCGAGACCCTGACCTCGTCCGTGATCGTGTCGCGCGTGGTCTCGACCGACATCGGCCGCGGCAGCGGCGGGTCGAACGGATCGGGCGGCGTAGTGGGCGCCGCCAATGCCAGCGCGGCACCCAAAGCAACGAGAAGCATTTGAAAAATCTCCTTGGGCGCCGAAATAGGTCGGCGGGCGGCGCGGGGCAACCGCAGCCTCTTGAATCGTTCCTTTCGCCCAAGCTTTGGGTTGCGTCCAGAGCGGCAGGAGCCTAAATCACGCGGGAAAGCCGGCCGCTCCGCGAAGGGGCGGCCCTTATTATTTCTGGAGGACCAATTGGCCCAACCGCTCATGCCCCACGCGACCGCCTCCTGGCTGGTCGACAACAGCTCGCTCACCTTCCAACAGATCGCCGAATTTTGCGGCCTGCACATCCTCGAAGTGCAGGCGATCGCCGATGACACCGCCGCCACCAAGCTCACCGGGCGCGATCCGCTGCGCTCGGGCGAGCTCACCCAGGAGGAGATCGAGCGCGGCCAGGCGGATCCGGATTACAGGTTGCGGATGCAGAAGGAGCCCGACCAAGCCGTGCGCACCAAGGGGCCGCGCTATACGCCGGTCTCCAAGCGCCAGGACAAGCCCGACGGCGTCGCCTGGCTGATCCGCAA
>DATKIV010000014.1:0-7538 GCA_035543935.1 Allosphingosinicella sp.
TGGCGCACGCTATGCGCGCCTTAACTATCTGATCAGCCGCGAGCTGGCTGACGCCGATCAGCGGCCGCGCTGGTACGACGGCGATTTCTTCGGCGATCTTTACGCGCCGCAGGCACTGAAGGCTCCGCGCGCGGAGCGATAAGGGCGTCCGCCGTGCTTGACTTGAAAGGCGGCCCCCACTAGGTGGGCGCCTTCTTTTCCAGCTCAGAATTGAAAGACAGGCAGGCGTTCCGGCGATGAAGATTCGCAACTCTTTGAAGTCCCTGAAGTCGCGCCATCGCGACTGCCGCGTGATCCGCCGCCGGGGCCGCACCTACGTCATCAACAAGACCAACCGCCGCTTCAAGGCGCGCCAGGGCTGACGAGCTGCGCGTGTCACGCGCGGATCGTCACCCCGGACTTGATCCGGGGTCCATCTTCTTTCGGCCTGAAAAACGAGGTGGATGCCGGATCAAGTCCGGCATGACGGTTTAGTGCAACTCATGAATACTGGCCCCAAGGCCGTCGTCTTCGACGTCGGCAACGTCCTCTACGGCTGGGATCCCGAAGCCTTTCTGGTGAAGCAGATCGCGGACGATGCGACGCGGCTCAGGTTCATCGAGGACATCGATCTCTACGGCTGGCACGAGACGCTCGATGGCGGCCGCCCCTATGCCGAGGCCGCGGCCGAGCTCAACGAGAAATTCCCCCAATATGCGGCCCTGATCGCGGCCTGGAGCGATAGCTTCGGCGAGACGATCAGCGGCCCGGTGCCCGGCGTCCATGCCATCGTCGAGGAATTGGACGCGCGCGGCGCGCCCTTGTTCGCGATCACCAATTTCTCCGCCGATTTCTGGCCGCCCTTCCATGACAAGGAGCGTGCCTTCTTCGCCCGCTTCCGGGACATAATCGTGTCGGGCGAGGTCAAATTGCTCAAGCCCGACCCCGCAATCTACTATCTCGCGCTCGACCGCTTCGGCCTGAGGCCGGCAAACGCCCTGTTCGTCGACGACCGCGAGATCAACGTCGAGGGCGCGCTGGCGGTGGGGATGGCGGCGCACCTGTTCACCGATGCGGACGACCTTCGCGCGCGGCTCGAGGCCGAAGGGCTGCTCTAGAACCTCCTCGTCATTCCAGCGAAAGCTGGAATCTCTTTGCCTGTCCGGCCGCCATTCAAAGAAAGTGAGATTCCAGCTTGCGCTGGAATGACGGAGGAACCTCAATCGCCTGTCGCGCTTTGTTTCGCCCGTGAGACAAAGGTGGCCCGAAAAGCTCTGGATCGTCCGCCACGGACAGAGCGCCGGCAACGTCGCCCGCGACGCCGCCGACGCGGCCGGGCTCGGCGTGATCGACCTCGCCCTTCGAGACGTTGATGTGCCGCTCAGCGATCTCGGCCACGATCAGGCGGGGGCGCTCGGCCGCTGGTTCGCGGCCCTGCGGGAGGCCGAACGGCCCGAGGTCGTGCTGGCCTCGCCCTATGTCCGCGCCCGCCAGACGGCCAAGGCGATCTGCGAGGCGGGGGGGGTCACCGAGGAGGCGCGCCAGCCGATCGTCGACGAGCGCCTGCGCGAGCGCGAGTTCGGCCTGTGGGACCGGCTGACCACGGCGGGCGTCCGCGAGAAATTTCCCGATCAGGCCGAGCAGCGCACCCTGCTCGGCAAATTCTACCACCGGCCGCCGGGCGGCGAGAGCTGGGCGGATGTGATATTGCGCCTGCGCAGCGCGCTCGACACGATCAGCCTGCACCACGCCGACCGGCGCGTGCTCATCGTCTGCCACCAGGTCGTCGTCCTGTGCCTGCGCTACATCCTCGAGGAGATGGACGAAGCCAGGATCCTCGCCATCGACAAGGAAGGCGACGTCGTGAATTGCGGCGTCTGCGAATATGATTTCGAGCCCGCCGACGCCAAGGACTGCGTGCCGAGGCTGGTCCGCTACAATTTCGCCGCGCCGCTGATCGAAGAGGCGGCGCCGGTCACCTCGGCGCCCGACGCGATGGTCGCCGCGCGATGAAGGATGTCGCGGCGCTCGACGCCGATCTGCTCGCCGCTTTCCCGCTTCCCTGTCTCGCCGAGGAGGGCGACAAGGAGGATCGTGGGCGCGCGCTGGTCGTGGGCGGCAGCGCCGAGGTGCCGGGCGCGGCGATCCTCGCGGGCATCGCGGCGCTCCGGGCCGGCGCGGGCAAGCTGCAGATCGTGACCGACGATGCCGTCGCAACGGCGATCGGCATCGCCGTGCCGGAGGCGCGGGTCATTGCCGGATCGCCGATAGAGCATGTCCGCGAGGCGCAGTCGGTGACCATCGGCTGCGGGATGGATCATGGACCGGCGCTCGATCGGCTGCTGGCCGAGCTGCTCGATTGCCGCGCCGAGGTGCCGCTGATCCTCGACGCCACCGTGCTCGGTTGTCTCCCCGATCTGGCGGACAAGGTTCGCGCCTGGCGCGGCGGCGCCGCCCTCCTCCCCCATTCCCGCGAGATGGCGAGCCTGCTCGATTGCGCGCCTGAGGAGGTCGAGATCGATCCGCTCCATGCGGCGCGGCGGGCGGCGGAGCGCTACCATGCCGTCGCCCTGGTCAAGGGCCGCTTCAGCTTCGTCGCCGCGCCGGACGGGCGTGCCTTCCGCTTCGAGGGCGGCGGCATCGGCCTTGCCACCTCCGGCTCGGGCGACGTGCTGGCGGGGATCGTCGGCGGCCTCGCCGCGCGCGGCGCCGACCCTTTGACCGCGACGCTCTGGGGCGTCTGGCTGCACGGCGAGGCCGGGCGGATCCTGACCCGCAAGGTCGGCCGCGTCGGCTTCCTGGCGCGGGAGATTCCGGATCTTGTGCCGGGGCTGCTGGAGACCGCAGCGTCATCCTGAACTTGTTCCAGGGTCCAGGTCTCCATCCGCACGGCGGCTCCCGGCTGGATGCTGAAACAAGTTCAGCATGAGGTGAAGGGCGTGCGCTACCCCGCTTTATGCCGCTCCAGCTCGTCGCCGATCAGGCGGGCGACGTGGACGACGTTGGTCGAGCCGGGCACGCCGAAGGGGACGCCGGCGGTGACGATGATGCGGTCGCCGGTCCTGGCAACGCCGTGCCTGAGCGCCATCCGCTTCGATTTGCCGACCATCTCCTCGAAGCTGCCGACGTCGCGGGTGCGGACCGCATGCGCGCCCCAGAGCAGGCCGAGCCGCCGCGCCGTCTTCAACGAGGGCGTCAGCACCAGCAACGGCACGGTCGGCCGCTCGCGCGCCACCCGCCGGGCGGTCGAGCCCGAGCTGGTGAAGCAGACGATCGCGGCGGCGCCGACGGTGCGCACGATGTCGCTCGCCGCCCGGGCGATGGCGTCGTTGGTGGTGGCGTCGGGCAAAGTCTCGGTGAAATGGACGCGGGCATAATGGCTTGGATCGGCCTCGACGCTGGTCGCGATCCGGTTCATCATCTCGACCGTCTCGGCGGGGAACCGGCCAGACGCGGTCTCGGCCGACAGCATGATCGCATCGGCGCCGTCATAGACCGCGGTGGCGACGTCGGAGACCTCGGCCCGGGTCGGCGAGGGCGAGCCGACCATCGATTCGAGCATCTGGGTCGCCACCACCACCGGCCGGCCCATCCGCCGCGCCGCCTCGACGATCCGCTTCTGCAAGGGCGGCACCTCTTCGGGCGGCATTTCGACGCCGAGGTCGCCGCGCGCGACCATGACCGCGTCGGCCAGCTCCAAGATGCCCTCGAGCCGGTCGATCGCGGCGGGCTTCTCGATCTTGGCGAGCAAATTGGCCTTGCCGCCGATCAGCCGCCGCGCCTCGGCGACGTCCTCGGGCCGCTGGACGAAGGAGAGCGCGATCCAGTCGACATGCTGGTCGAGCGCGAAGGCCAGATCGGCGCGGTCCTTCTCGGTCAAGGCGGCGAGCGGAAGCACCACGTCGGGGACGTTGAGGCCCTTGTTGTTGGAGATGGTGCCGCCGACGTCGACCTTGGTCTCGATCCGGTCGGCGCTGGCCGCGGTCACCCGGAAGACCAGCCGGCCGTCGTCGACCAGCAGCCGCGTGCCCGGCTCGACCGCCACGAAGATCTCGCGATGGGGGAGGTTGGCGCGGGTATCGTCGCCGGGCGTCTCGTCGCGGTCGAAGACGAAGGTCTGGCCGGTCTTCAATTCGGCCTTGTCGCCCGCGAACCGCCCGACCCGGAGCTTGGGGCCCTGGAGGTCGGCGAGGATCGTCGTCGGCCGGTCGAGCTCGGCCTCGAGCGCGCGGATCGCGGCGATCCGCCTGGCATGATCGGCGTGGGTGCCGTGGCTCATGTTGATCCGGAAGGCGTCGGCGCCGGCCTCGGCGAGGCGGCGGATCATAGCCGGCGTGTCGGAGGCCGGGCCCAAGGTCGCCAGGATCCTCACCTTGCGGCTGCGCGGAACGAACCGGCTGGTGGTCGCTACCTTCGTCGGCATGGGCAGGGCAATAGCCGCTCAGGGCGACAGTTCAACCCGCCAGGCCGCGTTCCTCGATATAGGCATTGTCGAAGACGGCGCGGTCCTTGTCGTCGGGCAGCACCGCGCGGCGCGCCTTCAGCCATTTGGCGACGTTGCCGTCATAGGCCTTGAGCACGCGGTCCCTGGTATAGGCGTTCACCTTGCCCCAATGCTGGGTATAGTCGATGCCGGCCGCCTCGAGCCGGTCGGCGGCGGCGGCGAAAAAGGCGCGCGAGCTCTTGCTGTCGACGCCGTCGATGCTGATCGCAAGCGTCGTCGGGAATTTGTTGAAGGCGAGCAAAGCGGGCGACTTCTGCACATAGCGGCAGCCCAGGACCAGCGGCACCGGGCCGATATCCCTGTAGAGCTGGATCAGAATCTCCAGCGCCTTGCGCGCATCGGGCAGGGCGACCGCGATGCTGCCGCTCGCGACATGAAGCAAAGGCGGCTTGAATCCGTAAATCTGGCCGGAGGTCCCGGTCTTCTTGGCGGTGTCGAACAATTGCTTCGCCGCCAGCGCCGAGAAAGCGGGGATGAGCCCCTTGAACGCGCCGAGGATGACCCCGACGGTGGACAGCGAATCGAAGCCCGGGCCGATCGCCTTGGGATCCTGGGTCAGGCCGTATTTCGGTTCGCGATCGTCGTCCTTGCGCTTGTAATTGGCGCTGAGCAGGACCTCGTCGGTGGCCGGATTGATCACCGCCTGGAAGAAATAGGGTCTGCCCTCCTTGAAGAAGGGGTGGGCGGTGAAATCGAGCGCGCCGATCGCCTTCCACAAATTCTCGTCGAGCTTCTCCTGGCCGGGCTGCGTGTCGAGCAGATAGCGGGGCACCGTCTCGATCACCACCGCCTGAATGATACCGAAGCTGCCGAACGCGACGATCGCGGCGTTGAACAGATCGTCGTCGTCGCGCTTCAGCGTGGCGCCGAGCTGCTTGACCCAGGCGGCCTTCATGACCGGGCGGCTCTTGCGCTCGATCCAGAAGTGGCTGTCGCCGGTGGCGATGAGATGGATGGCGACGATATGGTCGTGAAGGGCCTTATGGTCGAGCGCGGAGCCGTGCGTGCCGCAGGATGTGGCGCCGACGATGGTCTGGCCGTTGGCCGCGCCCGAGGTGAACAAGGAACGGCGCTGGTCCTTGCTTTCGAGCACCTTGTTCACATCGGCGACGGTGTTGCCGCATTGGAACAGATAGAGGCCCGCTTTCTGGTCGGCGGTGCCGGGAAAAGCGGGGTCGACGTCCGCGGCCGAAACCTTCAGCCGGCCGCGCAGCCGGTTGGTGTTGAGCGCCCAGCCGGTGGTCGTCGGCGCCCGCGACAGCGACCAGGCCGAACCGACCGCGCGTGCCTTCAGCCCTTTCTTGCGGGCGTCGGCGATCAGCGCCTGGAACTGGCGCGTCGTTTCCTTCATGTCCTCGATCGTGAGGCCGGCGCCCTGCTGGGGCATGAAGAGGTCATATTCGCCCTCGATCACCTGCTCGTAGCTTTCGTGGAAATTCTTCCACTTCCTGATCGGGTTGAAGCTCGGCTGCCGCGCCATCACTCATCCCCTCCCCCGCCGCTGCTGTTGCCGAGCGGCGGATCGCCGGCATTGGCGCAGGTGTAGACGATCGTCGCCGGCGCGATCAGGCCGAGGCTGATCCAGCTGACGAAGCCCTGCAGGAAGTCGCGCTTGACGAGCACGCGCGCCAGCTGCTCGCCGTCCTGGCATCTTTGCGCCAGCACATAAGGCGGCTGCTGGACCTCGGAGCCGAGATAGGATTTTGCCTGCACCGTCTGCGGGCTGCCGGCAAGGCTCGGCGCCGGCGGCTGCACCAGATATTGCATGCAGCCTCCGGTCAGGACGACGAGAAGACATGCGCCCGTCTTCATCATGCGATTCATGATCTCCCCCTCTATTTCCCCGAGTCTTTTCCCAATGCCCGGAATCGAGGCTAGGCCTCCTCGCTCCTCCTGTACAGGATCGGCGCGCTTGAGCCGTCTGGCGCGAGCCGCTAGAGCCCCCGCTCAACCCCGAATCCGAGGATGAGTGAATTGGCGGAAGGAAGCATCGCGGCCGACGAATTGAGGCTGCTCATCGAGCGGATCGAGCGGCTCGAGGAAGAGAAGAAAGCGATGTCGGACGACATTCGCGACGTCTATGCCGAGGCCAAGGCGCGCGGCTACGACCCCAAGACGATGCGCAGCGTCGTGCGCCTCAGGAAGATGGAGAATCACGTCCGCCAGGAAGCCGAGGCCCTGCTCGACACCTACAAGGCCGCTTTGGGGCTGGGCTGATCCGCATCAAGGGAAAGGGCGACGGCGATGGCCGGCCACAGCAAATATAAGAACATCATGTATCGCAAGGGCGCGCAGGACAAGAAGCGCTCGGCGATGTTCTCCAAGCTCTCGCGCGAGATCACGGTGGCGGCCAAGACGGGCGTGCCCGATCCGGACATGAACGCGCGCCTGCGCGCCGCCGTCAACGCGGCCAAGGCGCAGTCCATGCCCAAGGACAATATCCAGCGCTCGATCGACAAGGCGTCGGGCGCCGATGCCGAGACTTACGAGGAGATCCGCTATGAGGGCTTCGGGCCGGGCGGCGTCTCCCTTGTGGTCGAGGCGCTGACCGACAACCGCAACCGCACCGCGACCAACGTGCGCACCGCTTTCTCCAAGAATGGCGGCAATCTCGGCGCCTCGGGCTCGGTGACTCACGGCTTCGCGCGGCTCGGCCTGATCGAATATCCGGCCGCCGCCGGCGACGCCGAGAAGGTCTTCGAGGCGGCGATCGAGGCCGGCGCCGAAGACGTCGAATCGGACGAGGCGGGCCATGAGATCTGGACCGCCGTCGACGATCTCCACGGGGTCGCCCGAGCGCTCGAAGCGGCCCTTGGCGAGGCGGAGAGCGTCAAGCTCGCGTGGCGCCCGACCACGTCCGTCGACGTCGCCGAAGGCGAGGCCGAGCAACTGCTCAAGCTGGTCGACACGCTCGAGGAGGATGACGACGTCCAGACCGTCTGGGGCAATTACGAAATGTCCGACGCGGTCCTGGAGAAGCTGGGATGAAAATCCTCCCCGGGACGGGGTGGGGGACCGTCCGCAGGACGGTGGAGGGGTCGGGGAGTCGGAGCCG
>DATKIV010000015.1:0-33278 GCA_035543935.1 Allosphingosinicella sp.
TGATCGGCAATGCCGGCGACAACATCTTGAACGGCGTCGGCGGCGCCGACGTGATGATCGGCCTCGACGGCGACGACACTTATGCGATCGACGATCTCGGCGACCTGGTCATCGACCTCGAGAACCAGGGCAACGACCTCGTCCTCATCTATCTCAGCCACACGCTTTCGAACGGCAACCAGATCGAGACGCTCTCGACGGTGTTCCACCAGGGCACGGACGCGATCAACCTGGGCGGCAACGACTACAACAACACTCTGATCGGCAATTACGGCGCCAATTACCTCAACGGCAATGGCGGCGTCGACGTCATGATCGGGCTCAACGGCAACGACACCTATGTGATCGACAATGTGCTGGACCAGGTCGTGGAAGGCCCTGGCGGGGGCAATGACACCGTCTTCAGCTTCGTCAGTTACGCCCTCGCAGCCGGACAGGAGATCGAGTTTCTCTCCACCGCCGTGCAGAGCGGCACCGCCGCCATCGGTTTTCAGGGCAATGAATTCGGCCAGACCCTGGTCGCCAACAATGGCGGCAATACGCTGGACGGAGGGCTCGGCAACGACACGCTCTACGGCCTCGGCGGCGTGGACCTGTTCGCGTTCAGGACGACGCTCGGCGCGAACAATATCGACACGATCGCCGACTTCGTCCACGGCATCGACAAGATCGGGCTCGACCAGAACTTCTTCCCCGGCCTGCCATCCTCGCAGGGGCTCAACGGGACGCAATTCGTGGTCGGGACGGCGGCGCAGGATGCCGACGACCGGATCATCTACAACCAAGCCACCGGCGCCCTCTTCTTCGACATCGACGGCACGGGCAGCGTTGCCATGGTGCAATTCGCCACGCTGAGCGGGTCGCCGCTGCTCACCAATAGCGATTTCATGATCTTCTGAAGGTCAGCGGGTCGGACAAGGCCCTGCCGGACGCTGCGGTTTCGCCGGCATCGGCCCGCCGGGCGCGCCCGCGGCCAGCGTCTGCGTCGTGACCTGACCTCTCACGAACGTCCGCTTTTGAGCTTGTTCATTCCGAAGCGGCCTGTCCGCGTTCGGCCAGGAACCGCCGCATGGACCAGGATTGGGACGTCCGCGTCCCGCTCTCCCCGGACAATGACGAGAGAAGTCTCCCGCACACGGCACCGCCCACCCGTCATGGACTCGGGCCCGCAAGCCCCCTAGCCTCGCCGCCGATGAGCGCCTTTCTCCAGCGTTTCGAGGATTCCGAGACCGAGCGCGCTTTCCTGCGCACCGAGCGGGTCGAGCGCGGGCAGGCGATCCGGGCGCTGATCCTGATCGCGGCGGCGACCCTCATCTCCTACATCATCCTCAATCCGATGCATTTCCCGCGCGAGGGCGTGGTCGCCTACACCCAGGCGGCGGGCGCTCTGATCCTGTTGATGGCCGGCTTCTTCGCGCTGACCCGGACCCAGATCTATCTCGACAAGCCCTGGCTCGATCTGCCGGTCTTCATCCTGATGGCGGCCGGGATGAAGTGGCTGGCGCTGGTGCTGGCCGGCCTCGCGCCATATACCGGCTTCCCGCCGCACGTCATGGCGATGGTGCAGATGGCGATCCTCGTCGTCTTCGCCAGCGTCGGCTTCGCCGGCACCTTCCGCCTGTTCCTGATCTGGGCGCTGGCCCTCATGGCCCTGTTCGCTTTGTGGCTGATGACGCGCTCCGGCATCTCCGACATCAGCCGCGTCTACACGCTCACCAATTTCTCGACCTTCTTCGTCTTCGCGCTCTATTTCAACTGGGACGTCGACCGGCGCGCGCGCAAGGTCTTCGCCGCCAATGCCGCGCTCGAGGCCGAGCGGGCGAAGACCGAGGAACTGCTCTACAACGTGCTGCCGCAGGAAGTGGCGGCGCGGCTTCGGGCGGGCGAGGCGGTGGCCGACAGCTTCTCCGATTTGACCGCGATCTTCGTCGACCTCGCCGGCTTCTCGCCGCTCTCGAAAAGGCTGTCGCCCGGCCATCTGGTCAAATTGCTCAACCTTTTCTTCTCGGCCGCCGACCATTGCGCCGAACGGCACGGGCTCGAAAAGGTCAAGACGATCGGCGACGCCTATCTGGCCGTGGCCGGCGGCATGGCCTCGGCCGGGCGCGACGGCAAGGCGGCGATCCTGTTCGCGCGCGATCTGATCGCCGAGCTCGAGATCATGGCGGCGGAAACCGGTGTCCCGCTGAAGGCGCGGATCGGCGTGCATACCGGCCCGGCCGTGGGCGGCGTCATCGGCAGCACCCGCCTGGCCTACGATTATTGGGGCGACACGCTGAACATCGCCAGCCGCCTGCAGGGAGCCGCGCCGCTGAACGGCGTCGCCGTCTCCGAGGCGACCTGGTTCCAGACGCGGACGATTCAGGATTATGAGGAGCAATCGGTGATCCTGAAGGGGATCGGCGAAACCCGGGCCTATGCCGCCAGGCTCGGCGCCAGCGACGAGGAGGAATGAGATGGCGAGAGTGACCGGGCTCGGGGGCGTCTTCTACAAGGTCGCCGACAGCGAGCGGACCAAGGCCTGGTATCGGGACAAGCTCGGCCTCGGCGGCGACTGGGGCATCATGTTCCGCTGGGCGGACGAGGGCGGCGAGGACCCGTACAGCCTGCTCAGCACGTTCAAGGAGACGACCGATTATCTGGCGCCCTCGGCCGAGCGGTTCATGATCAACCTGCGCGTCGACGATCTTGACGGCATGATCGCCGGGCTCGAGGCCAAGGGCGTCGAGATAATGGGCCGGCAGGACGAGGATTACGGCAATTTCGCCTGGATCCTCGATTGCGACGGGATCAAGATCGAGCTTTGGCAGCAGAAGGGCCCGGCGCCTTCCTGAATCCGCCAGGATGATCGGCGCCTTCGGCTCCGGGTCCGGAGCTAGATATAGTGAGAGCCGGATTCACGCCCTACGCCGAAACGCCAGGGGCGTTTCGTCATAAGACGATCAGGCTCTAGCCCGCTTTGCCCCACCAGCCGCGGAAGTTGAAGAACGAGCCGCCCGGGGCCGATTTCAGCACGGCGCGGCGGAAGAGTTGCGCGGACAGGCGGATGATCAGCAGCACCCAGAGGATCTGCCAGGCCAAAGCGAGCAGGTGCGGCCAAAGGCTTTCATAATGGGCGGCATGAGCGACCATCGCCATCGGCGAGCTGAACGGCACGACGACGGCGAGCCAGGCCGAGGCGCCCTCGCCGCCGACCGCGTTCATCGCCAGCAGCAGCACGAGCACCTGGAGCAGGCCGACCGGCATCGTGATGGTCTGGATCTCGCGGATGCTGGTCGCCTGGCCGCCAATGCCGAGAAAGAGCGAGCCGAGCAGCATGAAGTTCGTCGTGTAGTAAAGCAGCATCAGCAGGATCCAGACCGGCCAGCCCACCGCCGGCACGACCGAGGGCATCGACACCCAATCCTGCAGCATCCCGACAAAGGCATAAGCAAGGCCGCCCATGCCGCCCCACAAAGCGAGCCCGACGAGCGAAATGCCGAGCATGGCCAGCAATTTGCCGAGGAAGATCGAATCGAGCGGCACCGCGGCCGCGAGCACTTCGATCACCTTGTTCGATTTCTCCTCGACCAGGGTGGAGAGCAGCAGCGTCGCCAGCATGAAGGTGACGAAAAAGATCAGGAACTGCCCGCCCTTGGCGAGGACGCGGCGCATCATCTGCTCGTTGCCGGCCGCCTGCTCGGTCACGTCGCGCGCCAGAGGGGTTTCGCCGGTCGCGGCGCCCGCCGCCGCCAGGGCCGCGCGATGCCGCGCCTCGTCGACGATCAGCGCCAGCCGCGGGCCGGCCGATTCGTCGAGCCGCCGCGGCCCGGTCAGCACGGGCCGATCGAGCGTGCCGCTGAGCACTGCCGAATAGCCGCCGCCCTCATCGGCGAGCAGGTTGCGCGCCTGGGCGGCGACATTCTCGGCCGGCTGGACGATTCGGAAGGTCGGGAAGGTGAGCTCCGAGCTGCCGCGCACCAGCCGCGCCCGCGCCGCCTTGAGCGCATCCGCAGTGCCGCTGTCGGTGACCACGGCGACGACCGGCTGGCTGGCCGTGCGCTCGGACCGGTTGGCGACATTGCCGATGAATATCGAGACGGCGAACAGGATGATCGGCGCCACCAGAAACAATATGAAGCTGCGCGAGAAGACCTGCGCGACGAAATCGCGGCGCGCGATCACCCATGCGGATTCGAACGTGTTCATCACGCGGCCTCCCCGAAATCGGCCTCGCGGCTCTCCTCCATCTCGCGCGTGGCGCTCTCGCCGGCGATCGCGACGAAGGCGTCGTGAAGCCCGCGGCGCTCGATCGACAGCTCCTCGATGCCGGCGCCGCCTTCGATCAGCTCCTTGAGGAGGGGCTCGATGCCGGCGGCGGGCAGGTCGAACTGCCAGAAGCCGCCTTCGGCGACGGCGTCGCCGGGCAGCGCCTTGCGCCACTGGCCGTCCGCATTGCGGGTCCTGAGCCGCACCTGCGGCGCAAGTCGGTCGCGCGCGTCGGAAACCAGGCCCTCGAAGCGGATCTGGCCGCCGGCGATGATCGCGATTCGCTCGCACAGGCGCTCGGCATGGTGGATGACATGGGTCGAGAAGATGATCGTGGTGCCCGCCGCCGCCTCGTCGCGGATCAGGTGCTCGAGCCGGCCCTGGTTGATCGCATCGAGGCCGGAAAAGGGCTCGTCGAGCACGATCAGCTTTGGCTTGTGGACGATGGTGCCGAACAATTGGATGGTCTGCGCCATGCCTTTGCTGAGGCTCCTGATCGGCTTGTCGACATAGTCGCCGAGGCCGTTCTCGCGCAGCAATATCTCGGCCCGCTTGCGCCCGGTATCGAGCGGCAGGCCGCGCAGCGCGCCCATGAAGGCGATCGCCTCGCGCGTCTTCATCGCGGGATAGAGGCCGCGCTCCTCGGGCAGATAGCCGACCATGCGCGCCGCCTCGAGCGGCCGCTCATGGTCGAGCAGGCTGCGCGTGCCCGCGTCGGGCTCGATGATGCCGAGCAGCATTCGAAGCGTGGTGGTTTTCCCGGCTCCATTGGGGCCCAATATGCCGTATATGCTGCCCTCGGGAACGGCGATGTCGATGCCGCGCACCGCCGGCGTGCCGTCGAAGGATTTGAAAAGGCCTTTGGCCTCAATCGCTAAACCGGCACTCACCGCAACTGGACTCCCCCCGCACAAGTAAAAGTGTAAAGCGAATAAAGTGTTGGAAGGCAAGTCAAAGCTTCGCCTCAGACTGGGCGAAATAGCGCGTGACGCGGGCTTCGGCGCGGTCGGAATCGCGCGCGCCGACGCCGCCCCGAAAAGTGCCGAGCGGCTGCGCTTGTGGCTCGATGCGGGGGCCCATGGCGACATGATCTGGATGGAGGAGAATGAAGCGCGGCGGGGCAGCCCGGCCGGGCTTTGGCCCGAGGTCAAAAGCGTGATCGCGCTCGGCATGAGCTATGCGCCCGGGCGCGACCCGCTGGCGCTCGCCGGCGCGCCCGGGCGCGGCCGGATCTCGGTCTATGCGCAGGGCGCCGACTATCATGACGTCGTCAAGAAGGCGCTGAAGCATGTCGCGCGCTGGCTCGCCGAGGAGGCGGGCGCCGGCGTCAAGGTCTTCGTCGACACCGCGCCGGTGATGGAAAAGCCGCTGGCCGAGGCCGCCGGGCTCGGCTGGCAGGGCAAGCATACCAACCTCGTCAGCCGCACGGACGGCTCCTGGCTGTTCCTCGGCGCGATCTACACGACCCTGGAGCTCGGCCCCGCGCTGGAGCCGGATAAGGCGCACGAGACGCGCTGCGGCAGCTGCACCGCCTGCCTCGACGCCTGCCCGACCAATGCCTTTCCGAGGCCCTTCCAGCTCGATGCCCGGCGCTGCATCTCCTATCTCACCATCGAGCATAAGGGGCCGATCCCGGAGGAGTTTCGCGCGGCGATCGGCAACCGCATCTACGGCTGCGACGATTGCCTCGCGGTTTGCCCGTGGAACCGCTTCGCCGACGCCGCCCGCGCCAACCGCGCCTTCCTGCCCCGCGCCGAGCTCGCCGCGCCGGCGCTGGCCGACCTGCTCGCGCTCGACGACGCCTCGTTCCGCGCGGTCTTCGCGGGCTCGCCGATCAAGCGGATCGGGCGCAACCGGATGGTCCGCAACGCGGCGATCGCGGCCGGCAATAGCGGCCGGCCTGAGCTGGCGCCGGTGCTGCGCGGGCTGGTCGGGGACGAGGACGAAGTGGTGGCGGAAGCAGCGCGCTGGGCGCTGGGCCAGCTTACCGCCGGCTGAGCGCCCCGATGCAGGCGTTGCGGTCGGTGTCGCGGCCGTCGGGGAGGCGGGCGTCGACATGGGTGACGACGGGCTCGCCGCCGCCGCGCGGCGGGTAGAGATAGGCGTCGAGCACGCAGGCCGGCCCGAGGAACTGGAGCTTGCGGGCGGGCCCCTCGCGGACGTCGAGCGCGGCAGCGCCGAACAAAGCGGCGAGCGCGCGCGCGTCGCGGCCCATGACATCGTCGAGGCCGCGGCGGGGCGGGGCGGGCGGCGGCTGGTGGCGCTGGGCCGGCGCCCGCACCGCCGGCGCGGTCCGGGAGCGTTGCCCCATCGCCGGCGCGACGCAGACGATGGCGATCGCCGCCGCCGCCGCCGCCGCCGCCAAGGCTGCATATCCTGTCCGCACTCATCCCTCCGCCTTGCCGCGCCGAGGCAATCACGTTCCGCGCCGCGCGACAAGCCGGGGCGCCGCGCGATGGCCACGGTCCATCGCAACCGCTAAGCAGGCGCGATGAGCAATCTTCCGCCCTTCCACCTCGCCTTCCCGGTCCACGACCTCGCCGCAGCGCGCGCTTTTTACGGCGGGCTGCTCGGCTGTCCGGAGGGGCGCAGCGCCGCCGACTGGATCGACTTCGATTTTTTCGGCCACCAGATCGTCGCCCATCTCGTCCCCGGCTGCGCGCGCCGCGACGACAGCAATGCGGTCGACGGCCATGACGTGCCGGTCCCGCATTTCGGCGCGGTGCTCGCGATGTCGGCGTGGCAGGGACTTGCCGATCGGCTCGCGGCGGCGGGCATGGATTTCGCGATCCCGCCGACGATCCGCTTCCAGGGCCAGCCAGGTGAGCAGGCGACGATGTTCTTCCGCGACCCCTCCGGCAACGCGCTCGAGATCAAGGCGATGGCGAACCCCGCGAACCTGTTCGCCACCTAATGGGGACACGTACTTTTTACGTGCGCGTAAAAAGTACGTGTCCCCTAACCTATTTTTTCGACGCCGCCGAAGCGGCCGTCGACATAGAGCAAGGGGTCGATCTCGCCGCGGGTCGCGACCTCCTCGACCAGGCCGATGAAGATCGAATGGGTGCCGAAGCGGTGATGGTCGATGCGCCGGCAGCGGATCGTCGCCTGGGCGCCGCGCAGCCGCGGCGGGGTCACGCAGTCATTCTCCCAGCCGCGGATGAAGCGCTGCGCCTCCAGCTTGCGGTCGGCGAAGATGGTGGCGACCTCGGCCTGGTCGCGATGAAGCACGTTGACGTTGAAATGGAGCACGTCCTCGATCCAGGGATGGACCGAGGCCGCCTGGTTGACGCAGACGAGCAGGCTCGGCGGATCCATCGACACGACCGAGACCGCGGTGGCGGTGATCCCCATCGGCTTGCCCTCGACGCAGATCGAGATCACGTTCACCGTCGCGGCGACGCGGCGCATCGCCTCCTTGAAGGCGGCGGCGAGCTGGGGATCGGTCTCGTTCATCCGCGCATCTTAAGCCCGGCGAGGATTTCGCACACCCACCTTGCCGCGGTCAGCGCGGTGATGTCGGAGATGTCGAGGCTCGGATCGAATTCGGTGAGGTCGACGAGGCGGACGCGGGTTTCCTCGCCGAGCCGGCGGGCGGCGCGGAAGAAATCGGTGACCGGCAGGCCACCGGGGCGGGCGCCGGGGGCGCCGGGGCATTGCGACCGGTCGATCACGTCGATGTCGAAATCGACGATGATCGCCTCGACATGGCTGAGCTGCTCGAGCGCCTCGTCGATCGCCGCCTCGATCCCCTCTTCGAGGACCAGGGCGATGTCCCAGATCCCGATTCCCGCGGCCAAGGCGTCGTCGTGCATCGCCCCGGTATTGGCGAAGGGGGCGAGGCCGATCTGGCAGATATTGGCGCCGGGCAGCCCGTCCTCGAGCAGGCAGCGGACCGGATTGCCGTTCATCGGCCCGGCATCCGTGTCGCGCATGTCGAAATGGGCATCGAAGGTGATCAGGCCGATCTCGGCGAGCGGCAGGCCGAGCCCGTGCGCGGCGGGCCGGGTCACCGCATTGTTGCCGCCGAGCAGGATGGTAAGCTCGTGGCCGGCGACGCAGGCTTCCACCGCCGCCCGGATCGGGTCGAAACCGGCGGCGGGCATGAGGCCCTGGACGCCGACGTCGCCGGCGTCGTGCACAAGAAGGTCGAGCTCGATCGCCTCGACGAGGTCATAGGTGCTGAGCCGCTTCAGCGCGCGGCGCACGATCTCCGGCGCGAGGTCGCAGCGCCCCGGCGTCACCGAGCCCGCCGCCATCGGCGCGCCGAGCAGGGCGACGGGAGCGCTCGCATCGTCGGTGAGGAGGTCGGCGACGGATTTCCAGCTCATCATTTGCTCCTATGCGCGATGCCCCTAAAAGGCGAGCCATGTGGGACCGGCTCCTCGTCGACTGCAACATCGCCACCATGGACGGCGAGGTCACGGCGCCGTTCGGCGCGATCGAGAATGGCGCCATCGGCATCCAGGACGGGCGCATCGTCCGGGTCGGGCGGCGGACCGAGCTGGCCGGCTATCAGGCGAAGAAGGTCGAGCCGCTGCACGGCGCCTGGATCACGCCGGGCCTGGTCGATTGCCACACCCACCTCGTCTTCGGCGGCGACCGCGCCGCCGAGTTCGAGCAGCGCCTCGAAGGCGCGACCTATGAGGAGATCGCCCGCGCCGGCGGCGGCATCGCATCGACGGTGAAGGCGACGCGGGTGGCGACGCTGGAAGAGCTGGTCGAGGCCTCGCGGCCGCGCCTGCGGGCGCTGATGCAGGGCGGCGTCACCACGGTCGAGATCAAGTCCGGCTACGGCCTCGACATCGAGACCGAGCTGAAGATGCTCAAGGCCGCGAAGATGCTCGGCGAGAGCGAGACGGTGCGGGTCGAGACGACCCTGCTGGCGCTCCACGCTCTGCCGCCGGAATTCCGCGACCGCCGCGAGGACTTCGTCCGGCTCGCGATCGATTCGCTGCTGCCGGCCGCGGCCGGCCGGGCCTTGGCGAGCGCGGTCGACGCCTTTTGCGAAGGCATCGGCTTCACCCCCGACGAGGTGGCGATGCTGTTCGAGGCCGCCGCCGCCCATGGCCTCAGGGTCAAGCTCCATGCCGAGCAGCTCAGCAATCTGCGCGGCGCGGCGCTGGCGGCGGATTATGAGGCGCTCTCGGCCGACCATCTCGAACATGCCGACGAGGAAAGCGTCGCGGCGATGGCGCGCGCCGGGATGGTGGCGGTGCTGCTGCCCGGCGCCTTCTACGCGCTGAGGGAGACGAAGAAGCCGCCCGTCGACCTGCTGCGCCGTCACCAGGTGCCGATGGCGGTGGCGACCGACTGCAATCCCGGCACCTCGCCGGTGCTGTCGCCGACCCTGATGATGTCGATGGCCTGCACCTTGTTCGGCCTGACCCCGGAGGAGGCGCTCGCCGGCATGACCCGCGAGGGGGCGCGGGCGCTTGGCTTGGCGAATGAATGCGGCACGATCAGCGCCGGAAAGGCCGCCGACCTCTGCATCTGGCGGATCGGGCGGCCGGCCGAACTTTGCTACTGGATCGGAATGATCGGGCCCGAGCGCAGGATCGTGGCGGGGGAGGACGCCTAATCGTCATTCCAGCGGGATGTTCACTTCATCCCCATCAGGCCTTAGAGACGCCGGATGCATTCAAGACGCGACAATAGCCGTCATATCGCCGCCCCGACCGGCACCGAGCTGACCTGCAAAAGCTGGGCGACCGAAGCGGCGATGCGGATGTTGATGAACAATCTCGACCCCGACGTCGCCGAGGCGCCGGAGGAGCTGGTCGTCTATGGCGGCATCGGCCGAGCCGCGCGCGACTGGGAGAGCTACGATACGATCGTCGAGACGCTGCGGCGGCTCGAGGAGGACGAGACTTTGCTGGTCCAGTCGGGCAAGCCGGTCGGCGTGTTCCGCACCCACAAGGACGCGCCCCGCGTCCTCATCGCCAATTCGAACCTGGTGCCGAAATGGGCGACCTGGGACCATTTCAACGCGCTCGATCGCAAGGGCCTGATGATGTACGGCCAGATGACGGCCGGATCGTGGATCTATATCGGCACCCAGGGCATCGTTCAGGGCACCTACGAAACCTTCGCCGAAATGGGCCGCCAGCATTATGACGGCGACCTTCGCGGGCGCTGGATTCTCACCGCAGGCCTCGGCGGCATGGGCGGCGCGCAGCCGCTCGCCGCGGTGATGGCCGGCGCCCATTGCATCGCCATCGAATGCCAGGAAAGCCGGATCGAGAAGCGGCTCGAGACCCGCTATCTCGATCATCGCGCGACCTCGATCGACGAGGCGCTCGACATGCTGCGCGCCTCGCCCGTGCCGATCTCGGTCGGCCTGCTCGGCAATGCCGCGGAGATATTGCCCGAGATGGTCAGGCGCGGGATCAGGCCCGACGCGGTCACCGACCAGACTTCGGCCCACGATCCGGTCAACGGCTATCTGCCGATCGGCTGGACCGTCGAGCGCTGGATCGAAGGCCGCGAGCGCGACCCGAAGACGGTCGAGAAAGCGGCGCGCGCGTCGATGGCGGTCCATGTCGAGGCGATGCTCGCTTATCGCGAGATGGGCGTGCCGACCTTCGATTATGGCAACAACATCCGCCAGGTCGCCAAGGACGAGGGCGTCACCCACGCTTTCGATTTCCCGGGCTTCGTGCCGGCTTATGTGCGGCCGCTCTTCTGCCGCGGGATCGGCCCGTTCCGCTGGGCGGCGCTTTCGGGCGATCCTGAGGACATCTACAAGACCGACGCCAGGGTGAAGGAATTGATCCCCGACGATCCGCATCTCCACCGCTGGCTCGACATGGCGCGCGAGCGGATCGCCTTCCAGGGCCTGCCGGCGCGGATCTGCTGGGTCGGCCTCGGCCAGCGCCACCGGCTCGGTTTGGCGTTCAACGAGATGGTGGCGCGCGGCGAGCTTCAAGCGCCGGTGGTGATCGGCCGCGACCATCTCGATTCGGGCTCGGTCGCCAGCCCCAATCGCGAGACCGAGGCGATGATGGACGGCTCCGACGCGGTGTCGGACTGGCCCCTGCTCAACGCCCTCCTCAACACCGCCTCGGGCGCGACCTGGGTCTCGCTCCACCATGGCGGCGGCGTCGGCATTGGCTATTCGCAGCATGCCGGAATGGTGATCGTCGCCGACGGCACCGAGGCCGCGGCGCGGCGCCTGGAGCGCGTGCTGTGGAACGACCCCGGCACCGGGGTGATGCGCCATGCCGACGCGGGCTATGAGGAAGCGATCGCCTGCGCGCGCGAGCAGGGGCTCGATCTGCCGATCGTGGGGCGGTGATGGAAAACCACTGCCACCACCACCCGTTCGGGCTGAGCTTGTCGAAGCCCTCCCTTTTTTGTCCGAGCCGGAAAGAAGGAAAGCCCTTCGACAGGCTCAGGGCGAACGGTGTGCTGCAATGACCGCGATCACCCTCACCCCCGGCTCGGTCACCCTCACCGAATTACGCGTCATCTGGGCCGGCGCCCCCGTACGGCTCCACGCCGACGCCTGGGCTGCGATCGATGCGTCGGCGGCGAGCATCGGCCGGATCCTCGCCAGCAAGCGCACCGTCTACGGCGTCAATACCGGCTTCGGCATCCTCGCCCAGACAAGAATCCCCGAGGACCGGCTCGCCGAGCTGCAGACCAACCTCATCCTCTCGCACAGCTGCGGCATCGGCGACGCGCTCGACCCGGCGATCGTCCGCCTGGCGATGGTGCTGAAGGCGATCGGGCTGGGGCGCGGCCATAGCGGCGTCAGGCGCGAGGTGGTCGAGCGGCTGCTCGCTCTGGTCGCGGCCGACGCATTGCCGGTGATCCCGGGCCAGGGCTCGGTCGGCGCCTCGGGCGACCTCGCGCCGCTCGCCCATATGAGCGCGGCCCTCCTCGGCGAAGGCGAGATCGTGCTGGGCGGCGAGCGGCTGCACGCGAGCGAGGCACTCAAATATCTCGGGCTCGCGCCGCTCGCGCTCGGCCCCAAGGAGGGGCTGGCGCTGATCAACGGCACCCAGATCTCGACCGCGATCGCGCTCGACACCTTGTTCACCGCCGAGCGCGTGTTCGGATCGGCTTTGGTCGCCGGCGCGCTCTCGACCGACGCGCTCAAGGGCAGCGTCGCGCCGTTCGACGCGCGGCTGAGCGAGGCGCGAGGCCAGCCCGGCCAGATCGCCGTCGCCGCCGTGCTTCGCCGGCTGCTCGAAGGCAGCCCGATCGGCGCCTCGCACGCGCAGTGCGACCGGGTTCAGGACCCCTACAGCTTCCGCTGCCAGCCCCAGGTGATGGGCGCCGCGCTCGACCTCATGCGGGGCGCCGCCCGGACGCTCGAGATCGAGGCCAATGCGGTCAGCGACAATCCTTTGCTGTTCGGCGACGAGGCCATATCGGGCGGCAATTTCCACGGCCAGCCGGTCGCCTTCGCCGCCGACATATTGGCGATGGCCTTGTGCGAGATCGGCTCGCTCTCCGAGCGCCGGCTCGCCGTCCTGGTCGATCCCAAGATGAGCGGCCTGCCCGCCTTCCTGATCGCCGACAGCGGCGTCAATTCGGGCTTCATGATCCTGCAGGTGACGGCGGCCGCTTTGGTGTCGGAGAACAAGTCGCTCGCTTATCCGGCCAGCGTCGATTCGATCCCGACCTCGGCCGGCCAGGAGGACCATGTCTCGATGGCGACTCACGGCGCCTTGAAGGCGCGGCGGATCGCCCACAATGCGGCGGGCGCGGTCGGCATCGAATTATTGGCGGGGGCGCAGGGCGTCGATTTCCACGCGCCGCTGGAAAGTTCGGCGGCGCTCAAGGCGGCGCGCGACGCGATCCGCGCCCATGTCCCCTTCCACGCGAAGGATCGTTATCTGGCCCCGGACGTCGCCTGGGCGAAGGCGGCGGTCCTGGACGGCGCCCTCTCGGACGCCGTCCAGGCCGATCTATTCGCTCAGTAGCGGTACGTCGACATGCCCGGCACGGTCGCGCCGGCCATGAGGATGTTCACCACCAGAACGCCTACGACCAGCGCCACGACGACGTAGAGGACGATCTGGATGAGAATGACGACGAGCGTGTAGGCGACGGCCTTGTCCGCGGGGACCCGCATCAGGCGGGGCAGGCCGAGGAACAGAAGATAGAGACCGTAGAGCGAGCCGAGCAGGGCCAGAATGCCGAGCATCGGAATGATGTTGAAGATCGCGGCCACCCACCCCGCGGTCGCCGTATAGGCCGACACCTTGAACGCCTTGACGGGGTCCTTGGTGCCGTTGAAATTCGGCGCGAGCGCGTCGATGATGAGCGCCGCGACATAGACCACGACCAGCGACAGCACGTAGGTGATCACCGCGGTGCCAATCGAATAGGTGATGCTGGGTTTCCAGGTGATCCCGCCATAATTGATGCCGATCAGCTGCTGGCCGATGACGATGGCGATGGGCCCGATCGCGGCGAGGATCAGCACATAGGTGGTGAAGATGCTCGCGATCGTCGACGGCTCGGCATCGATGACCCCCCATTCCTCGTTGGGCTTCATCAGGATATCGCGGACGCGCGCGACGATGTTCTTTTGGCCGGCCGGCGGCGGAATCACGGGTCCGTCTGTCATCGAATAGTCTCCCCTGTCTGGATGCGTCCGGAATGAAGCATTTTCGGAGGCAAATCACAAGCGATCCGGAGCCTTCCGAAAAAGCCCTGCCGAAGCAGCGTGTTGCAGGCACATCTTCCCTATCGGGGCGGCTCATTCCATAGTCCGGCCCGTCGCAGCGCATCGGGGGAGTCGGACGCCATGGACTATCTGCCTTATCTGCTGGCCCTGGCGATCGGCGCGATTGCCGGCCTTCGCGCGCTGACCGCGCCCGCCGCCATCTGCTGGGCCGCCTATCTCGGCTGGTTCTCGCTCGCCGGAACGCCGCTCGCCTTCATGGGCTCGGTCTGGGCGGCCGGCGCCTTCGCCTTGCTCGCTTTGCTGGAGCTGGTCGGCGACCAATTGCCCTCGACGCCGAGCCGCAAGGTGCCGGTGCAGTTCGGCGCCCGGCTGGCGATGGGCGCGCTTTGCGGCGCCGCGATCGGCGCGTCCCGCGACATGCTGGTGCCGGGCCTGGTCGCCGGCATCGTCGGCGCCGTGATCGGCACCTATGCCGGCGCCGCATTCCGGGCCGCGCTCACCAGGGCCTTCGGACGCGATCTGCCCGCCGCCTTGATCGAGGATGCGATCGCGATCCTTGGCGCCCTGCTCATCGTCTGTCGCCTGTGACGCGCCCGAGGCATGAGGGTAATCGCGTCATTCCAGCGAAAGCTGGAATCTCTTTTCCTGCCGGAAGTGAAGAAGTGAGATTCCAGCTTTCGCTGGAATGACGTTGAATTGGCGCGCACCGATTGCCTCAGAAATAGATGTCCACATAATCGGCCAGCCCGTCGCAGGCCTCGAAATCCTGCAGCCGCCAGTGGCGGCGGCGCTGCGTCACGCGGAACTCGTAGGTGCCGTCGCGCACGCAATTGCGGCCCGGGTCCGGGGCGCCGTCGATAACGATGCGGCCCCGGAAGGTGAAGCTGCTCGGATCGACGCGCAGCACGTCGCCGTCGAGCGTCAGCCGGCCGGGGCCGCGGCGCGCGCTCTGCGATCCGCTCATGTGAAGTAGGCCGCCCCGCATCGTCGCGACGACATGGCCGCGCGCGGGCGTCTCGAAGCCGATCCATTGCAGGGTGATGCCGCTGTTGCGGCGCAGCCGCTGAAGCGCGGCGCGGTCGTTGACGACGGTTCGTTCGCCCGGGGCCGGCGGCGGCGTCTGCGTGGCGGCGCCGGTCGCGGCGAGCAGCAAGGCGAGGCTGGCGAGCATCTTGATCATCGGGCACCTCCTGACCCATTCATCCTGTTCCGCGCGCGGGGGCGAGGGCAAGCGTGAAATCGTCTCGGCCGCTTGCGTCGCCGCGCCGCTCCCCGCAATGACGGTCCGGCATGACCGATCGCCCGTCCTCCCCCGCCATCCCCTTCATCGTCGCGGCGCTCGGCATCGCCTCCTTTTCGGGCCTCGACGCGGTGATGAAGCAGCTCGCCACGTCGCTCGGCGCCTATAATGCGATGCTCTGGCGGATGTGGGCCGGCGTCTTCATTGGCGGCCTCGTCTTCCTGGTCGCGCGGGCGCCGCGGCCGTCGCGGGCGGCGATGCGCATCCATGTCATCCGTGGCGTGATGTCGTCGGGCATGGGCCTGCTCTTCTTCTGGGGGCTCGCCCGGGTGCCGCTCGCGCAGGGCGTCGCTTTGTCCTTCGTCGCGCCCTTGATCGCGCTCTATCTCGCCGCGCTCCTCTTGAAGGAGCGGATCGAGCGGCGCGCGGTCCTCGCCTCCGTGCTCGGCTTCGCCGGCGTTCTCGTCATCCTCGCCGGGCAGGTCCGCGCCGAGATGGGACCCGACGCGCTGCCCGGCGCGCTCGCCATCCTCGCCTCGGCGATCCTCTACGCCTGGAACATCATCCTGATGCGCCAGCAGGCTCTCGTCGCCAAGCCGGTCGAGGTCACCTTCTTCACCGGGCTCATCGTCGGGCTCTGCTATCTCGCCGCCGCGCCCTTCCTCGCGGAGCTGCCGCGGCCCGAGCATCTGCCGGGCATTTTCGCGGCCGCCTTGTTCGGCTTCGGCGCTCTGATGCTGCTCTCCTGGGCCTATGCGCGGGCCGAGGCGCAGCATCTCGCCCCGGTCGAATATACCGCCTTCATCTGGGCGGTCCTGTTCGGCATGATCTTCTTCCTCGAGCCGGTGCGCCCGCCGACCCTGATCGGCGCGGCGATGATCGTGATCGCCTGCTTCATCGCCGCCCGCCGCCGCCCCGCGCCCGTCGCCGACGTGGAGGCCGCGATCTAGAAAGGGGACAGTCACTGTGACTGTCCCCTTTTCCGCTAGCCGCCCAGCACGTTGATGGTGAAGGCGAGGATGCCGAGGTTGAAGACGAAGGCCGCGAGGCAGTGGAAGGTGACCACGTTCCGGATCGCCTTGTCGGTGATGTTGATGTCCGAGGTCTGGAAGGTCATGCCGAGCGTGAACGAGAAATAGGCGAAGTCGGCATAAACGGGCGGTTCCCCGCCGGGAAAGAGGATGCCGCCATTTCGCGCCATGCAAAGATGTGCATAATGGAGCGCGTAGACGCTATTTGCGAACAGCCAGGCGATCAGCAGGGTGGCCACGATCAGCGCTTTCGTCCGCAGGCCGAGCCCGCCTTCGACCAGGGTCTCGACGGCCACCGCGGCGAGGATCGCAACGCTGACGGCCGCAGTGATCACCAGCAGCATCGTCCGGTTGGCGTCGTTGCTGGCGCCATGCTCCCGGATGACCGCCGGATTCGTCACCTTCAGGAGCGGCAGGCAAGCGGCCAGGAAGATCAAAGCGGCGATATCGAAACCCACCATGAAGCCCTTCGCCGCCGCGTCGCGCCATGAATCCTGGGAGAGCCGCTCGAAAGCAAAGGCCGCGGCCGGCGCCGCCAGGACAAGCAAAGCCATGAAGGCGACGAACTTGGCGGGCGCGACCCTGTTGCCGATGGTGCTGGCCATGGGCCGACGCTAGCGCGGGGCGGGCGGGCGCGCTAATTCTTTCGCCATGGCCTGGACGCTCCTCATTCTCGGCGGATTGTTCGAGATCGGTTTCACCACCTCGCTGCGCTTCGTCGAGGGCTTCCGCAACCTGCCCTGGACGCTCGCCTTCCTGGGGTCGGTGGCGATCTCGATGGGCCTGCTCGAACATGCGGCGCGGACCATCCCGATGGGGACGGCCTATGCGGTATGGGGCGCGATCGGCGCGATCGGCACGGTGATCGTCGGCATGCTCTGGTTCGGCGAGCCGGCGACGACGCTCAGGATGCTGCTGATCCTCGCCA
Organism: Allosphingosinicella sp.; assembly: GCA_035543935.1. Lineage (GTDB taxonomy): Bacteria > Pseudomonadota > Alphaproteobacteria > Sphingomonadales > Sphingomonadaceae > Allosphingosinicella. The sequence continues at coordinate 17,091 of DATKIV010000015.1, forward strand.
TCGTCCTCGCCATCGCCGGCCTCAAGCTCACCGCATGAGCATCGACGAGGGCCTCTACGCCTGGATCCAGGAAGCGCTGGAGCCGCTCGGCCCGGTGACGATGCGCAGGATGATGGGCGCCGCCGTCCTCTATCTCGACGGCATCGTCTTCGCGGTGCTCGACGAGGAGGAGGTATGGTTCAAGGCGGATGCCGAGAGCGCGGCGGTCTGGGACGCGGCCGGATGCGAGCGCTTCACCTTCACCGACAAGGACGGCAAGATCGAGACGATGAACTATCGCCGCGCGCCGAGCGACGTCTATGACGATGCCGAAGCAATGCAGCATTGGGCGAGCCTGGCCCAGGCGGCGGGCCTCAGGGGCAATGCGAAGAAACGGCCGAAGAAGCTCAAGCCGTCATTGCGAGCGTAGCGAAGCAATCTAGTGCTGACTCAGAGGCCGGCTGGATTGCTTCGTCGCTCCGCTCCTCGCAATGACGTGTGGGTCAGGGGCGTGCCGCCGGCCTGAGGTGCGGCGCCACCTCCTCGCTTTCCTCGATCGACGGCAGGAAGCGTGGCGGGACGCGGGCGTGCGACGCCTGCTCATAGGCATAGCCCAGAGCGAGGATGCGCGCGTCGGACCATTTGGCGCCGATGAAGGAAAGGCCGACGGGCAGGCCGCGCACCTGCCCCATCGGCACGGTCAGATGGGGGTAGCCGGCCACCGCGGCGAGGCTGCCGGCCGGGCCGCCGCCGGGGCTGGTGTCGCCATGGACACTATCGATCAGCCAGGCCGCCGGCCGGGTCGGGGCGATGAGGGCGACGACATTGTGCTCGCGCAGCATCCGGTCGATCCCCTCCGGGCCGGCGAGGCGCAGCGAGGTCTCGCGCGCCGTCCGCCAGGCAGCGTCGAGACCCGGCGTCGCCTGCGCCGTCTCGAACACATCCTGGCCGAAGAGCGGCATTTCCTCGGCGCGATGCTCGTTGTTGAAGGCGATGAGCTGCTCGAGCGTGCGCGTGCGCACGGTTTCCGGCAGGGTGGCCAGATAGAGGTTGAGGTCATGCTTCAATTCGGCGCGCAGCACGACGATCTCGTTGCGGCCGATCTCCTGCCGCCCTGAAAATTCCGTGATCTCGACGAGGATGGCGCCCTGGGCGCGCAACGTGTCCAGCGCCGCCTCGAACGGCGCGTCGGTGCCGAAGCCCGCCGAGAAGCGCATCACGCCGAGCCGGACCCCGCGCAGCGCGTCCGCTCGCAAGGCCGCGACATAATCCTCGCGCCGCTCATTGGCTTCGGCGGTGGCCGGGTCGGCGGGATCGGCGCCGACGATGGCGTTCATGATCAAAGCGGCGTCGCGCACGGTCAGCGTCATCGGCCCGGGCGTGTCCTGGCTGTGGCTGATCGGCACGACATGGGTGCGGCTGACCAGGCCGACGCTGGGCTTGAAGCCGATTATGCCGTTGATCGCGGCCGGGCAGGTGACCGAGCCGTCGGTCTCGGTGCCGATCGCCGCCGGCACCATGCCCGATGCCACCGCCACCGCGCTGCCCGAGCTCGACCCGCAGGGATTGCGGTTCAGCGCATAGGGGTTGCGGACCTGGCCGCCGACCGCGCTCCAGCCCGAGATCGAATCGGACGAGCGGATATTGGCCCATTCGGAAAGGTTGGTCTTGCCGAGGATCACCGCGCCCGCGGCGCGCAGCCGCGCTACCAGGGGCGCGTCGCGACCTGTGACATTGTTGGCCAAAGCGAGGCTCCCCGCCGTCGTCGGCAGCGGCCCCAGGGTCTCGATATTGTCCTTGATCAGGATCGGCATGCCGAAGAGCGGCCCGCGCGCGCGCCGGTTGCGGTCGAGCGCGCGCGCCTGATCGAACGCTGTCGGATCCACCGCGATTACCGCGTTGAGGCGCGGATTGAGCTCCCGGACGCGGTCCAGAGCGGCGCGGGTGCGCGCTTCGGCGCTGGTCTGGTTGGGCATATTCGGCTCGCTTTGCGCAAGAGCGGCGGCGGAGAGGCTCAGCAGCGAGCCAAGGAGCAGGGGCCTGATCATGGCGCGGAAAGGTGGCGCAAGGTTCGGCATCCGTCCAGCCTTTCCCTCTAATCGTCGAGCGAGAAGATGTCCTCGACCGGCCGGCCCAGCGCGCGGGCCAGCTTGAGCGCGAGCAGGGTCGAAGGCACGAACACGCCATTTTCCACCGTGTTGATCGTCTTGCGGCTGACGCCCACCATTTCCGCGAGCGCGGCCTGGGTGAGGCCGCGTTCGGTGCGCAGGGCGAGCAGGACATTGCCGAGCCGTTCAGTCATCCCGGTGCGCGCGCCGTTCGAGAAAGCCGAAGCGCAGCAAAGCGGCGGCGATACCGATCGTGGTCAATGCGTGGATCGCAAGGCGGCCGCTCATCGGCTCGAACTGGCTGACGAAATAGAGCACCACCGCGCTCGCCATGGTGGCCAGGAAGCCGATCCGGAAGGCCTCGGCGCGATTGGCGCGGGTGACCTCGTCGTCCATCAGCGCCCGCACCCGCTTCGGCTTGAACCAGAAGCCGTTGGTCGCCAGGCAGAGCACCAGGACCGTCGAGAGAAGCAGCCAGGCGCCAACCTTGACATGGTCGACCGCGCGCATGCCGGTATCGGGCTCGGCGAAATAGGCGGCTTGCTGGGTCAGGAAGATGATTGCGAGAAAGGGCAGGATGCGCGCCCGCCGCCGGGACAGCCGGTCCGCGGTTTCGATGTCGGAGGGAGATGTCATTATGATTTCCTTGTAACCTGTAGGTGACATGTAACCTATGAGTTACAAGGCTGTCAACCGCAAAACAGGACCGGCTCGTCCTTCGGTGCCTGCACGGGGTTCCCGGCGGGCGTCCGCGCCGGTAGAGCGCCCCGGTGAGCGACGTTGACCATCCTTATCAGGGCGCGTTCGTGGGCCGCACCCATCATTTCGCGCTTCGCGTCTATTTCGAGGACACCGACGTTGCCGGCATCGTCTACCATGCCAATTACCTCAAGTTCATCGAGCGGGCGCGGTCCGACATGCTGCGCGCGGCGGGCATCGACCAGCGCATGGCGATCGAAAGCGGCGAGGGGGTCTACGTCGTCGCCGAGGCGCGCATCCGCTACCGCGCGCCGGGCAAGCTCGACGACGACCTGCTGGTGCTGAGCGAAGTGACCGCGGTGCGCGCGGCGAGCTGCACCATTCAGCAGCGAGTCATGCGCGGGCCGCAACTTCTGGCCGAAGCCGAGATCATTGCCGCCTTCCTGTGCGAGGGGCGGCCGAAGCGCCAGCCGCGCGCCTGGGTCGAGACGTTCGAGCGTCTATTGAGGGAAAGGGACTGAGTGCAGACCATCGCATCCGACCAGAACAGCCTGATGTGGCTGGTTCACCTGTTCCTGGGCGCCACCGTGGCGGTCCAGGTGGTGATGGCCCTCCTCTTCGTCGCCAGCGTCTGGACCTGGGCGATCATCGTCGGCCACTGGTTGCGCATGCGCCGGATCACGCGCGAGAATGAAAGGTTCGAGCGCGACTTCTGGAAATCCGAGGATATCGACACCTTTTACGAAAGTCGCGGCCGCAGCGACCTGCCCGCCGCCAAGGTGCTTGCCGCCGGCATCGCCGAATGGCGCCGCTCGACCGCCGGCAAGGCGCTCGACAAGGACGGCACCCGAGCCCGCCTCGCGGTGGCGATGCAGAGCGCGGTCGCCGCGGAGACCGACCGGCTCGCCTCGAACCTCAACATCCTCGCCACGGTCGGCTCGGTCGCGCCCTTCGTCGGCCTGTTCGGAACCGTGCTCGGCATCATGGTCAGCTTCTCGCGGATCGCGCAGGAGAAGAGCACCAGCCTCGACGTCGTCGCGCCGGGCATCGCCGAGGCCCTGTTCGCGACCGCGATCGGCCTGTTCGCGGCGATCCCCGCGGTGATCGCCTACAACCGCTTCAGCTATGGCATCAACCGCCTCGAAGCCCGCCTGCAGCGCTTCGCCGACGGCTTCCACGGGACATTGAGCCGGGAATTGGAGAGCGAGGGATGAGAGGCCCGCTGGAAATCCTCCCCGGAACGGGGAGGGGGGCCAGCCGCAGGCTGGTGGAGGGGTCGGGGCCTCGCCATGCTCGCTGCGCTCGCGACCCCTCCACCCCCGGCTTCGCCGGCGGTCCCCCTCCCCGTTCCGGGGAGGATTTCTAGATGGCCATGGGCCCCATCCTCGGCGCGGGCCGGCGCGGGCGCAGGACGCCGATGGCGGAGATCAACGTCACGCCGATGGTCGACGTGATGCTCGTCCTCCTGATCATCTTCATGGTGACCGCGCCTCTGCTCGCCAGCGGCGTCCAGGTCGACGTGCCCGAAAGCAAGGCGGCGGCGCTCGAGCAGAGCGGCGCGCCGCTCGCTTTGTCGATCGACGCGCAGGGCCGGATCTTCCTCGACGACCGGCCGGTCGCGCCCGGCGCTTTGGGCGCCCTGCTCCGCCAGCGCGCGGCGGCATCGCGGGAACAGGGCGGCCCGCGCGTCTTCCTGCGCGCCGACCGCAGTCTCGATTACGGCCGGGTCATGACGGTGATGGGCGAGATCAACCGCGCCGGCCTGCGCCGCGTCGCCCTGGTCAGCACGGGCTCGGGAGACCGCTGATGGAGCGGACCGCGGCGATCGGCATCGGCGCCTCGGTGGCGGGCCACGCCGCCCTGTTCGTCGTTATGGCCTTCCTCGCGATCAACGCGACCCGCGAGGCGGCAATGCCGCCGGCGATGGAAGTCTCCTATGTCGATGAGGTTGGACCCACCTCGACCTCGCCCAATCCAACGCCTTCTGCCGCCCCGCCGGCGGCGTCCGAGACCGGCCCGGTCGAGCTCGCCGCGCCGTCGCCGGAGGTCGGTCCGGCGCCCGCCGCCGCGCCTTCCGCAAGTCCGGCACCGCCCCGGCGCCCCGGCGGGCCCCCGGACGCTCGCGGCTCCGGCGAGGTCAGCCGCGCGCCCGGCCTCAATCTCAACCCCAACAGCTTCGGCGACGATCCGCGACGCGCGCCCGGCGCGCCTGCCGCCAATTACGGGCCGGGGCAGTTACGGAGCCTCCGTGGCGCGATCGGGGCGGCGCTTGAATTTTGCCGGCGCCAGCCGCTGCCGGCCGAAGAGGCGGCTGCAATTCGCGTGGACTATCGGGTCACCCTCAATCGCGACGGCACGGTGGCCAGCGCGCAGCTTCTCCGGGTGACGAACGGCGACCCCAGTCTCGAACGTTATGAAACCCGCATGCGCGACCTCGCGCGCAATGTCCTCACGCAGTGCCAGAACAGGGTCAGACAGGCGGTTCTCCAATATCCGGGCTGGGAGGACGCGCCCGCCAGCTGGCGACAATTCACCTATCAATTTCCTAGGACAAACTGATGAAAGCGCTCCAATTTCGCCACATGCTCCTCGCCGCCGCAGCGCTCGCCGCCACGCCGGTCGTCGCTCAGGAGACCCAGCCGCAACCGGACGAGGACGAACCGATCCGCGTCGGCGAAGGCGTGGTGACGGTGCAGCCCATCGCCATCCCGTACATGCCGACCCCCGCCGCCGCCGACACGCCGGCGGGCAACACCCAGGCGCTCGGCCAGCAGGTTGCCCAGATCGTCGCCACCGATCTCGGCAATTCGGGCCTGTTCACGCCGATCGGGCCGAGCGGCCTGCCCGCCGTCTCCTTCCCGCAGGTCGAAGCGCCTGATTATGGCGCTTTCTCCGCCACCGGGGCGCCGAATCTAGTCCAGGGCTTCGTCCAGGCCAATGCCAACGGCACCTTGACCGTCGGCTGCTATCTCTTCGACGTCAGCGCCCAGAGCCAGCTCGCCCGCCAGGGCTATGTCGTCCAGCCGCGCGACTGGCGCCGCGCCGCCCATCGCTGCGCCGATTCGATCTATTCGCGGCTGACCGGCGAGGGCGCCTATTTCGACACGCGCATCGTCTACGTCTCGGAAACCGGGCCGGCGCGGCGGCGGATCAAGCGGCTGGCGATCATGGATTATGACGGCGCCAACCACCGCTTCCTGACCAACGGCCAATATACGGTGCTGACGCCGCGCTTCGCGCCCGACCAGCGCACGATCACCTTCATGACCTATCAGGGCCGCGATCAGCCGCGCGTGATGGTCTACGAGATCGAGACCCAGCGGGTCAGGCCGCTCGTGCCCGGCGCCTATATGACCTTCGCGCCGCGCTACGCGCCGGACAGCAGCCGAATCATCTTCTCGATGGCGATCAACGGCAATACCGACATCTACACGATCCCCGTTTCCGGCGGCACGCCGACCCGGCTGACCAACGCGCCCGGCATCGACACCGGCGGCTCCTTCTCGCCCGACGGGCGCCGGATCGTCTTCGAAAGCGACCGCAGCGGCAGCCAGCAGCTCTACGTGATGAATGCGGACGGCTCCAGCCAGCGCCGGATCAGCTTCGGCGGCGGCGGCTATGCGACGCCGGTGTGGAGCCCGCGCGGCGACCTCATCGCCTATACGAGAACGGGCGCCTTCCAGATCGGCGTGATGACGCCCGACGGATCGGGCGCACGCACGCTGACCAGCGGCGGCTATGCCGAAGGGCCGAGCTGGGCGCCCAACGGCCGCGCGGTGATGTTCACCCGCGGCGCCAGCTCCGGCCAGCTCTGGTATGTCGACGTGGCGAGCGGGGCGGTCCGCCAGGTGCGCACGCCGCTCGGCGGATCGGACCCGGCTTGGTCGCCGTTACGCAATTAGGATGGGACGGATTAGGATGGAGAAGAACATGACGAACAGACTGACGAGCCTGCTGGCGGTGGCCGCCGCCGTCTCGCTGACCGCCGGCTGCGCCACCAGGCGCCCCGAACAGCGCCCGCCCGATCCGCCCCAGACCACCGAGGTCCTGCCCAATGACGGCCTCGGCAACGAGGGCGGCGGCGGCCGCACCGGCCCCGGCTCGCGCTCCGATTTCCTGCAGAGCGTGCCCGCCGACCGGGTCTTCTTCGAGCTCGATTCGTTCGCGATCGACGCCGAGGACCGGGCGACGCTCGACGCCCAGGCGCAATGGCTGACCCGCTATCCGGATGTCCGCGTGACGATCGAAGGCCATGCCGACGAGCGCGGCACCCGCGAATACAACCTCGCTTTGGGCGATCGCCGCGCCAATGCCGCGCGCGACTATCTCCAGTCGCGCGGCATCGCCGCGGGCCGGATGACGACGATCAGCTGGGGCAAGGAGCGCCCGCAAAACCCGGCGTCCAACGAGGAAGCCTGGGCCCAGAACCGCCGCGCGGTGACGGTGGTGCCGGAGTAAGAGCAGGGGACACGTACTTTTTCGCGAAAAAGTACGTGTCCCCATTCGGTAGCCGGGGAGGATTCTCGGTCAGTTCCGCTCCCGCGGCCTCAGCCAGATCGAATCCGGCGCCAGCGCCTCGTCGAGCAGCCGCGCCAGCCTGAGCCCGCCGCGGGCGACCTGGCGCCGGATCACCGGCACCAGCCGCCGGGTGATCTCCTCGGTGATCACCGGCCGCTCGGCGGGCGCCGGACCGCAGGGATCGGACATGATCGAGCCATAGGCATAGTCCCGGCTGGCCTGCCAGGTCTCGCGTGCCCAATCGACCAAAGTGCCCTCGCGCATCGCCGCTTTGTCGGCCGGGCTCAGCTCGGAAAGCATGCCGGCCGGGCCGCCGGGCGGCTGCGAGATGCCGCGGTCGGAGAGATAGCCGTCCCAGACCATGTGAAGGTTGGTCCGCCCGGCGATCGCTCCGTAGGAAACCTGCACGCGGTTGCCGCCGAGATCGCCATGATCGCCGGCATGCATCGGCTGGTGAAGATCGCCCATGAAATGAATGAGGAAAGCGAGCGCCATCACGCGCTCGCGCGTCGGCAGGGTGCGATCGGCGAGCAGCCGGACGTTGCGCTCGATCTGCGCCGACACGCAATTGCCGTCGCGGCAGGCCGAGGCCTGGTCGAAGGGCCGGCAGATGTCGACATTCTGGTAATGCCAGGGCGAGGTGTAGCTGAACCGCTCGCCCAGCGTCTTGATGCAATCGGGCCAGTAGCTGGCCAGCTCGATCGTCCGCACCGAGCAGGTCGGCGTGTCGAGCAGCCGCCCCTGCGCGAGCAGCCGGTCGATCTCGGCGCGGGTGGCCGGGCTGACGTTCAGATAGGCGATCCGCCCGACCGTGCCATGACCATATTCCCACCAGGCCGAGGCCGGCGCGGCGCAAAGCAGGAGGAGCAGCGCCAGGCAGAGCCGGCGGATCACCGGCCGGTCTCGTCGCCGTAAATGGCCACCGAGCGGCCGCGCGGGGAGGCTTGGCCGCGATACATTCCGGGCGTGTTGAAGCTGTAGACGCCATCGCCCCAAGGCGTCGCCACGATCACTCCGCCCGAGCCGCCGAGGCCGCCGACCTCGGCGATGACCGCGTCGGCGACCTCCTGCGCGACTCCGTCCGGCAGGTCGAACTCGCTGGCATGGACGATATAGGTCCGATTGCCCTGCGCGTCGGTGACCGAGCGCTGCGCCTCGTCGACCGCGGCCAGGAAGCGGGCGCGGATCTGCGCGCAGATTTCGTGGGCGACGCCGACCCGGATGAAATATTCGCCCGCGCCCGTCGCCGACACAGCGCAGCCGCGGTCGTCGGCATAAGTGCCCGCCCCGATGATCGGCGAATCGCCGATCCGGCCCCAGCGCTTGCCGGTGAGGCCGCCGGTCGAAGTGGCGGCGGCGACATGGCCCTCCTGGTCCATGGCGACCGCGCCGACCGTGCCATATTTCAGGTGGACGTCGAAATGCTCGGCGCTCGGCCGCGCGCGCAATTCCTCGAGCTGGCGGCGGCGCTCGGGCGTCTGGAAATATTCGGGCGGCTCCTGCGGCAGGCCCTGCTCGCGCGAGAATGCGTCGGCGCCTTCGCGGGAGAGGAAGACGTGGGGGCTATGCTCCATCACCCGGCGGGCGAGGCTGATCGGGTTGCGCGTCGCGGTGACGCCGGTGACGGCGCCGGCATTGCGGTTCGAGCCGTCCATGATCGAGGCGTCCATCTCGATCGTGCCCTGATAGGTGAAAACCGAGCCGCGGCCGGCGTTGAAATGCGGGTCGTCCTCGAGCACGCGCACCGCCGCCTCGACCGCGTCGAGCGACTTGCCGCCGCGGGCGAGGATCGCCGAGCCAGCGTCGAGCGCGCGGTTCAGCGCGGCGCGGATCGCCGCATCCTCCGCCGCCGACATCCGTGCGCGCTCGATCACTCCGGCGCCGCCGTGGATGACCAGCCGCCAGGCGGGGCGCTCGCTTTCTTCGCCCGATTGGCCGGCAGCGGAGGCGGGAGTGACACTCATCAGCAAGGCTCCAAGCAGCAGCGACAGGAAACGCATCGGCCCCCTCCTTCGTCCGAGGGGACAGTTACTCGTAACCGTCCCCGTTTTCCACCGTCGCAGGCGGGACAGTTACAAGTAACTGTCCCCGCGCCTGCCGGCGATTCCGGGCCCGCAACGATTTTGCTTGCGACTCGGCATCGATATAAATATGATATCATCATTATTGGAGGGAACCGAACGATGAACACCAACAAGGATTTGGCCCCCAGCAGCGCGCTCAGCCTGTCCAGCGAACGTTTGGCGCGCACGAGCAGCGGCTATGTCATGCTGCTCGTCCTCCTGGCCTTCCTCGCCGCTTTGGCCGCCGGCGTCGCCTTGCTCGTCAATCATAACATCGCGCTCGGCGCGGCGCTGACCCCGGTCGGCGCGATCGGCGTCCTGTTCGTGCTCGCCGGCTTCTATCTGCTCCAGCCCAACCAGGCGGCGGCGATCCTTTTGTTCGGCGCCTATAAGGGCACCGACCGGACCCACGGCCTGCGCTGGGTGCTGCCATGGCTGACCCGCACCAAGATTTCGACCCGCATCCACAACATCACCTCCGACAAGATCAAGGTGAACGACCTGCGCGGCAATCCGGTCGAGATCGCGACCAACGTGGTCTGGCGGGTGACCGACACCGCCCAGGCCCTGTTCGACGTCGCCAATTATATGGAGTTCGTCGAGATCCAGATCGAAAGCGCGGTCCGCTCGATCGGCGCCAAATATCCCTATGACGATCTCGAGCATAAGGAAGTGACCTTGCGCGGCGACGCCGAGGTGGTCAGCGAGGAGCTCGAGCGCGAGCTGCAGGATCGTGTCTCCCGGGCCGGCATCACCGTCGACGAATGCCGCCTCACCCATCTTGCCTATGCGCAGGAGATCGCCCAGGCGATGCTACGCCGCCAGCAGGCCGAGGCGGTGATCGCGGCGCGGCAGAAGATCGTGATCGGCGCCGTGTCGATGGTCGAGAACGCGATCCAATTGCTGTCGGAAAAGGGCGTCGTCGACCTCGATGACGAGCGCAAGGCGGCGATGGTCTCGAACCTGATGGTGGTGCTCTGCTCGGAGCACAGCACCCAGCCCGTCGTCAACACCGGCACCCTCTACCAATAGGAAGGGGGACGTGGTCCAGCCCCCCAAGAAGGCCTATCCGCTGCGCATCGAGCCCGCTTTGTGGGGGGCGCTCGAACGCTGCGCGGCGGCGGATTTCCGCAGCGTCAACGCCCAGATCGAGGTGCTGCTGCGCGAGGCCTTGGGCCGGCGCGGCGTCAAGGTGGCCAGCCCGGAGCAGCGCCCGCGCGGGCGGCCGAAGAAGGAGGATGGATGATGACCAGGACGATGGCGACGATCGGTTCTCGCCCAAGAGATACGGCTTTGGCGCCGGCCGCCGCTGACGTGGCAGGGCTGGGTCCTGTGCCTGGTCTATTGCGCGGCAGTGACCCTCGCCGTGGCTGCTGGCCGAGCGCACGCTCTTCGGCTTCGTCGCGATCGTCGTGACCGCGACCGCCGCTTTCCTCCTCGTCCGCGCGCGCAAGACGCGCGGGGGCTGGCGCTGGCGCTGGAGCGGCACGGAATAACACTAGAGTCATTACTACAGTAATTCTTCGGTATTGAAGAAAAGTATCGGACCAAACTGAATCCGCCTAGAAACGAAGCCGTAACGATGATAGCTTATGCCAAGCAAAGGGAGGGTTTGGCATGCCCACGATCACTGGCACGGCTGGCGACGACACGCTCAACGGCACCAACTCCGCGGATCTCATCTTCGGCCTCGGCGGCAACGACATCCTCTTCGGCAATGGCGGCAGCGACCAGCTCGATGGCGGCACCGGCGCCGACACGATGAGCGGCGGCACCGGCAATGACATCTATTTCGTCGACGATGTCGGCGATTCAGTAAGCGAGGCGGCGGGCGAAGGCACGGATCAGGTTCGCACCACCCTCGCCGCTTATGCGCTCGGCGCCAATGTCGAGAAGCTCCGCTTCACCGGCAGCGGCAATTTCACCGGCACCGGCAACGACCTCAACAACGAGATCGAGGGCGGCGGTTCCGACGACATTCTCTATGGCGGCGACGGCTATGATTATCTGATCGGCCGCGGCGGCAGCGACAACCTCTATGGCGGCGCCCAGGGCGACACGCTCGACGGCGGCGCCGGCGCCGATCAAATGGAGGGCAATGACGGCGACGACGTCTATCTCGTCGACGATAGCGGCGACACCGTCGTCGAGGCCTCGGGCGAGGGCACCGATCTCGTCTACACCACGCTTGCCAGCTATACGCTCGGCGCCGATGTCGAGAATCTCGACTATAACAGCGTGACCGGCAATTTCGCGGGCACGGGCAACAGTCTCGACAACGACATTTACGGCGGCAGCGGGACCGACACGTTGAGCGGCCTCGACGGCGCCGACGAGCTGCGCGGCGAATCCGGCGCCGACACCCTGCTCGGCGGCAATGGCGACGATCTCCTGGTCGGCGGAACCGGGGCGGACACCAGCACCGGCGGGTCCGGCGCCGACACGTTCCGGCTCTCCACCCAATATGAATCGGGGCTGGGCGCGAGCGCCGACCGGATCACCGATTTCGCGCAAGGCACCGACATCATCGATCTCGGCTTCGTCGACGCGGACACGACGACAGGCGGCAACCAGGCCTTCAATTTCGTCGGCAACGCGGCCTTTTCGAGCCTTGCCGGCGAGCTCCGCTATTTCGACGACGGCACCGACACCTGGGTCCAGGCGGACACCAATGGCGACGGCATGGCCGATTTCGAGATCGCGCTGACCGGCGTCCTGACTCTGGTGGCGACCGACTTCATCCTCTGACCGCCGCCGGCGCCGTAGGCGACAAGGATTGACCTGGGCCGCGGCGCCGGTCAATCCTGCGTCCATGCGGACCAGCCGGCGCGATCTGTTGATGATGAGCGCGGCCTCCGCCGGGCTCGCGGCGCTGGGCCCGGCCCGCCTGCTCGCGCAGGAGCCCGCGCGATCGCTGGCGCGGATGACCGGCGACGTCGTGCCGATCGCGGGCGAGGAACATCTCGCCCGGATCGACAAGGCGCGGCGGCTGATGGCCGAGCACGGCATCGGCGCCCTTTTGATCGAGCCCGGCGCCTCGATGACCTATTTCACCGGCGTGCAATGGTGGCGCAGCGAGCGGCTCACCGCCGCGATCCTGCCGCGCGAAGGCGAGGCCGCCATCGTCACCCCGCATTTCGAGGAGCCCTCGGTCCGCGAGAGCCTCAAGATTCCCGCCGAGATCCGAGTCTGGAACGAGCATGAGAACCCGCTTGGCCTCGTGGCCGGGATCCTGCGCGACCGCCGGGTGACGGCGCCGGTCGGCATCGAGGAGACGGTGCGCTTCTTCGCCGTCGACGGGCTGCGGCGCGCCCTGCCGGGGGTCGAGATCCGCCCCGGCGCGCCGGTGGTGCGCGGCTGCCGGATGGTGAAATCCGCGCATGAGATCGCGCTGATGCAGAAGGCGGCCGACATCACCATCGCCGCCTATCGCCACACCGCGCCCAGGATCGCGCGCGGCATGACGCCGGGCGAGATCGGCGCGATCATGAACGGCGCCACCGCGGCCCTGGGCGGCAATCCCGAATTCGCCTTGGTCCTGCTCGGCGAGGCGAGCGCCTATCCGCACGGCTCGGGCCAGCCGCAGCAGGTCCGCGACGGCGAGGTCGTGCTGATGGACTGCGGCTGCACGGTCGAGGGCTATCAATCGGACATCAGCCGGACGTTCGTCTTCGGCGACGCCAATGCCGAGCAGCGCCGGGTCTGGGACCAGATGCATCGCGGCCAGCAGATCGCGTTCGAGGCGGCCCGGATCGGCCGCAGCGCCGGCAGCGTCGACGATGCGGTGCGCGCGGCTTACGAACGCTGGGGCTATGGGCCGGGCTATCGGCTGCCCGGCCTGTCGCATCGCACCGGCCATGGCATCGGCATGGACGGCCACGAGCCGGTCAATTTCGTCCATGGCGAGACCACCCTGCTCGCGCCCGGCATGTGCCTCTCCGACGAGCCCGGTCTCTATCTGCCCGGCAGGTTCGGCATCAGGCTGGAGGATTGCCTCCACATGACCGAGGCCGGCCCGGCCTGGTTCTCGACGCCCCCGCCGTCGCTCGACAATCCGTTCGGCTGAGGCGCGCATGATTTACGAAGCGCGCCAATCCACCCGGGTCAACTATCTGCTCGCGGGCGCCTGCCTCCTTCTCTCCGTCCTCGGCTTCGCGGCGGCGGGGGTGATCCCGACGCAAAGCGGCAGCTACCCGCTGGTCGGCTGGACGATCGTGGCCGCCTGCTTCGGCGCGGCCTTCGTCTTCCTGCGCCGCGCGCGCGGCGGCGGCGTCGAGGCGCGGATCGACGGGAACGGCATATTCGTGCCGGCGCACTCGGCCGAGACAATCCCCTGGGGCCAGATCACGGGCGTGCTGCCGATCCGGGCGGGGATCCAGCGGATCGTGCGCTTCGCGCTGCGCGATCCGGAGCGTTATGCGGCGGCGGGCGCGATGCGGCGGACCGCCGGAGCGGTCGACGCCGGGCTCGGCTTCGGCCATTTCGGCATCAACACCACCTTTTACGATCGCGGGATGGACGATCTGCTCGCGACCGTGCGCCATCACCGTCCCGACCTGTTCGACGGCCCCAGCCGACGCTAACTTTCCCTTAGGGCCCGCAGCGCCTATATGCGCGCCATGTCGATACGTCCCTGGAGAGACATAGAGCGGCGCAGGTCGCGGCAGATCATGGTCGGCAACGTGCCCGTCGGCGGCGACGCGCCCGTCACCGTGCAGACCATGACCAACACGCCGACCTCTGACGCCAAAGCGACGATCGACCAGATCCGGCGCTGCGAGGAGGTCGGCGTCGACATCATCCGCGTGTCCTGCCCTGACACGGACTCGACCGCCGCGCTCAGGCAGATCGTCCGCGCGGCGCAGGTGCCGATCGTCGCCGACATCCACTTCCACTACAAACGCGCGCTCGAGGCCGCCGACGCCGGCGCCGCCTGCCTCAGGATCAACCCCGGCAATATCGGCTCGGCCGAGCGCGTCGCCGAGGTCGTTCGCGCGGCCAGGGCGAACGGCTGCTCGATGCGGATCGGGGTCAATGCCGGCAGCCTCGAACGCGACCTCCTCGAAAAATATGGCGAGCCCTGCCCGGAGGCGCTGGTCGAAAGCGCGCTCGACCATATCAAATTGCTCCAGGACCATGATTTCCACGAGTACAAAGTGGCGGTGAAGGCGTCGGATCATTTCCTCGCGGTGGCCGCCTATCAGCAGCTCGCCGAGGCGGTCGATTGCCCGCTCCATCTCGGCATCACCGAGGCGGGCGGCCAGCGTGGCGGCACCGTCAAATCGGCGATCGGCATCGGCACCTTGCTCTGGTTCGGCATCGGCGACACGATCCGCGTCTCGCTCTCGGCCGAGCCGGAAGAGGAGGTCCGCGTCGGCTACGAGATCCTCAAGAGCCTCGGCATCCGCAACCGCGGCGTGCGAGTCGTCTCCTGCCCGAGCTGCGCGCGCCAGGGCTTCGACGTGATCCGCACCGTCGAGACGCTCGAGGAGCGTCTCAGCCACATCCGCACGCCGATGTCGCTGTCGGTGCTCGGCTGCGTCGTCAACGGTCCCGGCGAGGCCCGCGAGACCGACATCGGCATCACCGGGGGCGGCCAGGGCAGGCACATGGTCTATCTCTCCGGAGTCACCGACCACCATGTCCAGGATGCCGACATGATCGACCATATCGTCCGCCTGGTCGAAGCGAAGGCAGCGGAGATCGAGGCGGCGGCCGCCGCCGTCGCGCACGCTGCGGAGGTCGCCCACGCGGCGGAGTAGGCAGGCAGAGCCTACCCGTTCTTCGTCATTCCAGCGAAAGCTGGAATCTCACTTCTTGAAAGCGCTGGAAGGAAAAGAGATTCCAGCTTGCGCTGGAATGGCGATGCGAGTTGGCGCCTGCCGCCGCTGGGCACGCCCCAAACGCAAAAAACCCCGCCGAAGCGGGGTCTTGGATTGGTTGCGGGGGTAGGATTTGAACCTACGACCTTCAGGTTATGAGCCTGACGAGCTACCGGGCTGCTCCACCCCGCGACACCATTTGTAAGCCTCAATCGCCGGCGCGAGCATCCGCTCGCTTGGCTTTCCTCGCATAAGCTCGGACGGCCGTTCGGCCTTGCGGAGCCGATCGGCTCCGACGGCTGCCTTTGACAATGTGAATGGGTTCATTCGATCCTATCCATGCACCTGCCGCAAAGCCTGGCGACGACCTACTCTTCCAACGCTTAAGCGGTAGTACCATCGGCGCTGTCCGGTTTCACGGCCGAGTTCGGGATGGGATCGGGTGGGTCACGGACGCTATGGTCACCAAGCTATGAGGCAGGTGCATGAAAAGGGATCTAGAAATCGATGTAATTAGTCTAGCCGAGGTCACGATCAACAACAGGCCAAGCCTGACATTGACGGTGTGACTCTCAAGCGCGAATAGAGCAATTAGGACCGGTTAGCTCCACGGGTTACCCCGCTTCCACATCCGGCCTATCAACGTGGTGGTCTTCCACGGCTCTGAGATATCTTATCTTGAGGGAGGCTTCCCGCTTAGATGCTTTCAGCGGTTATCCCGTCCATACATAGCTACCCTGCTGCACTGCTGGCGCAATGACAGGTCCACCAGAGGTATGTTCAACCCGGTCCTCTCGTACTAGGGTCAACTCCTCTCAAATATCGACGCCCACGGCAGATAGGGACCAAACTGTCTCGCGACGTTCTGAACCCAGCTCACGTACCACTTTAATTGGCGAACAGCCAAACCCTTGGGACCTGCTCCAGCCCCAGGATGTGATGAGCCGACATCGAGGTGCCAAACAACCCCGTCGATATGAGCTCTTGGGGGTTATCAGC
>DATKIV010000016.1:0-2403 GCA_035543935.1 Allosphingosinicella sp.
TGCCGGCAAGCGATCTCGACTTCATGCGCCAGCAGCATCTCGACTTCTACGGGATCGAATGGGGCGTCATGAATCCGCTCTCGCCGACCGGGCAGGGCGAGCAGAACGACGAGCTCAGCGCCGCCATGGCGTTTGCCGCCAACGAGTACCAGCTCGAAGGCTGGAACCGGCGCGATCCGCGGCTCAAGGCCTCCGTCGTCATTCCCTACGAGAACAGCGAAATGTCCTGCGCGGAAATCCGCAAACGCGCGGGCGATCGCCGCTTCGCCCATGTGCTGTTCCTGAGCCGCACCAGCGAGCTGCTCGGCAAGCGCCGCTACTGGCCGATCTTCGAGGCGGCGGTCGAGGCCGGGCTGCCCATCGGCGTGCACGTCTTCGGCTCCAGCGGCCGCCCGATGAGCAGTACCGGCTGGCCCTCGTTCTACATCGAGGAGATCACCGAGCACTCGGCCTCGTTGCAGGCGTCGGTCGCGAGCCTGATCGTGGAGGGCGTGTTCGAGCGCTTTCCCGAGCTCAAGATCGTGCTGATCGAAGCGGGCTTTGCCTGGATCCCCGCGCTCGGCTGGCGCCTCGATCAGAACTGGAAGCGGATGAAGGACGAGGTCCCGCATCTCAAGCGCGCGCCGTCGGAATACCTGCGCGAACACTTCTGGGTTTCGACCCAGCCGATGGAAGAGGCCGAAGACCCCGACCATGTGATCGACGTGATGGAATGGATCGGCTGGGACAAGATCCTGTTCGCCAGCGACTATCCGCACTGGGATTTCGACGATCCGTTTCTCGCGCTGCCGCCGAGCCTGAGCGAGGAGCGCCGCAACAAGATCTACAGCGGCAACGCCAAGGCGCTCTACCGGTTCGATTGATGGTCGGCTAGGCGCATGGCCAAGCATGTGGTCGCCGCGGTCGGCGACATTCCGCCGGGCACCCGTCGGCTCGCGCAGGTGAACGGCCGCGCCATCGTGGTGTTCCATCTCGGCGGCGAGTTCTTCGCCCTCAACAACCGCTGTCCGCATCGCGGCGGCAGCCTGTGCCAGGGCAGGCAGACCGGCCTCGTGGAATCGGACGGGCCGGGCCACTATCGCTACTCCCGCCCGGGCGAGATCATCCGCTGCCCCTGGCACGGTTGGGAGTTCGACATCCGCACCGGCCAGTCCTGGTGCGATCCCACCCGCGTGCGCGCGCGCCCCTATACGGTCTCGGTGCAGCCGGGCACGCGGCTGGTGGCCGGGCCCTATGTCGCCGAGACCGTGCCGGTCAGCGTCGAGAACGACTACGTGGTGGTGGAGGCGTAATGCGGTAGGCAAGGGGATTGCCGAAGCGGGCAATCGCTCTGGCCGCACCACGATCGGGCTTCGTCCGGGGCGCAAATTTCGATCGACTTTGTAACGCGAATCTTATAGGTTTCCGCATCATCCAAACATGGATCTGGCTAACCCGCCGGCGGTCTTCGCGGGCCGCTGATCGCGTCTCCGGCGTGTCGCGGGCGGTTGCCCAATGACCGGCCGGGGCGGTGCCAAATACGGTGAGGCGCGTTGTTATTTGTTAATATTAACAATGCGCGTTGTGGGTAGGACGTCCGGACCGCCGCAAACTTGGGCGGCGGCCGGCCACGGTCGCAGCCATCCGCAAAGGCGAGCCGAAATGGCGGCTCAGCCCCTAGATGTGGGCAACATTCGCCGGCAGCGCCCATAGCTTGGCGGTCCCGGGCGGGTATGCTATCGCCGAAGGGAACCTCCGCGCTGGAGGCCTGATCCCTGACAAGCAGTGTGTGAATGCAATGACTGATGCGTCGCGAGCCCACGCCCCGGTGGCGAACCTGTTCACCGCGTCACTGGCGGAGACCGATCCCGAAGTGGCCGAAGCCGTGAAGTGCGAGCTCTCGCGCCAGCGCGATGAGATCGAGCTGATCGCCTCGGAGAACATCGTCAGCAAGGCGGTGCTGGAAGCCCAGGGCTCGGTCCTCACCAACAAGTATGCCGAGGGTCTGCCGGGCCGTCGCTACTACGGCGGCTGTCAGTACGTTGATGTGGCGGAAAATCTGGCAATTGAACGGGTTACGAAGCTTTTCGGATGTAAATTCGCGAACGTCCAGCCGCACTCGGGCGCCTCGGCCAACATCGCGGCGTTCATGGCGCTGATGGCGCCGGGCGACACCTTCATGGGTCTCAACCTCGCCGCCGGCGGGCACCTGACCCACGGATCGCCCGTGAACATGTCGGGGCGCTGGTTCAAGCCGGTGCCGTACAGCGTGCGCCGCGACGACCACCGCATCGACATGGACGAGGTCCAGAAGCTCGCGCAGGAGCACCGGCCGAAGGTCATCATCGCCGGCGGCTCGGCTTATCCGCGCGTGTTCGACTTCCGCCGCTTCCGCGAGATCGCCGACGAAGTCGGCGCCAAGCT
>DATKIV010000017.1:0-52037 GCA_035543935.1 Allosphingosinicella sp.
GATCGGCATGCCAGCCGAAGAAATCCGCATCCTCGATGAAGCGCAATCGCTCCTCGTCGTCAACGATCTGCCTGACGAGGAAGGCGTCGGGATCCCAACCGTAAAGGACGTTGCCGACGTCGAAGACGACGGCGGTCGCGGTCACCTGTCGATTAGCCCTGGCGGGCCTTGAATCGACGGTTCGTCTTGTTGATGACGTAGGTGCGGCCCCGGCGGCGGATCACGCGGCAGTCGCGGTGGCGCGACTTGAGGGACTTCAAGGAGTTGCGGATCTTCATGGCCTGGAACGCCTGCCTGTTTCTATGCGATGCTGGATGCTGAAAAGCGAAGGCGCTCCCTAAGGGGCGGCGCCGGCCAAGTCAAGCGCGTGCCGGTGCCGGCGAACGGGCAGAACCTGCTCAGACGGGCCCTTTTGCCCCCGCCTATTGGAAGATTCTCCCAAGTCCGCCATGACAGGGCGATGGACCGCACCGATCTTCGAATTCTCGCCATCCTCCAGGAGGATTCGTCGCTTGCCGTCGCCGAGGTGGCCGCCCGCGTGAATCTGTCGCAGACGCCGTGCTGGCGGCGGATTCAAAAGCTCGAGGCGCAGGGCGTGATCGAGCGCCGCGTCGCCATCCTCAACCCCGAATCGGTGGGCCTCGGCATTTCGGTCTTCGTCGAGATCGAGGCGGCCGACCATAGTCCGGCCTGGCTCGAAGGCTTCGCCGCCGCGGTCGCCGCCATGCCCGAGGTGATGGAGGTCCACCGCATGGCCGGCGACGTCGATTACCTGCTCCGGGTCGCGGCCGGGTCGATGGCCGATTATGACGATTTCTACCGCCGGCTGATCGCCCGGGTGCCGCTCAAGAACGTCACTTCGCGCTTCGCCATGGAGCGGGTGAAGAGCACCACCGCTTATCCGCTCGCCATTTAGGGGACAGTTTAGAAACTGTCCCCATTCTCCAACGAAAAGACCCCCGGAGCTTGCGCTCCGGAGGCCTAGTCGCCCGCTTCAACCTAGGGAGACCGCAGCGGAAATCAGGCTATTGAACGGCGTTGCCGGCGCTGTTGCCCGCGGCGCCGTTGCTGACGTTGCCGCCATCGGCCGGAGGCGGCGGCGGCAGCTCACTAGGCGGCGGCGGCAGCTCATTGCCTTCCGGCAATGTCCCGTTGGGCTCCTCGACCGGCGCCGCCGGCTCGGCTGCATTGTTGCCGGCGGCGTTGTTGGCGGCGCCGCCGCTGCAGGCCGCGAGCGACGCGAGGCCGGCCGCGAGTAAGGCTGTCGAGATGAGTTTCATTGCGCGTTTCCCCCTTTGTTTTCGAATCATGGGCGCTCCAGACAGACCAAAAGCGGCCGCCGCCTGCAATGAAGGATCGGCGGAGCGCGCAACTTTGCACGATCGCGCCCCGCCGGGCCCGCGCGGCGACAGCTTCCTTCCAAACCGATCGCCCGATCGGGTGGACTTTTGCTAGCCCCGCTCGGCGAGCCGTCGCTCCCACGCGAGCGCGTCGGCGACGATCGTGTCGAGCCGGTCGCGCTCGGGCCGCCACTTCAGGGTGGCAAGGATGCGGCGATTGTCGGCGACGAGGGTCGGCGGATCGCCGGCGCGGCGCGGCATCGGCCGCCGGTCGACCGCCCGGTTGGTGATGCGGTCGACGCAATCGAGCACCTCGTTGACCGAGAAGCCCCGGCCATAACCGCAATTCATGACGAGGCTCTCCCCGGGCGCCGCGATCAGCCGCTCGAGCGCATGGACGTGGGCGCCGGCGAGGTCGCTGACATGGATATAGTCGCGCACGCCGGTGCCGTCGGGCGTGTCGTAATCGCTGCCGTAAATCTCGACATGGCCGCGCTTGCCGGTCGCCGCCTCGACCGCGACCTTGATGAGGTGGGTGGCGCCCCTGGTCGACTGGCCCGAGCGACCGGCGGGGTCGGCGCCGGCGACGTTGAAATAGCGCAGGGCGCAAAAATTGATCGGATAGGCGGCGGCGCTGTCCTTCAGCATCCGCTCGGTCATCAGCTTGGACCAGCCATAAGGGTTGATCGGCTGGGTCGGCGCGTCCTCGGCCACCGGCACGGTCTCGGGGATGCCGTAGGTCGCCGCGGTCGAGGAGAAGATGAAGTGCGCGACTCCGCCTTCGACCGCGCTCGCGATCAGGGCGCGGCTCTTCACCGTATTGTTCTCATAATATTTGAGCGGGTCCTCGACCGATTCGGGCACCACCACCGAGCCCGCGAAATGCATGATCGCGCCGATCCTGTGCTCGGCGATCAGCCGCGCGAGCAAGCCGGCGTCGGCGATGTCGCCTTTGACGAAGGTCGCGCCGGCCGGCACCGCCCAATCGAAGCCGGTCACGAGATTGTCGATCACCACCACCGGCCAGCCCGCGTCGAGCAAAGCCAGCGCTGCGTGGCTGCCGATATAGCCCGCCCCGCCCGTCACCAATACGGGCAGCCGCTTATTCCCGTCCGTCATTCTTTCTCCCGCGCTGTCCGATGCAGCAAAAACCGGTTAAACTCGTTACACATGCTATACAGTCTCGCCCGTGCGGGACGAGCCTTAGCAACGAGGTGTGCCATGAACAAAGTCGCATCGCATCTGGGCGCATTTTGCGGCCTCGCCCTTCTCGCCGGCTGCGCCATGGACATGGGCGGCGCGAGCTCGGACGCATCGGTGACCCGTTTCCACCTCGGCCAGCAGATCGCGCGCGGCCCGATCGCGATCGAGCCGGCCGATCCCGCCGACGCGGGCAGCCTCGAATTCGAGCAGGTGGCCAATGCGGTCGGCCGCGAGCTTGCCCGCCTGGGCTGGACGGTCGAGCCGCGCAACGGCCGCTCCGAGCAGGTCGCCGTGGTCGCGATCGCGCAGGGCGCGCGGCCCGGCGGCCGCGGCGGCGGGCTCAGCATCGGCCTCGGCGTCGGAGGCGCCAGCTACGGGCGCCGCAGCGGCGTCGGAGTCGGCGTCGGCGGCACCATCCCGGTCACCGGCAACCGGCCGAACATGCTGGTCGGCACCGAGCTTTCGGTGCGCATCCAGCGCCGCTCCGACGCGACCGTCGCCTGGGAGGGCCGGGCCCAGATCGAGGCGCGCGGCGGCTCGCCTCTGGCCAGCCGCGCCGGCGCCGCCGACAAGCTCGCCTGGGCGCTGTTTCGGGACTTCCCCGGAGAGTCGGGCCGCACCATCAGAGTGCGTTAGGGTCCGTATTCGGTACCGGAGGCGGCCGTGATCGGCCGGAGAAGCGGCGGGCTGTCCTTTGCCGCCCAGCGTCGTCGCTCGATCGGTCACGATGCGTTGACATCGCTCCCTCCTCGCTCCTAGCTGGACAAGATGCCAACCCGTCACGGCCGCCTCCGGTACCGAATACGGACCCTCAACCCCGCTTCGTCCCAAGGATAATATGACTCTCTCAGTTTCCAGCGCCTTCGACGGCGGCAACATTCGTGTGATTTCCATCGAGGGCGACCGAGTCGACCTCGAGATCGTCAAGGACCACCAGTCCGATTTCTACCAATGGTTCTATTTCCGGCTGACCGGCGGCGGCGGCCGGGCGCTGAACTTGCGCATCCTCAACTGCGCCGGCGCCGCTTATCCCGACGGCTGGGCCGATTATCGCGCCTGCGTCAGCCAGGACCGCGAGGAATGGACCCGCGCCGACACCTCTTATGCGGACGGCGTGCTGTCGATCGACCTGGTTCCTGAGTCGGACAGCGTCTGGATCGCCTATTTCGCGCCCTATCCGATGGAGCGGCACCACGATCTGGTGGCGCAGGTGGCGGCGGCGCCCGGCGTCCATTACCGGTCGCTCGGCCGGACGCTCGACGGCCGCGAGCTCGATTATTTCAGGCTCGACGGCGGGCCGCTGCAGGTCTGGCTCTACGCCCGCCAGCATCCCGGCGAGACGATGGCCGAGCATTGGATGGAGGGCGCGCTCGAGCGGCTGCTCGACGAGGCCGACCCGGTGACTCGCCGCCTCAGGCAGAAGGCAAGCTTCCACATCGTCCCCAACATGAATCCGGACGGCTCCTTCCGCGGCCATTTGCGGACCAATGCGGCGGGCGTGAACCTCAACCGCGAATGGCATGCGCCGACGCTCGAGCGCAGCCCCGAGGTCTTCCAGGTCCGCGCCGAGATGGACCGGACCGGCGTCGATTTCGCGATGGACGTGCATGGCGACGAGGCGATCGCGGCCAATTTCCTCGCCGGCTTCGAGGGCGTCCCCTCGCTGAAGCAGGAGCAGCAGGATCTGTTCGACGCGTTCGGCGCGGCCCTGCTCGCGGCGAGCCCCGATTTCCAGACCGACAAGGGCTATCAGATCCCCGCCCCCGGCCAGGCCAATCTCTCAATGTCGACGGCCCAGCTCGCCGAGCGTTTCGGCGCGGTCTCGATGACTCTGGAAATGCCGTTCAAGGACAATGCCGAGCTGCCCGACCCGGTCCACGGCTGGTCCCCCGACCGCTGCCGCCTGCTCGCCGGCGCCTGCCTCGACGCGCTCCACGCGATCATCGACCGGATCGCGGATTATCGCGGCCGATGATCCTATTTCTCGGGAATGACGAGTAGTTTCGGACGATTGAACGATCGCGCCAGTGCCTTCTTGCGCGATTCGGATTCCACGTAGACATGCTTCAGCGCCGGCAGGGAATTGAGCGGCGAGAGATCGGCGACCTCGTTGTTCTTGAGGTCGATGATCCGCAAGGCCTTGAGCTCGGCAAGCGGCGAAAGATCGCTGACATTGGTGAAGGCAAGGCTGAGCGTCTCGAGCCGGGTGAGATGCCTCAGCGGCGCGATGCTTCTCACCTTCATGCCGATGAGGGACAAATTGCTGAGGTTGGTCAGGGCCGCGATGACCGACAGATCGTCCCCCTGTCCGTCGCCGAGACAAAGCTCGGTGAGCGACGTTACCTGCCTCAGCGGAGACAGATCGAAGACGTCGGTTGCCCAGATATCCAGCTTTTCCAGGGCGCGCATATCGGCAAGAGCCGAAATGTCGGAGACATTCGTCTCCCATATATCGAGCTTCACCAGGTTGGTGAGCCCGGCGAGCGGCCCGATGTCCGTGATATCCGAACCCCACAGGTTCAGATTCTCCAACCGGCGGAGCGCGGAGAGCGGCTCCAGATCTGTCACGGCCGTATTGGCCAGGTTGAGCTGCCTCAGGCTGTGCAGCCCCTTGAGGGAGTCGACCTCACTGACCCGGGTCCCGCTGGCGTTCAATTGCCTCAGGAAGGTCAGTCCGGCGAGCGGCGTCAGATCCTGCAGGTTCGATCCCGAAAAGTTGAGGTCGACAATCTCCGGCACCCATGCCGGCGGCGGCGCCAGACCCCTGAGGATCATCGAGCGCGCCGCCTCGAGGTCGAACGGCGGCGACCCGCCATCGTCATCGGTCGCGAACAGCTTGCGGTCCGCGCGAATGGTGGCCTTGATGACGGTGCCGACTCCCGTCGCCAGCCGCCGCACCGGCCTGCGAATGCCGCCCATCGCGGCGCGCAGCGCCTGTGTCGCCCGGCTGGCGGCGCTGACCACCGTGGCATGGAAGCCTCGGGTGATCCGGCCGATAGCCGTGACCGCCCGCTCCAGGGCGGCCAGATCGACCAGATCGCCGATGTTCAGGGTCAGGTTGAAGAGGCGGATGTTGCGCCGCATCAAGGTCACATATTGGTGGACCTGGACCAGCTGCGCGCCGCCTCGACCGGCCCCGGGCAACCCTTCCGGCACCACCGTGTCGTCCATCATCTCGGCGACGGCGCGAAGTCTGCTTTCGAGCGCGGCGAGCCGGCCCTCCTGGCTTCGCCTCGACACCGTCTCGCTTTCGGGCGACCGCAACCCCGGTTCGTCGGGCCGGATCCCGATCGCCGACGCAGCGGCGAGCACTTCGTCCAGGTCCGCATAGAGGTTGCCCCGGCCGGCGCGCAGCGCCTTCCAGCGCTCGCCCGCGAGATCATGCTGTTCGGGATCGATCACCACCTGGCTCAAATCGCTGCGCAATATGGCGAACTCGTCGGCCAGCCCGCTTTGCGGCTCGTTCCCATGGCTTCGGGACAGATCGACCATCGCGTCCAGAAGCGGCTCGATATTGGGGGCGTCATTGATGAAGCGCAGGACCGCGCGCAGCTCGTCCACGGAGGCGGGGATGCGGCTTATCGCCGTCGTCAGGCGCTCGTGCGGGCTCATAGGGCGCCCCCGTCCGCCAGAGGCTTGGCCTTGATTCCGAAATGGCCCTCGATCGCCGCCTGAATCTGGGCGCGCGCCGCATTGTAGGCGCTGTTTCGATTGCGCCAGCTCTTGATCGGCCGAACGCGCAAATCCTCTCCGCGCGGCGAGACCAGCAACGTCCCGGCGAGAAGCTCCCAGGCGCAATCATCGACAATCACATAGAGCACGAGATCGTCGTCCGATTGCTGCTTCTGCCTGATGAGCGGCAGCTCCGTGTCCATGATGAAGTCCGACCAGAGCGAATTTGAGCTGACCAGAACCACGTGGATGCACGCTTGCTCGATACGCTCTTTGATGTTGGCGTCGAAATGCTGCCCGGTCTGGTTGCGATGGTCGGTGTAGAAATCTATTCCCAGGGCGCGTTCGAGCGGACGCAGATGCTTGCGCAGCTCTCCGCATTCCTTGTGATCGTCATGGGAATAGGAAATGAATCCCCGCATCGGCTCCTCGTCTGGGCGGCGGGAGTATCGGACGCGAGGCATTCCGGTTCAAGCGCGAACCCGGTCACCGCTGCGCGAGTTGCTTGCGCCGCCCGACGCGCTCATTACGGCGCATCGCAAGCGAGGATCGCCAATGCCCCAGCTCGTCCTGATCCGTCACGGCCAGTCGGCCTGGAACCTCGAGAACCGCTTCACCGGCTGGTGGGACGTCGGGCTGACGCCGCGGGGCGAGGAGGAGGCGAAGCAGGCGGGCGAATTGCTCGGCTCCACGGGCTTCGATTTCGATCTCGCCTTCACCTCGCTGCAGACCCGGGCGATCAAGACGCTGCACATCGTGCTCGAGGCGATGGGCCGGCTGTGGATCCCGGAGGAGAAGCACTGGCGCTTGAACGAGCGCCATTATGGCGGCCTCACCGGGCTCGACAAGGCCGAGACCGCGGCCCGCCATGGCGACGAGCAGGTCAAGATCTGGCGCCGCTCGTTCGACATCCCGCCGCCCGCGGCCGAGCCCGGCGGCGAGTTCGACCTCACCAACGACCGCCGCTATGCCGGCATTGCGATTCCGACCCATGAAAGCCTCAAGGACACGATCGCGCGCGTCCTGCCTTATTGGGAGGAGAGGATCGCGCCCGCGCTCAAGGCCGGCGCGCGCGTCGTCATCTCCGCCCACGGCAATTCGCTGCGCGCCTTGGTCAAGCACCTCTCCGGCATCGCAGACGAGGAGATCGTCGCGCTGGAGATCCCGACCGGCCAGCCGATCGTCTACGATCTCGACGAGGAATTGAACGCGATCGAGCGTTATTATCTGCGGGACCGCTAAAACACCCGTGATCCGGCGCAGGCCGGGATCCCAGGACAAGAAAGCTCAGGCCGTCTCGACGAGACCCCGGCCTTCGCCGGGGTGACGGCCTGTCGGGGCCGTCAGAATTCCTTGACGCGCTCGCGGTTGCGGGCGGCGCGGCGGAGGACCTCCTCGACCGTGTCGCCGGGCAGGATGGTGGCGACGCTGACCGTCGCTTCGATCCGAACGTTGGTGTGGCCGAGATCGAGCGGATGGGCGGCGACGCAGCGCGCGATCCGCTCGGCGGTGTCGAGCGCCGAATCGGCGTCGAGATGGTCGAGCAGCAGCGAGAAGGCGCCGCCGCCGTTACGCGCGGCGACGTCGCTGGCGCGGATCAGATTCTTGAGCAGGCGGGCGACGTGGCGCAAGGCGGCGTCGCCGGCGATTCGGCCATAGCCTTCGTTGACCGCCTTCAAATCGCTGAGATCGACCGAGATCAAAGCGGCGGGGGTGCCGTGGCGCGCGGCCTGGCTCAGCACGCGTTCGAGCTCGTTCCGGAACTGGCGCGGGTCGAGCAGAGCGGTGAGCGGGTCGCGGCCGACATTCTCGTCGAGGTCGCCAAGGCGGGCGCGGGCGTCGGCGAGCGCCGCGCGGAGCAGCGCATTCTCGTCGCTGAGCCGCGACAGCGCCTCGCGCGCTTCCAGCGCCGGCCCCTCGGGGGGCCTGTCGGCGATCTCAGGGCTGATCTTCCGGCGTCCCATGCGCGCACCATATCCCGCGAAGGTTAACGCATCTTTTAGGGCGCGGTGGCTCGTCACCCCGGACTCGATCCGGCTCGTCACCCCGGATTTGACCCGGAGTCCACCTTCTTGCGGAGTGGGGAGAAGGAAGTTGGATGCCGGATCGAGTCCGGCATGACGAGGGTGGGTGGGCCGCCACGATTGCTCCCGGCGCGCGGGCAAGCTAGGGGGTGGCGCTTCCATGGCTTGGGGGCCGGACATGCCTGGCGAAGCGCCTCTCATCGGGATCATCATGGGCAGCCGCTCCGATTGGGAGACGATGCGCCACGCCGCCGAGACTCTCGACATGCTCGGCGTTCCTTATGAGAAGAAAATCGTCTCCGCCCACCGCACGCCCGAGCGGCTCTACGATTATGCCCGCGCCGCCGCCGGCCGCGGCCTCAAGGCGATCGTCGCCGGCGCCGGCGGCGCCGCCCATCTGCCCGGAATGGCGGCGTCGATGACCCATTTGCCGGTGCTCGGCGTGCCGGTCGAGACCAAGGCGCTGGCCGGGCTCGATTCGCTGCTTTCGATCGTCCAGATGCCCGCCGGCGTGCCGGTGGGGACGCTGGCGATCGGCAAAGCGGGCGCGATCAATGCCGGCTTGCTGGCGGCGGCGATCCTCGCCACGTCCGACGACGCGCTGGCCGCGCGGCTCGCCGCTTGGCGGCAGAGCCAGACCGACGGCGTCGCCGAAACGCCCGAATGATAGTCCCGCCCGGCGCCACGATCGGGATCATCGGCGGCGGCCAATTGGGCCGGATGCTGGCTTTGGCCGCGGCTCAATTGGGCTATCGCTGCCACGTTTACGCGCCCGACGAGAAAGGCCCGGCCGCCTTGGTCGCCGCCCGCTTCACCCGCGGCGCGTTCGACGACGAGGCGGCGCTCGCCCGCTTCGCCGCCGAGGTCGACGTCGTCACCTACGAGTTCGAGAATATTCCCACGGGGCCGCTGGCCGCGATCGCCGCGCGCGTGCCGCTGCATCCGCCGATCGCGGCGCTGGAAACGGCGCAGGACCGGCTCGCCGAAAAGGCCTTCATCCAGGCCCTGGGCGGGCGGCCCGCGCCTTATGCGCAAGTCGACGACCGGGCCGGGCTCGACGCGGCGCTCGCCCAAATCGGGGCGCCCGCCATTTTGAAGACCCGCCGCTTCGGCTATGACGGCAAGGGCCAGGCCCGGCTCGACGGCCTGTCCGACGCCGACGCGGCCTGGGCGGCGGTGCGCGGCGCGCCTTCGATCCTCGAGGGCTTCATCGCCTTCGACGGGGAATATTCGATCCTGCTCTGCCGTGGTGCCGATGGGCAGATCGTGACCTGGGACGCGCCGCTGAACCGGCACGAGGGCGGCATATTGGTGACCTCGGACGTGCCGGCCGCGCCAGCGCTCGCGCCCGCCATCGCGAAGGCCGAGGCGCTCGCCCGGCGCGCCGCCGACGCCCTCGGCCATGTCGGCATGCTGACCATGGAATTCTTCGCTCTGGGCGGCGATGCCGTCTTCAACGAAATGGCGCCGCGCGTGCACAATAGCGGCCACTGGACGATCGAGGGGGCTCTGACCTCGCAATTCGAGAACCACATCCGCGCGATCTGCGGCCTGCCGCTCGGCGCCACGGGCCGGGTCGTGCCGCGCGTCGCGATGCGCAACTTGGTCGGCGACGAGGTCGAAGGCTGGCAGGGCATCCTCGCCGACCCGCGCGCCCATCTCCACCTCTACGGCAAGGACTCGGCCCGGCCGGGGCGCAAGATGGGCCATGTCACGCGGCTGTTTGGCTAGGCTGCCTGGGGACAGTTACAGTAACTGTCCCCGTTCGAACGCGGTTGCTTGGGGACAGTTACGAGTAACTGTCCCCGTCCTTGCACTGTCCCCGTCCTTGCTCCGTCCCCGTCCTTGCTCCGTCCCCGTCTTGCTAGTGCGCCGCCGCGGGGGCCGCCGGCGCGCCGGGGAGCGTCATCACCTCGACCGGCAGGCCAAGCCGGTCGAGCTGCGCGCGCACCCGCGCCGCGTCGCCGACCACCACCCAGACGAAATTGGCCGGATTGATGTAGCGCCGGGCGGTTTCGTCGAGCGTCGCCGCGTTCATGCCGCGATAGCGGTCGGCGATCCTCATCCAATAATCGTCGGGCCGGCGCAGCAGCGCGTTCGAGCGGAGCGCGCCGAGGATCGCGCCCGACGTCTCGAACTGGCCGGGCAGCTGGCGGGTATTGCCGAGAATGATGCGGTTCATCTCCTCGGCCGTGACGCCGCCGGTGCCGGTCAGGAAGGCGCGAATCATCTCCTGCGCGGCGGCGATCGAATCGCCGGTGCGGTCCTGCTGGACCGGCGCCTGGACGATATAGGGCACCTGATGCTCGAGCAGATTGGGCGCGCCGCGGGCGCCGTAGGACCAGCCGCGCCGCTCGCGCAGCTCCATGTTGATCCGCGACAGGAAGCTCCCGCCGAGCGCCTCGTTGGCGGCGCTGAGGTTGAGCAGATCCTGCGTGCCCTCGGCGGGGACGATCTGGCCGCCGAGGATGAAGCTCTGCGGCGATTGCGGCCGGTCGATCAGCACGATCCGCGGCCTCGGCGCCGGGATGGCGGTGTTGAACGCCTTGGTCCCGCGCGGCACCGCGGGCGCCCGCCAGGTGCCGAAGCGCGCCTCCAGCATCGGCACCAATTGCGCGAGCGGCGTGTCGCTGACCACGAAGAGCGTCGCATTGTCCGGCCGGATCCAGCTCTGGTGGAAGCGGACCAGCTCGTCGCGGGTCAGCGAACGGACCACGGCCGGGTCGCCCGAGCCGCTGAACGGTTTCCCATAAGGATGGTTCGGCCCGTAGAGCAGCCCAGGCAGCGCGCGGAAGGCCATGCCGGAGGGCTGCGTCATCTCGCTGGCGATGCCGGCGAGCTGCTGCTGGCGGATGCGCTCGACCTCGGCCGGGTCGAAGGCGGGGTTGCGGACGACGTCGGCGAGCAGATCGAGCGAGTCGCCCAAAGCCGGCGTCATCGCTGTCAGCGAGACCGTGGTCCGGTCGAGGCTGGCGCCGGTGCCGATCGTGGCGCCGAGCCGCTCCTGCGCCTCGGCGAGCTGCACCGAATTGAGGCGGGTCGTGCCTTCCTCGAGCATGTTCAGAGTCATCGCCTGGGTGCCGAGCCGGTCGGCCGGATCGGCGGCGATGCCGGCGTTGAACTCGACGGTGACGCGGGTCACCGGCACCGCGTTGCGGCGGGCGTAGACGATCGGGATGCCGTTCGACAGGCGGGCGCGCTCGGTGGGCGGGAAATCGAGCGCTGCGGTGCCGGTGACGCCTGGCATCGGCTGGCGGGCACGGCGGGCCTGGGCACCGCTCCCACCGGGGCAGTACATGGTGCACTGGGCGTCGACGGCCGAAGGCGCCAGCGGCTGGTCGCCCGGCTGCGGCGGCGCATAATAGCGCGGACGCTGGCTCGGGGCCGACGGCGCCGCGCCCCCGCCTTGGGCCGCTGCGCGGTTGCCGGAGACGCCGGGCGCCTCCTCATAGGCCTCGCGCTCGCCCGGATCGACGCGGATCGCGAGCACCGGCCGGTTGAGCCAGCGCCGCAGCGCCGCGCGGACCTGGGCCGGCGTGGTGGCGGCGAGCTGGTTGAGCCGGGTCCGGTAGAAAGCGGGATCGTTGGCGTAGAGCATGCCTTCGGCGAGCGCGACGGCCTTGCCGCCGAAACCGCCGACCTGCTCGAGCCCCTGGACGCGGGTGGAGAGCGAGCGCATCACCGCGCGGCGGACCTCGTCGGGGGTCGGGCCGGTGCGGACGAAATCGGCGATCAGGGCGTCGAGCCGGCGCGCCACCGCGTCGGCGTCCTGGCCCGGCTTCACGTCGACCTGGACCTCGAACAGGCTGACCCGCTGGAAGGACTGGACGAAGGTGGAGACACGCACCGCGCTCTGGTCGCCGCGCACCAGGGCATTGTCGAGCCGCGAGCTGGCGAGCCCGCCGAGGATCGACGCGCCGACCTGGAGCGGCACCTGGTCCGGCGTGGTGAGGCCGGGGACGGTCCACATCCGGTAGAGCCTCGTATTGGCGACCCGGTCGTGCATCTGGCGGTCGACGCGGGCCGGCAGGGTCGGGATGGACGCGGCGGCGGGCGTGTTCACCGGCCCGCGCGCGATATCGCCGAAATAGCGCTCGACCAGCGGCCGCGCCTCGGCGGCGTTGATGTCGCCGGCAAGGACGAGGACGGCGTTGTTGGGCCCATATTTGCTGCGGAACCAGTCGCGGACCGTATCGAGCGAGGCGGCGCTCAAGTCGGCCATCGAGCCGATCGTCGAGTGGTGATAGGGGTGGCCGGCCGGGAACAGGCCCTCCAATTGGGCATATTCGACCATGCCGTAGGGCTCGTTGTCGCCCTGGCGCTTCTCGTTCTGGACGACGCCGATCTGGTTGCTCAGATTCTCCTGGGTGATCGCGCCGAGCAAATGGCCCATCCGGTCGCTCTCGAGATAGAGCGCGCGCTCGAGCGCGTTGCGCGGCACGGTCTGGAAATAATTGGTGCGGTCGAACCAGGTGGTGCCGTTGAAGTCGGTGGCGCCGATCTCGCGCAACGGGGCGAAATAATCGCCGGGCGCGTTTTCGGAGCCGTTGAACATGAGGTGCTCGAACAGGTGCGCGAAGCCGGTGCGGCCGGCGGGCTCGTCCTTCGAGCCGACATTGTACCAGACGCTGACCGCGACCACGGGCGCCTTGCGGTCCTCATGGACGACGACGCGCAGGCCGTTGGCGAGCGTGAAGGTCTGGAACGGGATGTCGACGCGGCTGACCAGCTGGCGGACCGGATTGGCGGCGGCCCGGCGGGCCGGCGCGGCGCTGGCGGTCGAGGCGGTCGCCGCGAGCGACAGGCCGGCGGCGAACGCGAAAGCTTTGAACAGGTTGCGCATGTGAATCCCCATGTCGTGCAGGCGGCGGACACTACAGCGGCGTACCGGCAACGCAATACGGTTCGGCCACGAATTTCGCCCGGGCGATTCGCTTTTTCGGGGTTTTGACGATTGCCATTGTGCGGGGGGTCGCCGCCCCTACATTCCGATGGGTCAAAACGGGGCCAGACGCCATGAATCTCGAGAAGTTCACCGACCGCGCGCGCGGGTTCCTGCAATCGGCGCAGGTGGTCGCGTCGCGGATGAACCATCAGCGAATCTCGCCAATCCACCTCCTCAAGGCCTTGCTCGAGGACGAGCAGGGCATGGCCGCGGGGCTGATCGCGCGCGCCGGCGGCAGCGCCGAGGCGGCGCGGCGCGAGACCGACGAGGCGCTGGCCAAGGTGCCGGCGGTCTCGGGCAGCGGGGCCAGCGCGGCGCCGGCGCTCGACGGCGAGATCATCCGCCTGCTCGATTCCGCCGAGCAGATCGCGCAGAAGGCCGGCGATTCCTACGTCACGGTCGAGCGCATCCTGCTCGCGCTCAATATGTCGAAGACCGACGCCGGCAAGGCGCTGACCGACGCCGGCCTCAAGCCCGAGGCGCTGAATGCCGCGATCAACGAATTGCGCGGCGGCCGCAGCGCCGACACCCAAAGCGCCGAGGACCGCTACGACGCGCTCAAGAAGTTCGCTCGCGATCTGACCCAGGCCGCGCGTGACGGCAAGCTCGATCCCGTCATCGGCCGCGACGAGGAGATCCGCCGCACCGTCCAGATCCTCGCCCGCCGCACCAAGAACAATCCGGTGCTGATCGGCGATCCCGGCGTCGGCAAGACCGCGATCGCCGAGGGGCTGGCGCTGCGCATCGCCAATGGCGACGTCCCCGACAGTCTCAAGGACCGCCGGCTGATGGCGCTCGACATGGGCAGTCTCATCGCCGGCGCCAAATATCGCGGCGAGTTCGAGGAAAGGCTGAAGGGCGTGCTCGACGAGGTCAAGGGCGCCGAGGGCGAGGTCATCCTCTTCATCGACGAGATGCATACCCTCGTCGGCGCCGGCGCCAGCGAGGGCTCGATGGACGCCTCCAACCTCCTGAAGCCGGCGCTCGCCCGCGGCGAATTGCACTGCATCGGCGCGACCACGCTCGACGAATATCGCAAGCATGTCGAAAAGGACCCGGCGCTGCAACGGCGCTTCCAGCCGGTGTTCATCGGCGAGCCGACGGCCGAGGACACGATCTCGATCCTGCGCGGGCTCAAGGAGAAATACGAGCTGCACCACGGCGTCCGCATCACCGACGCCGCCCTGGTCGCCGCCGCGACGCTCTCCAACCGCTACATCACCGACCGCTTCCTCCCCGACAAGGCGATCGACCTGATGGACGAGGCCGCCAGCCGGATCCGCATGGAGGTCGAGAGCAAGCCCGAGGAGATCGAGACGCTCGACCGGCGGATCATCCAGCTCAAGATCGAGCGCGAGGCGCTGAAGAAGGAGAAGGACGCCGCCTCCAAGGAGAGGCTCAAGGCGATCGAAAGCGAGCTCGCCAATCTCGAGCAGCAATCGGCCGAGCTGACCCAGCGCTGGCAAGGCGAGAAGGAGAAGATCGCCGGCGAGGCCAGGATCAAGGAGCAGCTCGACGCGGCCCGGCTGGAGCTCGAGCAGGCGCAGCGCGCCGGCGACCTCGCCAAGGCGGGCGAGCTTCAATATGGGCGCATCCCAGCCCTCGAAAAGCAGCTCGCCGAGGCGGCCGCCGTCAGCGGCAGCGCGATGCTGCGCGAGGAGGTCACCGCCGAGGACATCGCCGCCGTCGTCGCGCGCTGGACCGGTATCCCGATGGAGCGGATGCTGGAGGGCGAGCGCGCCAAATTGCTGGCGATGGAGGAAGAGATCGGCAAGCGCGTCATCGGCCAGCAGGACGCGGTCGCCGCGGTCAGCCGCGCCATCCGCCGCGCCCGCGCCGGCCTCCAGGATCCGAACCGGCCGATGGGCAGCTTCCTGTTCCTGGGGCCGACCGGCGTCGGCAAGACCGAATTGACCAAATCGCTCGCCGAATTCCTGTTCGACGATGCCCACGCCATGGTCCGCATCGACATGTCGGAGTTCATGGAGAAGCACAGCGTCGCCCGGCTGATCGGCGCCCCGCCCGGCTATGTCGGCTATGAGGAAGGCGGCGTGCTCACCGAGGCGGTGCGGCGCCGGCCCTATCAGGTCATCCTCTTCGACGAGGTCGAAAAGGCCCATTCGGACGTCTTCAACATCCTCCTCCAGGTGCTCGACGACGGCCGGCTCACCGACGGCCAGGGCCGCACCGTCGATTTCACCAACACGATCATCATCCTGACCTCGAACCTCGGCAGCCAATATCTCACCGGCCTCGCCGACGGGGCCAAGGTCGAGGAGGTCGAGCCGCAGGTGATGGAAATGGTCCGCGCCCATTTCCGGCCGGAATTCCTCAACCGGCTCGACGAGATCATCCTGTTCCACCGCCTCGCGCCCGAGCATATGGGCCCGATCGTCGACATCCAGGTCGCCCACGTCCAGCGGCTGCTCAAGGACCGCAAGATCCAGCTCGATCTCACCGACGGCGCCCGGGCCTGGCTCGGCCGCGTCGGCTACGACCCGGTCTACGGCGCCCGCCCCCTCAAGCGCGCGGTCCAGAAATACCTCCAGGACCCGCTCGCCGACGCCATCTTGCGCGGCGAGATACTGGACGGCCAGACCGTCGGCGTCGACGAAGGCGACGGCGCGCTGAAGCTGGTGACGCACTGAATTGGGGACGGTTACCATTTTTCCCGGACGGCTGCTGGTGTCCCGCCGGCCTGCGCCGGAAAATGGTAACTGTCCCCCTTTTCTACTTGCCCCTTCATCCCTCCGGGTGGGCGACGTCGAAGGCGATCGTCAGCCGCTCGCCGGCGGCGAAGGGAATCGTCCCGTGCCACATCGTCGCGGGGAAGAGAATGAGCCGGCCGGGCTTCGGCTCGACCATGCGGATCGGCGCGAGATCGAGGCCGAGCTCGGCGGGCGGCTGGCCGAGAGCGAGCCAGCCGGCCGGCGGCGGCCCAGCCTCATCTTCGTCCGGCAGCGCGACGTAGAAGGCCGAGCTCAGCCAGCCTTCGGGATGGACATGGGCGACATGATGGCCGCTCGCCGAGAGCCGCACCGTCCATGAGCCCGCGAGGCGCGGGGGGGCGTCGCGGCGGTGGCGGAGCATTGGATGGGTGTCATCGACCGGCGGAAGCTGCGCGATATGGCGCGCGACCGCGGCCATGATCGCCTCGCGCGCCCGCACGATCTCCGGATCGGTCCGCGCGAGCGCCCCCGCGACCTGGCTGCCGCCGCGCACCGACTGGTCGAGCAGCTGGCCCGCGCCTGCGTGCATCCCTCGCAAAAGCGCCGCGAGCGGCGCCAGCGGGCCGGCATCGTCGGCGAGGTCGTGGACGCCGATTTGCCTCTCGTCGCCCTCCAGCCATAACCAGCGCGGATCGCCGGTCAACCGCCAGGCCGTCCCCAGATAGGGGACGAAATGACTGCCGGCCTCGGTCCGCCGCCATTGCTCGGCGAGCGCGGCGGCTTCGTCGTGGCGGCCGGCGCGGAGCAGGTGGCGGACACGATAGAGGGCGGCGGCCGGGTCCGGGCTCGCGGCCAGTCTCTCGAAGCGCGGCGCCGACGCGGCGAGATCGCCAAGATCGTCATAGGCGACCGCCTCGGCGAGGTCGAAGAGCGGATGCGCGCCGGCCGCCGCCCGTCCGCGTCCGGCCGCCTCGAGGATCGCCTCGTGCCGCCCGCCATACATCAGGCTGGCGAGATAGCGGCTCCACAGCTCCGCATCGCGGGGCGCGGCGGCGAGCCCCGCTTCGAACGAGCGGGCGAAGGTCTCCCGATCCCCCGCCGCCCAGCGCTGCCGGGCCAGCTCGACATGGCCCTCGGCCCAGGCGGGATTGCGGGCGAGCTCCCGTTCCAGCGCGTCGGCGGGCGAAGGCGGCGCAGCGAGCGGCTTGTAGCCGAGCCGCTCGACCCACGGCGCGAGGATCGGCAGCACCGGCGCGAGGCCGGCGAGATAGCGCTCCCAGCGGCCGGCGGCCCTTTTGTAGATCGGCTCGGAAACCTGCGAATAGCTGGCGGTGCGGACATGGCCGCGCGTCGCCGCCGCGGCGCGGTTGTCGAGCACGGCCTCGTTCCAGGGCAGGCCGAGAAAATCGAGCAGGGCGCGCATCTCGCCGTCGAGATCCGCGACCATCCGCTCGTAGCGAACGCGGTGGACCTTGAGCGGCAGCAGCGCCTCGGCCCGCGTCCAGGCGTCGAACACGGCATCGTAGGTCAGCGCCGCCTCCTTGAGGTCGGTGAAGCTGCGCATCGCGTGGTTGAGGTTGAAATTGGCCATGAAACAGCTCAGCACCGCGTCGCACGGATGGCGCTCGACGAAGATGATCCTGGCATCCGGGAAAAGCCGGTGGACGATCGGCATCCGCGCCATATGCAGCGGGTGCTTGTCGACGATGATCTGGCCGGGCGCGGGCGGCGACAGCGTCTCGAGCACCTCGAAATAGCGCGCGCGCAGCGTCGCCACCTCGGCCGCAGTCCACCGGCCGGGGTCGGTCTCGCCGACGATCGATTCCTCGACCTCGCGCAGGACCGGCAATTCCTCGAGCACGTGCAGCGAACCGATGTTCATCAGCAAGGTGTCGAGCAGGGTCGTGCCCGAGCGTGGGAAGCCGACGATGAAGACCGGCGACGGCGGCAGCGGCGGCGTCTCGGCCGCGGTCCAGGCCGCGACCCGCTCCGGCGTGATTCGGGCGGCGGCGGCGGCGACGGTCTCGCGATAGGTCGGCCCGATCGGCGCCGGCTTGGCCGCGACCGACGCCTGGTTCATCGCCTCGAAGGCGGCAAAGGCGCGGCCGGGATCGCCGAGCCGGTCGTGAAGCTCGGCGATCAGCTGGCTGCGCCGCACCGGATGGATGGTCTCGGGCGTGGCCTCGGCGAGCGGCAGCGCCTCGGCGAAGCGGCCCTGCCGGCGCAGCGACCACGCCTCGATGAAGCCGAATTCCGGCCCGGCCAGGCCGCGCGCCTTGCCGGTCTCGACCAGGGCGTCGAGTTCGTCGGTCCGGTTCAGATTCTCGAAGAGCAGGCCGAGCTCCAGATGCGCGGACAGCGCCCCCGGATCGAGCCGGATCGCCTCCCGATAGGCGCGCTCGGCGGCCTCGAAATCGTTCAGCGCGCTTTCGGCGAGACCGAGCTCGGTCTGCACCCTGACGTCGTCGGGGCTGACCCGCGCCGCCTCGCGCATCACCGCGCGGCGCTCCTCGTCCCGTCCCGCCGCCGCAAGCACTTCCGACAGGTTGAAGACCATCTCCACTATGTCCGGCCTAAGCCTGATCGCCCGCAGGAAGGCGTCGACCGCGCTGTCCAGATCGCCCATCGCGGCGCGGACGTTGCCGAGATTGTTCCAACTCTCGAAATCCTCCGGGAAGGCGGCGATCACGGATTGATAGGCGGCCGCGGCCTCGCCCAGGCGGCCGCGTTCCTGGTGGACATAGGCCGCCAATCGCGACAGCCTGGGATCGTCCGGCCCGGCGGCGCAGACGGCCGCGGCCTCGTCGAGGCCGCCGCTCGCGACCAGAGCGGTGGCGAGGTTGACGCGCATGGCGAGATCGTCCGGCGCCAGCGCCAAGGCGCGCCGGAAATGGGGCACCGCCGCGGCGGGGTCGCCCGATTGGGCGGCGAGCAACCCGGCGAAGGCGAGCAGCTCCGGCGCGTCGGGCTCCTTCGCCAATGCTGAGTCGACTGCCGCGCGGGCGCCGGGCCGGTCGCCGCGGCGCAGGCGGTCGAGCGCGGGGGCGAGGCTTTCGGGGGGCTGCTGGGTCATGGACGCGTTCTATTGCTCGGGCTTTATTGTTCGGGCGGGGCGACGTCGAAGGCGACCGTGAGCCGCTCGCCGGTCGCGAACGGCCGGGTACCGTGCCACATCGAGGAAGGGAAGAGGACGAGCCGGCCCGGCCTCGGCTCGATCAGCCGAATCGGCGGCAGATCTAGGCCAAGCTCACTCGCTTCGCCGATCGACAGCCAGCCGGCATGAGCCTCACCGCCCATCGCCGCCTCGGGCAAGGCGACGTAGAAGGCCGAGCTGATCCAGCCGGCGGGGTGGACGTGGTTGACGTGGAAACCCTCGCCGGTCAGCCGCACCGACCAGGAGCCGGCGAAGCGGATCGGCGCGCGCCGGCCGAGCAAAGTGGGATGGCCCGGCGCGGGCGGCGGCAGCTGGGCGACATGGCGCTCGACCGTCTCGACGATCGCCGCGCGCAGCGCCTGGATCTCGGGCTCGATCCGGCTGAACAGGGGCCCGTCGGTCTGCGTGCCGCCGCGCAGCGACTGTTCGAGCGGCTGGTGCAGGGTGACGTGGAGGCCGCGCAGCCGCTCGGCGAGCGCGTCGAGCGAGGGCAGCCGATCGCCGATATCGTAGATTCCGATCAGGCGTTCGTCGCCTTCGAGCCACTGCCAGCGCGGATCGCCGGTGAGCCGCCAGGCCGCCGAGAGATAGGGCGTGGTGAGATTGGCGGGATCGCGGCTCTGCCAGGTCTCGGCGAAGGCGGCCGCCTCGGCGGGGCGGCCGGAGCGCAGGAGGTGCCGCAAATAGCGGGCCGCCATGGTGACGTGCTCGATCGGTCCCAAAGCGGCGAACGCCCGGTCCGCCTTGTCGGTTTCGCCCAGCTCGGCGAGGCAGACCGTCTCGAGCGCGTCGAAGACCGGGCTTTGACCGGCGGCGGCGCGGCCGCGCGCGATCGCGGCCAATGCCTGATCGTGAAAGGCCGCGTGCATGAAGGTCTCGATCAGCTCGCGCCAGATCGGCATCGCCGCCGGCGCCGCCGCGAGCGCCCGGTCGAAGCTGGCGGTGAAGGTCTCGCGCTCGCCCAGCAGCCACCGCAGCCGCGCGACCGAGCCATGGCCCTCGATCCAGCCCGGATTGGGGCCGAGCTGCGCCTCGAGTCCGGCGATCGCCTCCTCGATCCTGCCGTCCGCGAACATGGCGCCGACCCAGCCGAGCATGACCGCGCCGTCGGCGGGCGCAAGCGCGCGCGCCCGCTCGAAGAGGTCGGTCGCCGGCAAGCCCGCCTCCATCGTCGCGCGCGCCAGCGTGTGGGCGATGAGCGGCTCGTCCGGCGCCAGCGCCGCCGCCCGGCCCAGCGCGGCGACCGCGTCCGCCAGCATCTCGAGCCGGCGCTGGACGAGGCCGAGCACCTGCCACATGCGCGCATCTGCGGGGCTGGCCTCGGCGCCCGCGCGGGCGAGCGGCAGCGCTTCGGCCTCCAGCCCTTCGCGATTGGCCAGGACGACCGCACGGAAGACCTGATCGGCGTGCCTGGGATCCGTGGTCCGGAGCAGTTGCCGGACGGCGGCGGCGTCGCTCACAATCCCTCCGTGGCGTCGGTCGGGTCGGTCGCCGCCATCACCGCCGCCACCGCCGCGCGCTCGGCCGCGGAAAGATCGGGATGCCAGGTGTCGACGATCAGGATCACGCGCAGCGCGTCGCTCGGGTTCAGCGCCTCATGCTCGATCGTGTCGTCGAAAATCCAGGCCTTGCCCGGCTCCCACGGCCGCGTCTCGGCGCCGACCCGGAACCAGCAGCCGCCGGGCACGATCAGCGGCAAATGGCAGACCAGGCGGGTGTTGGCGACGCCGGTGTGGGGCGGGATATGCGCGCCCGGCGCGAGCAAGGAGAACATCGCATTGGGCCCGCGCCGGGGAATTGCCGGCTGTTCGAGATTGCCGAGCAAAGCCATCACCGCAGGGCAGTGGCGCGCATTGGCCTCGCTCGTCACGCCGTTCTGGACGAGATGGATCGCCGTCCAGGCCTTGTTGCGGTTGAGCGCCGCCCATTGCCTGAGCGGCACGTCGTCCGGATATTGGATATAGGGGACGAGCTCGGCGCGTTCCGCCGCCATCACCCGATGGAAATCCTCGGTGATCGCAGCCGTCGCCGCCTCGAGCGCCTCCAGCCAGGGGAACAGGTCGCGGTCGTGAAACTCGCGCTCCCTGAGGCCCGGATAATGGAAATGGGTCGGCTCGCAATGATAGGGGCGGGTCCGGCGCAATATGTTGGTGCGGAAGCGGGCGAGCCGGCCCTTCTCGGTCTCCGACAGGCCCGTGCCGGCGACGGCCTCGGCGAGCCGGTCGGCGGCCGTTGCGACATGGGCCTCGTGGAAGTTGCGTGCGTGGGCGACCATCCCGCCGAGGTGGGGTGGAATCGCCGACGGCGCCTGGGCGAGCGCATAGCCGTAGGTCTCGCCGGCCTCGTCCCCGCGCCCGAGCTTCTCGAGCAGGCTCGCCTTGAGCAGCAGGGGCATGAAGCCGAGCGGATCGACCCTCAGCGCGCCGCTGACCGCCGCGAGCGCGGCCATAAGATCGCCCTGGGCACGGCACATGGCGGCGAGCTTGAGCCAGGATTCGCCGCGGCCCGGGTCGGCGGCGGTCGCGCGTTCGAGCAGCGAGCGAGCGCCCGTCGAATCGCCTCGCCCGGCGGCGCGGTCCGCTTCGGCCTCGAGGCCCGCGGCCGCGCCGCTCTGGTCCGCCTGTCCGTCCATCCTGCTTTTCTAGCGCGTCGGCCGCACAAAAGAAAACGGCGGGCCTTTCGGCCCGCCGTCAGTCTTGGTTCGATTCGCCGCCTTAGAAGTCGAGCGTCACGCCGGCGAAGATGTAGCGGCCCATGGCGTCGTAGACGTTCGGGAAGGTGTTGCCCGAGCAGACCACGCCGGGGCAGGCGTTGATCACCGTGCTGCCGCCGTTCGCGCCGACGATCGGGGGCTCCCGGTCGAAGATGTTGTTCACGCCCAGGCGGAAATTATAGTGGTCGCCGATCCGCGCGGTGAGCGTCAGATCGATATAGCTCTGCGACGGAATTCTCTCGTTGAAGGGCGAGAAGGGCTGGTTGAGCGTCGTGCTCGGATTCTTGTTCTCGACGTCGACCCCGCTGAAGAAGCGCCACTGCGCCGAAAGGCCAATGCCGCTCGGATGCGTGTAGGTGACACGCAGCTTGTGCCGCCATTCGGGGCTCGGAACGCCGCAGGTCGGGCCGTAATAGCCGGCGCAATCATAGACTTCGGAAATCCCGTTATCGATGGCCAGCTCGTCAAGCCAGGTGCCGACCAGGCTGAAGCTGAGCCCGCCCATGCCGCCGAGTTCCATCGAATAGCTGGCCCCGATGTCGATGCCGCTGGTGGTGAACGAGCCGATATTCCTCACCACGTCGATCACGTAACCGTCGGACGACCGCCACAGCGAGCCAGAAGCGTCGCGGTGAACGAGGCCGCAAATCGCCGCATTGGTCGGCTGGGCGACGCAGGTGGCGAGGATGGTGTCCTGGCCGAAGCCCTGGATCGCGGCCTCCACTTCGATGTCGAAATAATCGACCGTGATCGCCAGCCGCGGAATGAAGCTCGGCTGGAGCACGACACCGACGGTGATCGAGTCGGCGACTTCCGGATCCAGCGTCGGCACGCCGCTGATCAGGCCGTTATACTGGCCCGCCGGGTTGCCGGCGATGGTGCCGTACTGGATCGCGCTGACGCCCATCGCCTGGCAGGCGGCGAGCGGCGCGGACGGAGCGGCGCCCGAGCAGGGATCGCCATTGCCGTTGAGCACGACGCGTTGCGGCGCGAACAGCTCCTGGATGTTCGGCGCGCGCACGGCCCGGTTATAGGCCGCCCGGAACCGGATATCGCGGATGATCGAAAGGTCGACACCGATCTTGTAGGTATCGGTGCTGACGCTGCGGGCGCCGATATTATAGTCCGAATAACGATAGCCGGCTTCGAGCGACAGATTGTAGATCGCGCCGTCCTCGATGATCGGGATGCGGACCTCGGCGAATGCCTCGCGGACGTCGAAGCTGCCGTTGGTCGACAAGGTCGGCGCGCCCTGGCCGGCGAGATCGCTCGACGGCAGCAGCGAGAAGGCCGCGTCGGTGAGCAGCTCGAGGCTCTCCTTGCGATATTCGACGCCGACGGCGACGCCGACGCCGTTCTCGGCCCAGGGGAATTTCATGCCCCACGAGCTGAGATCGCCGGTCAGCGAGGCGCTGGCGATGGTCTGCTGGTTGGTGCCGCGCTGGAAGCCCGGCGTTTGCAGATAGTTGAGCGCCGCCTGGCTGACCTGACCGGTCGCGAAGATGTCATAGGGGACGCAGGCCGGATCGGTGCCGTTGAGACGCGACCGGCAGATCGGATCGACGATGCCGGGCGTGTTGGGATTGTCGACGATGTCGATCGCGCGCGTCAGGCGAGTCACCGAGAAGTCGTTGGTATAGGTCTCGGCGAAATTGGTCTGCGCGAACTGGTAGTACATGTCGTACGACCAGGCCGAGTTGAGCTGGCCTTTCATGCCGGCGACGATGCGATAATTGGTGTGCTGCAGATCGTCCCTGCGGCCGCCGCCTTCCACGTTGCGGCGCAGAATCTGCGCGAAGCCGCGTGTATAAGGCAGGCCGGTCGTCGGGTCGAAGAAGATCTGCGGCGCGCCCGCGGACTGCTGGTTCACCAGCGGATAGCCGGTATCCGTGATCCGCGTGACCAGATTCTCGCCGTCGCAGAGAAGCGCGCGCTGCTGCGCCGAGAGCAGCGGGTTGCCGACGCCTGGCGCGTTGACGGTCGGGGCGCCCGGGGCGCCGCAATTGATCGACAAGGTGTTGCCGAAATCGCCCGAGGGGGCGATCTGGGCGACCGTGCGATCGTCCATGAACATGACTTCGAGATAGGGCTGCAGCGCCGGGCTGATCTCGTAATTGGCGAACGCGCCGAACGTGTAGCGTTCGTCGGGGCGCTGGAAGTAGTTGGTCGGCGCGAAATTGTACGGCGTGAAGCCCCGGATCAGCGTCCGGTTCGCGCCGATCTGGAAGATCGTCGAGGTGCCGCCCTCGAACAGGATGATCGTGCCGTTCGCCGAGGTGGCCGAGCCGCCGCAGATGATGTTGGCGTTGCCCGCATTCGCCTGGCTGGCGCAGGCGCTGTAGTCGCGCCGGCCCTGGGTGACCGCGTTCAGCTTGCGATAGCCGGCATAAGCGACGACATGGCCGCGGCCGTCGTCGAACTCGGCGCCGACCGCCATGCTGAGGTCGTAGGTGCCGCCGTCGGCGACGCTGCCCGTCGGAAAGCCGAAGCCGCGCGCGTCGAGCGCCGCCTGGATGCCCGTGTCGGACCGGTTGTTGTGCTGGTAGAAGCTGTATTGCGCGTCGAGGCGGACGCCGGTGAAGCTCGTATCCATGACGAAGTTGACGACGCCGGCGACGGCGTCGGCGCCGT
Source organism: Allosphingosinicella sp. (assembly GCA_035543935.1). Classification (GTDB taxonomy): domain Bacteria; phylum Pseudomonadota; class Alphaproteobacteria; order Sphingomonadales; family Sphingomonadaceae; genus Allosphingosinicella. The sequence continues at coordinate 24,352 of DATKIV010000017.1, forward strand.
AGACCGAGGAGGCGCCGCCGGTCAGCACGTCGATGCGGCTGACGATCGTCGAGGGGATGACGTTGATGTCGGGGTTCGGAACCGACGGATCGCCCGGAACGAGCCGGCGGCCGTTGATGAGAACCAGGGTACGATCGGGGCCGAGGCCACGCAGATCGACGGTCGCGGTGCCGCTGGCGCCGTTGGCGAGGTTGCCGCCCTGGCCGGCGAAGCTCTGCGGCAGCGAGTTGATCAGATCCTCGGTCCGGGTCGTGCCGGAAAGCCGGATCTCCTCGCTGTTGACGACCGTGACCGGGCTGACCGCAGTGAGGTTCCTGGGGATGCGCGTGCCGGTAACCGTGACGGCCTGCTCATCTTCCGGTGCCTGAGCCGCCGCCGGAGGAGCCTGATCGTCCTGTGCGAAAGCGGGCGTGGCAACGCTCGCGGCGCCACAAATGATCGTCGTGGCGAGCAAGCTGCGCAGATACGGATTCTTCCTCATGTCGGTCCCCTTAACTCGGCAAAGCCGCGATTCTTGCGCCGGGACAGGTCCAGCGAAGCAGCCCCTTCTTTACGAGATGAAATCGAAGCGAGGCAATTCCCTTGCCCCTTGAAATCAGGCATTTCTCCTGCACGTGACAAAATTGCCACATGAGAGGGGGCGGCACCGGAGGCTTGCGCAAAGCCCCTGCGGCCCGCAATAACGCCGCTTCGCATCGGGTAAGGACAGCACATGACTCGCCGCAACTACATGCTCGCCGCCTTGCTCGCCGCCGCGCCGGCCGTGGCCCTGGCGCAACGCCCGGCCGCGGCGCCGCCGCCGCGGCCCGAGACGTTCGAGGCGCTGATCCGCTGCCGCTCGATCGCCGAGGCCGACGCGCGCCTGCAATGTTTCGACGCCGCCGCCGCCGCGCTGCAGAGCGCGCAGGAGCGGCGCGAGGTGGTGGTGGTCGATCGCGCCCAGGTCCGCGAGGGCCGGCGGCGGCTGTTCGGCCTCGCTTTGCCGCGCATCCCCATCTTCGGCGGCGGCGACGACGATGACGAGGATGACGCGGATCGGGTGACCACCGTCGAGGGCGTCGTCGCCTCCGCCTCGCAGGACAGTCTCGGCCATTGGGTGGTGGTCCTCCAGGACGGCGCAGCCTGGGTGCAGGCCGACAACAGGCCGCTGGCGCTGCGGCCGCGCCCGGGCCAACGGGTGGTGATCAACCGCGCGGCGCTGGGCAGCTTCATGATGCGGGTCAACAACCAGCCCGGCATCCGCGTCCGCCGCACGCGCTAGGGGCGGCCGCCGGCCACCGATTGCGGGTCGAGACGGGCGCCGTTCCACATGATCGTCCAGTGGAGATGGGGACCGGTGGCGCGGCCAGTCGCGCCGACGCGGCCGACCGGCTGACCCTGACGAACGCGGTCGCCGACGCGCACCGAAGCGCTCGACAGGTGCAGGAAGGCGCTGCTCAGCCCCATGCCATGGTCGAGGATGACGAGATTGCCTTCGAGGCTGAAGCCCGGCGGCGGCGCCAGCACGACCATTCCATCCGCCGGCGCCGCGACGATCGCGCCGGTCCCGGCGGCGATGTCGGCGCCGCTGTGATAGGCGGCCGGGACGCCGCCCCGGTAGATGCGTTGCGCCCCGAACGCGCCGCTCAGCCGCCCGTGCGCCGGCCACAGGAAAGGCTGCGCCCAGCCCATGCTGTCCGAGCCGCGCGCCCGCGCCGCGCCGATCCGGGCGAGCTCGGCATCGCGGATGCGCGCATATTCGGGGCTCGGTCCGCCGCTCCCGCGCGCCATGTTGATATGCTGGATCCGCCAGGACCGGCGCGCGACCGCGATCGGCTGCCGGACCGTGCGCCCGTCGGCGAGGCGGGCGGTCAGCAATGCGCTGGGCGGGGCATCGCGGTCGAAGCCGAGGATGAAGCGGCCGTCGCGCGCCAGCGGCACCGGCCGCCCGTCGAGATCGAGCGCCAATGTGCCCGCCGGCGCGACGCCGCGCATCAGCCCGGCCTGGGCGGGCGTGCCGGAGAGGCGGATGGCCGGGGCCGGCTGCTGGGCCGCCCCGAGCAGCAGCAGCGACGCGGCCAGTGCTAAGGCCTTCATCAGCCCACCACCCTGACCGCCGCCCGCTCGGCTTCGCTGAGCAGCGGGTTCCAGACGTCGAAGATGAGGATCGCCCGGGGCAGGTCGCTGTCGTTCCAGGCTTCGTGCTCGATCGTGTCGTCGAAGGCCCAGGCCCTGCCGACCGCGGGGGTCCGCGTCTCCGCCCCGACCCGGAATCCGCACCCCTCCGGCACGACGAGCGGGAGGTGGACGGTGGCGCGGACATTGCTCGAGCCGCTGTGCGGCGGGATGCGCGTGCGCGGCTCGAGGATCGAGAACAGGGCCGTCGGCCCCTTGCCGGGAAGATCGAGCAAGGGCAGGGTTTCGAGCGCGGCGGCGGTCGCGGGGCAGCGGGCGCAATTCTCCTCGTGCCTCGCGCCGTCCTCCCAGAAGAACCAGGCGCTCCATCGCCGGGAGTGATTGAGCTCCTCCCATTGATTGACCGGTTCGGTCGCGCCGAAGGCGATATAGGGGCGGAACCCGCAATCGCCTTCCGCCAGCAGCGACCCAAGCTCGCGCCCGATCTCGGCGGTCTTCGCCTCGAGCGCCGCAAACCATTCAAATTGGTCCTCGGGGAAGAACTCGATGGCGGGCAGATAGGGGAAATGGCCGTCGACCGGCTGCTGCACATAGACCTTGCGGCGCCCGGTCCGCTGTTCGACATAAGCGTCGGCGCGGCGGAAGTCCGCCCCGGGATAGGCCGCATGGACCTCGGCCAAGGGGCGTTCGAAGGCGGCGGCGCGGCGGGAGTCGTCGGCCTCGATCAGCGCCAGCCCGCGGGCGAGGGCCTCGCGCGCCGGCGGCGGCAGGCTGTCGGCGTTCGGGCCGACGGCGATGATCGCGCGGAACATCGCCAGCGATTCCGGCAGCCGTCCCAGCCTGGCCAGGACATCCGCCTTGGTCAGGATGGCGGGAATATAATAAGGGTCGATGGCCAGCGCGCGGTCCAGGCTCGCCATGCCGCGTTCGAGGTCGCCGGCCAGGTCGAACGCCTGGAAGAGATTGAACCGGATCGGCGCCGAGCCGGGCTCCGTCGCGGCCGCGCGCTCGAGATAGTGTATTGCGCGTTCCGCGTCGCGGCTGTTGAGCGCGATCATCGCCAGCGTGTTGAGAGCGGTGACATGCCGCGGCTGCTCGTCGAGCAGAGTCTTGAGAAGCTGCGATGCGGTTTCGTGCCGGCCCTGGTGCCACGCCTCGGAGGCACGGGCGAAGACGTCCCTCTCGTCGGCGATCATGCCTTGCCTTCCGCCTCGAGCGAGGCCTCGGCGCTGGCATAGGCTTCCTGGCGCGCGACGCTCCAATATTTCAGTTCGGCGAGCGGGATCGGCTGGCGGGTGACCGCGCAGAGGACATGGTCGCCATGGCCGAGCACGCGGAAGGTCCCGGGAAGATAATGGAGCCGGGCCAGCCGGCCCCTGCTGGTCATCAGCATATCAGATCGTTCCTACAGAAATTTGGGCTGATCGCTTTTGTCTTTAACATGGGCCGTCCGCTTCGGTCGCTCAACCGTGGCGCCGGTCGCGGCGTCGACCTCGCCGTCGCGGAAGCGCAAGGTCAAGAGGCGTGCTTCTCGGGCCGCCTCGGCGGACATCATCACCTGTCCGCTCCGGTCCGTGACCAGCGCATAGCCGCGCGCCAGCGGCCGCTCGGGATGGGACGCTTGGGCGATCCGCCATAAGGCCGCCAGCCTTTCGGACGCCCGGCGATGAGTCGCGACGAGCAGGCCTGGGCGCAGCGCGCCGGCGGCGTGCCCGAGCTCGCCCCGCGCCCGGTCGAGCCGGCCGCGCAGGCCGCGGGGCAGGCGCTCGGCGAGGTCGTCGAGCCGCTGCTGCTGTGGCGCGAGCAGCGCCTCGCGCTCGGGCCAGTGGCGAAGCAGGGCCTGCAATTGCTCGGCGGACCGCTCGGCCGTCCGCCGCGCGCAGCGCTCGGCGCGGCCGCCGAGGTCGCGGACCTGGCCGAGCAGATCGGCGCGCACCGGCACCGCCATCTCGGCGGCGGCGGTCGGCGTCGGCGCGCGCCGGTCGGCGGCGAAGTCGGTCAGCGTGGTGTCGGTCTCGTGGCCGACCGCCGAGATGGTCGGAGTAGCCGAGCCGGCGACGGCGCGGACCACCGCTTCCTCGTTGAAGGCCCACAGATCCTCGATCGAGCCGCCGCCGCGCGCGACGATGAGGAGGTCGGGCGGTTGCGGCAGCGCGTTGAAGCCGGCGATCGCCGCGGCGATCTTCTCGGCGGCGCCCTCGCCCTGGACCGGAACCGGCCACAGGACGACATGGGTCGGGAAACGGTCCTCGAGCCGGTGGATGATGTCGCGGATCACCGCCCCGGTCGGCGAAGTGACGACGCCGATCATGCGCGGAGCGAAGGGCAAGGGCCTTTTTCGCCCCTCGTCGAACAGCCCCTCGGCCGCCAGCGCCCGGCGCCGTTTGTCGAGCAAAGCCATCAGCGCGCCCTGGCCGGCGAGCTCCAGCCGCTCGACCACGATCTGGTAGCGCGAGCGCGCCGGATAGGTGGTGAGCTTGCCGGTCGCGATCACCTCGATCCCATCCTCGGGCTGGAAGCGCACCGCCGCCGCCTGACCGCGCCATATTACAGCATCGATGCAGGCGCCGTCGTCCTTCAGCGTGAAATAGCAATGGCCCGAGCCGACCCGCTTGAACCCCGATATCTCGCCGCGCACGCGGACATGGCCGAAGCCGTCCTCGACGCTGCGCTTCAAAGCCGCCGACAGCTCGGAGACCGACAGCGCCGGCGCATTGTCCCCGGGCATCTCGGTTGCCAGGAGGCCGGTCTCGGGAATAGGGGCGTCGCTCATGAATGTCTTGCTCATCGGGTCGGGCGGGCGCGAGCATGCGCTCGCCTGGAAGCTCGCGCAATCGCCGGCATTGGGCAAGCTCTATGCGGCGCCAGGCAATCCGGGCATCGCGGATCATGCCGATTTGGTCGCGCTCGACCCGGCCGACCATCGCGCGGTGGTCGATTTCTGCCGCCGCCACATGATCGGCCTGGTCGTGATCGGGCCCGAGGCGCCGCTCGTGGACGGGCTCGCCGACAATCTGCGCGCGATGAACATCCTCGCCTTCGGGCCGAACCGGATCCCGGCCCAGCTCGAAGGCTCGAAGGGCTTCACCAAGGACCTGTGCGCGCGGCACAACATCCCCACCGCCCGTTACGCCCGCGCCTCCGACCGGCTGGCGGCGGAGGCGGCATTGGGCGATTTCGGCCTGCCGGTGGTGATCAAGGCGGACGGGCTCGCCGCCGGCAAGGGCGTCATCATCGCCGAAAGCGAGCCCGAGGCGCTGGCCGCGCTCGACGCCATGTTCGACGGCGATTTCGGCAGCGCCGGCGAGGCGCTGGTCGTCGAGGAATATATGACCGGCGAGGAGGTCAGCTTCTTCGCTTTGGTCGACGGCGAAACCGTCGTGCCTTTGGGGTCGGCGCAGGACCACAAGCGCGTCGGCGAGGGCGATAGCGGCCCCAATACCGGCGGCATGGGCGCCTATAGCCCGGCCTCGGTCTTGACGCCCGAGCTGGAGGCGCGGGTGATGGACGAGATCGTCCGCCCGACCGCGCGCGCGCTGGCGGAGACGGGCACGCCCTTTTCCGGCATCCTCTATGCCGGGCTGATGCTGACGCCCGAAGGGCCGAAGCTGGTCGAATATAATGTCCGCTTCGGGGATCCCGAATGCCAGGCGCTGATGCTGCGCCTGGAGAGCGACCTGCTCGGGCTGATGATCGCCACCGCCAAAGGCGCGCTCGCCGCAGCTCCGCCGCCCATTTTCTCCGACGAGGCCGCGCTCGTCGTCGTCGTCGCGGCCAAAGGCTATCCGGGGACGCCCGCCAAGGGCGGCGCCATTTCCGGCCTCGACGTCGCCGGCGCCAAGGTCTTCCAGGCGGGAACGGCGCTCGACCGGGGCCGGCTGGTCGCCGCCGGCGGCCGCGTGCTCGGAATCGCCGCGCGCGGCGCGAGCGTCGCCGAAGCCCAGCGCGCCGCCTATCGCGCGGTCGACGCCATCGCCTTCCCGGACGGCTTTTGCCGGCGCGACATCGGCTGGCGCGAGATCGAGCGGGGCGCCTGACCAGCCGGCTTTATGCCGGGCCCCGTCATGCTATAGTTTCGCGGCGCGACACTGTCCGGGGGGAGAGCGACATGTTGACACAAGCACAGAAGAAGGCCGCCGCCCTGGCCGCGATCGCGGTCGTCGGGGGCGCCGCGACGAACATCTGGCTCGCGCCTCAGCCCGGGATGATGAAGGTCGCCGCCTGGCTGATCACGATGGCGATGGCCGCGTTGCTGTGCGGCTGCATCGGCAAGGCGATCGCCGGCTGCTGGGATGCGGTGCTGATCGACGGCCGCAACCGCGTCTCGCTGTCGCGGCTGCAGATGCTCGCCTGGACCTTGCTGATCCTCTCCGCTTTGATCACCGCCGTGGCCAGCAACCTCGGCCTGCCCGACAACGGCCAGGCGCTGGCCATCGAGATTCCGGATCCCTTGCTCGCGGCGATGGGGATCGCCGCGGTCTCGCTCGCCGCCAGCCCGGCCTTGCTGACCCTCAAGGGCGCGGACCCCGCGACGGGCGTCAGCCTGGCCGCCTATCACGCGGCGCCGGACGAGGCCTCTTGGCTCGACATGTTCAGGGGCGACGATCCGGCTGAGGCGAACCAGCCCGACCTTTCCAAGATCCAGCAATTCCTGATCACGCTCGCCTTGGTCGGCGGCTATGGCGTTCTGATCGGGGACATGTTCTGCCATTTGACCGGCGCGTTCGCGACCTTCCCGGCGCTCGATCCCAAGTTCGTCTGGCTGCTCGGCATCAGCCATGCCGGCTATCTCACCTACAAGGCGGCGCCCAAGCCCGCCGCGCCCGTCGCCGGCGGCGCCGCGGCCCCGGCCGCCATGCCGGCGCCCCCGGCGCCGCCGCCGCCACCTGCGTCCACCTGAGCTTTGCGGGGTGACGGCGCCGCGCCCGGGCGCTAGGATCGGAGGCTCTCTTACGCGGAGGTGCGCGGTTGTCGCGGGTCGTCAAGATTCTGATCGGGCTCGCCCTCGCTTTGCTCGCCGGCTGGATCAGCCACGGTCCGCTCGGCCGGGGCGCGGCCTATATCGACAGGCTCGAGGCTGACGCCAGGACGCAAGTCACCCGCGCCGAGGTTCCCGGCGTGAGGGTGGCCATGAGCCGCCAACCGCTGGCGCGGGTCGCGCTCATGTCCGGCACCGCCAACGATTTCCAGCGCAACGGCATGGGCAGCCTGCCGGGCCTCGACGGTCGGGTCTTGCTCGTGCCCGGCATGTCCCGCGTGGACTGGGAGCGGGAGGGCCGGCTCGTCCCGCTGCTCGCCGAGACGCTCGGCCTGACGGGCCTCGCCTTTCTGATCGGGCTCGGCCTCGGCTGGCTGATCTTCCGGCGGCGCAAGCGCGAGGGTTTCCTGTGAGGACGTCATGCTGAACCTCATCGCATATGATCTTCCCATATTGGGCGTCGCCTTGCTGATCGGCGTCGTCACCGCGCGCCTGGCGTTCCGGCGCCCGCCCGACCGCAAAGCCGAGGATGTTTCCGAGACATGACTTTCGATACCATCACCATCGTCCTGATCGCCGTGATCCTGCTCGGGGTCGCGATCATGGTCCTGGGCGTCGTTGCCCAGCGCAGGAAGCCCAGGGTCGAGCGCCGCGCCGACGAGGGCGGCAGCCCCTATGTCGCCAGCAAGGAGCGGCCCTATATGGCGGCGGCGCCGTCTCCCCATGGCGCGGGCGTGGCCGACGAGGTGGCGACGGCGGCGACCGACGTCGCCGGCGAGGTGCTCGGCGTCGACGTCGTCCGCGCGCCGGCCGGCCCCGCCGACGACCTGCGCAAGCTGAAGGGGGTGGGGCCCAAGTTCGTGGCGCGCCTGAATGAGCTCGGCATCGTCCGCTTCGACCAGCTCGCCGGCCTGAACGCCAACGAGGCCGCCCATCTCGACGAGCGCATGGGCCCCTTCCAGGGCCGTCTCGCCAGGGACCGCGTCATCGAGCAGGCCGACCTCCTCGCCCGCGGCGACATCGAGACGTTCGAGGAGAAGTTCGGGAAGCTCGGCGGCTGAAAAGGGGACAGTTACTTTTTTCGCGCCCCGCCGACGAAGCGGACAGGCGGAGGGCGAAAAAAGTAACTGTCCCCATCCGGCTTACGCCCGTCTCCCCCGCTTCACCGGCATGGCCAGCATCTTGTCGATCTTGCGGCCGTCCATGTCGGAGATCTCGAACTGCCAGCCGCGATAGGTGAAGCGCTCGCCGACCTCGGGCAGATGCTTGAGCACCGACAAGGCGAAGCCCGCCGCGGTGGCGAAGTCGCGGTCCTCGGGCAGGCTGAAGCAGAGGTTCTCCGCCATCGCGTCCGCCGACACCGAGCCCGACACCCACCAGCTGCCGTCGTCGCGCTCCACCAAAGGCGGGTCGGTGTCGAAATCGGCCGACGAGATGAACTTGCCGGCGAGCGCGGTGAGCAGGTTGCCGGGCGTCACCAGCCCTTCGAAATGGCCATATTCGTCATGGACGAAGGCCATCGGCACTTCCGAATCCCTGAGCACGTTCATCGCGTCCATCGCGTCGAGCTGATCGGGCACGATCGGCGCCGGCTTCATCAGCACGCGCAGGTCGATCTCCTTGCCTTCGAGCAGGCAGGAGACGACGTCGCGCGCCTGGACGACGCCGATCAGCCGGTCGACCGAGCCCTCGGCGACCGGGATGCGGTTGTGCGAGGCTTCGATCAGCTTGCGCCGGATCGTCGCCTGATCCGCGTCGACGTCGATCCAGTCGACCTCGGTGCGCGGCGTCATCACCTCGCGCGCGGGGCGGTCGGCGAGCCGAACCACCGAGGAGATCAGCGCCCGCTCGCTTTCCTCGAGCACGCCCGCGGTCGCCGCCTCCGCCACCACCAGATGGAGATCCTCGGCGGTGACGTGATCGCCCGATTCGCGGTTCATCCTGAGCAGGCGGAAGATCAAGGCGCTGGTCCGGTCGAGCAGCCACACGAAGGGCGCGGTCGCCTTGGAGATGAAGCGCATCGGCCTTGCCACCAGAGCCGCGATGGTCTCGGGCGAACGCAGGGCGAACTGCTTGGGCACGAGCTCGCCGATCACCAAAGAGGCGTAGGTGGTGAGCACGATGACGAGGACGAAGCCCAAAGTCGCCGCCGTGCTCGGATCGACGCCGAGCAGGGCGATGCGCTGGCCGACCGGCCCGCCCAGGCTGGCGCCGGAATAAGCGCCGGCGAGGATGCCGATCAGGGTGATGCCGATCTGCACCGCCGACAGGAACCGGCCCGGATCGGAGGCGAGATCGAGCGCGGTCTGGGCGCCGCGCCGCCCGGACCGCGCCATCGCCTTCAGCCGCGGCTTGCGCGACGAAACCACGGCGAGCTCGGACATGGCGAACAGGCCGTTCAATCCCACCAGCAGCAGGATGATCAGGACATCGAGCCAGGGAAAGGGGGAAAGGGGGGCGGTGGCGGGCATGGCCGCCTAACTCCTAGCGAAGAAGCGCGGCCTCATGCAATCCGAATGGGGACAGTTACTTTTTTCGCCCGCCGCCGTTGCCGTCCCAGCCGATCATTCGCGAAAAAAGTAACTGTCCCCTACCGCGCGCTACCGCCGCTCCCTGAAGAACGCCTTCAGCATCCCGCCCGCCTCGCTCTCGCCGATGCCGGGATAGACTTCGGGCGCGTGGTGGCAGGTCGGCTGGCCGAACAGGCGCGGGCCGTGCAGGATGGCGCCGCCTTTGGGGTCGGCCGCGCCGAAATAGAGGCGCTGGACCCGGGCCAAGGCGATCGCCCCCGCGCACATCGCGCAGGGCTCGAGCGTCACCCAAAGGTCGCAGCCGTCGAGCCGGCTCGTCCCGAGCGTTGAGGCGGCCGCGCGCAGGGCGACGATCTCGGCATGGGCGGTGGGATCGGCGGCGTCCCGCATCCGGTTGCGCGCGACGCTCAGCACCGCGCCGTCGCGCGTGACGACGGCGCCGACCGGCACCTCGCCCGCCAGAGCGGCGGCGCGCGCCTCGTCGAGCGCAAGACGCATCGGCTCGGGGAGCGGAAAGCTCATCCCCGCCTGCTAGTCGCGCCCGCGGCGGGACGCAAAGGCGGATCTCTTATTGCTTGTTGGCCTGGGCGTTGCCGACGGTGACGCTCGGTACGTCGACCTGCCTGGTCTCGGTGCCCACCACCGGCACGGTGACGTTGGCCGGCGTCGTGCCGATGGTGACGTTCTCGGTCGTGACCGAGAGCGCGCCGTTGCTGTCGCGGGACAGGTTGACCACCCCCGTCGCGACGAGGACGATGCCGATGATGAGCAGCAGGGCGACCAGGAGCAATAGGGTTCGCATGAGGATTCTCGCTGATAAGGGTTGCGGGCGTAACGATGCAGCGCGGAGATCGGTTGCATGAGGGGCCCCCCCACCATGGTTGACGAATCCCGCCCTGGCCGCTATCCGCCCGTCCTTTCGGGGAAGCCTCGCGCCTCCCATTCCAGGAAGAGATTGAAATGTCGCGCATTTGCGAGCTGACCGGCAAGGGCCGGCTGGTGGGTAACAATGTTTCCCACGCCAACAACAAGACCAAGCGCACGTTCCTGCCGAATCTGCAGAACGTGACCCTGATCTCCGATTCGCTCGGCCGCGGCGTCAAGCTGCGCGTGTCGATGAACGGGCTGAGGTCGGTCGAGCATGTCGGCGGCCTCGACAATTGGCTCGCCAAGACGGGCGACGACAAATTGAGCCTCAAGGTCCGCCGCCTGAAGCGCGAGATCGCCAAGAAGCAGGCGAGCGAAGCCGCTTCGGCTTAAGCGCGCGTTCGCGGGCGTCATCGGAAATTCCACGTCATCCTGACGAAAGTCAGGACCTATGAACGCGGAAATCGAGAGCGCGCGCGACCCGATTTCACAGTTCCGAATCAAGTCCGGCATCGCCGCTTCCCCGCCGGCGGCAGCGATGACGGATGCGGCGGCAACGGCTCGAATCCCAGTTCGAGGGCCCGGTCTTCCCAGAACGGATTCCCCTCCTCGATCAACGCCACCTTCCATGCCCGCCGCCACGCCTTGAGCTGCTTCTCGCGGGAGATCGCGGCGGACATGGCGTCATATTGCTCGAAATGGACGAGCCGACCGACCGCATATTCCGAAGCGAATCCCGGCGTCGCGCCCGTTCGATGCTGATGCAGCCTCGCCATCAGATCGGATGTGACCCCGATGTAGATCGTGCCATTGCGCCGGCTCGCGAGGATATAGACGACGGGCTGCCTCGACATTTTTCGGATGATATCGTCATTCCGACAAAAGTCAGGATTTATGAAAACGGCGGGCGCGGGTTCGTGAGATCCGTGTTCATGGGTCCTGACTTTCGTCAGGATGACGTGGTGTACTCACCCGCGCCGGTTCAGCGCAGCTCACTCCCGCAATTCGAACTTCATCAGCAAGGTCCGCCGCACGATCGCCATGAAATCGTCGTCGGACGCGATCCACACGATCGTGCGGCCATTCTCGATCGTGATCGCGAGCGCCTCCATATTGTCGACGTTGAGCGGCGATTCGAGCGTCGCCACCTCCCTTCCTTCGATCGTGCCGCCGGCCGCGAGCCTGGCCGGATCCGCGACAACCAGCCGTGCCGAGAGGCGCAGCCAGGCGAAGCGCCGGTTGAGGATCAGGATGCGCCCGTCCGGCAGCAAGGCCGCGTCGGTCGGCCGGAAGCCGTCGGGCCGGCGGTAGCGCAGCCGGACGGCGGGCGTCTCGGGCCGCGCGGGATCGCCGGCGAACAGCACCGCGTCGCTGAACGGCGCGCCGTCGTCCCGGCCCTCGGCGAGGACCAGGAAGCGCCCGTCGGCGAGCCGGACCAGCGCTTCGGCGCCGCTATTGCCGCGCCAGCGCTGCATAGGCGCCGGCCGCGCCGCCGCTTCGGCGCGCAGGGTGAAGCGATTGTAGCGCCAGACCATGTGGCGGCGCTCGAAGGATATCCAAAGATGGTCGCGGTCGGCGAGCAGCCCCTCCGAATCGCGGCTCGACCGCCGGCTGCGCGGCCCGGGCCCCTCGAGCAGCGGATCGAAGCGGACCGGCAAGACCGCCGCCGCGACGCCGGGCAGCGGAAAGCGGATGACGATGCCGATGTCGCTGATCGCGGTCACCCGACCCGCCTCGATATGCATGCCCGAAAGGCCGCCGAATCGCTGGTCGGCGCTGTCGAGCTGCCAGCCGGCGAGGAAATGGAGCCGGCCGACGTCGCGCCGCGCGGGGTCGCCGTCGTCGAGCGCGACCGGCGTCGCGGCCAGGGTGGCGTCGCCCGCGCCCCAGGGCCAGGGCTGCGGCGCCGGCCGGACGATCGTCGCCAGCAGCACGAAAATGGCGAGCAAGGCGAGCGGGCGGCTCCGGCGCCCGCTCCAAATCCGTTCAGGAAAACCCCATGGTTTCATGAACGGATGCTGTCGAACACATTCAGGACGGGCTCAAGAGAATCGTGCGAAATGAAGGCCATGTCGAAGGCCGGGGCGCTTTTTCCGGCAACCGGCCTAACGGACCAAGGAGTGAGTTCCATGTTCACGAAGATCGCCCTTTCCACCGCCGTCGCCGTCGCCGGGCTGACCGCCATGCCCGCCGCCGCCCAGGCCCAGAGCCGCTACGGCTATTCCAGCCGCTACGACAATCATTATCAGGGCCAGCGTTACAACCGCGGCTACAACCAGCGCTACGACCGGCGCTATGCCAACCCGCGCTACCGGAGCCAGCGTTACGGCAATTATTACGGCCAGCGCTGCTCGAGCGGCTCGGCCGGAACGATCATCGGCGCCATCGCGGGCGGCCTGCTCGGCCGCGAGATTGCCGGCCGCGGCGACCGCACCGTCGGCGCGATCATCGGCGCCGGCGCCGGCGCGCTCGCCGGCCGCGCGATCGACCGCAACGATTGCCGCTAACCAAGTCGGGGACAGTCGCTCGCAACTGTCCCCCTCTCTTGCCCTCGTGAGCGTTGCGAGGGCGGGGCCGGCCGTTGCAATGGGCGGCCGGCCCCAATTGGGGGACAGTTACTTTTTTCGCCGCGGGCCTGGTCGCATCGCCGGCCGAGGGACGAAAAAAGTAACTGTCCCCATTCCGTTCAGTTCTTGTCGAACAAGCCCGCCAGTTGCTCGACCATGGTGCCGCCCAGTTGCTCGGCGTCCATGATCGTCACTGCCTTCTGGTAATAGCGGGTGACGTCGTGGCCGATGCCGATCGCGATCAATTCGACCGGCGAGCGCGCCTCGATCCAGCCGATCACCTGGCGCAAATGGCGCTCCAAATAAGTCCCCGAATTGACCGACAGCGTCGAATCGTCGACCGGCGCGCCGTCCGAGATCACCATCAATATCTTGCGTTCCTCGACCCGCGCGATCAGCCGCTGGTGCGCCCATAACAGCGCCTCGCCGTCAATATTCTCCTTCAACAGCCCTTCGCGCATCATCAGACCGAGGCTCTTGCGCGCCCGCCGCCAGGGCTCGTCGGCCTGCTTGTAGACGATGTGCCTCAAATCGTTGAGCCGGCCGGGATTGGGCGGGCGGCCGTCGGCCAGCCATTTCTCGCGGCTTTGGCCGCCCTTCCAGGCCCGCGTCGTGAAGCCCAATATCTCGACCTTGACGCCGCAGCGCTCGAGCGTGCGGGCGAGGATGTCGGCGCTGATCGCCGCGATCGAGATCGGCCGTCCCCGCATCGAGCCGCTATTGTCGATCAGCAGCGTGACCACGGTGTCGCGGAACTCGGTGTCGCGCTCGACCTTGAACGAAAGGCTTCGGAACGGGTCGACGATGACCCGCGCCAGCCGGGCGGAATCGAGCAGCCCCTCCTCCTGGTCGAACTCCCAGCTGCGCGACTGCTGCGCCATCAGCCGCCGCTGCAGCCGGTTGGCGAGCTTGGTGACCGCGCTCTGCAAATGGACGAGCTGCTGGTCGAGATAGGCGCGCAGCCGGCCCAATTCCTCTTCGTCGCACAGCTCGCTGGCGCCGATCTCCTCGTCATATTGGGGCGTGAAGATGCGATAGTCGAAATTGGGCGGCAGGTCGGACAAAGGGCGGTTGGCGCGGATCGGCAGCATGCCCTCCTCGCCCTCCTCGCCGAGCCCCTCGGCGGCGTCGCTCAAATCCTCCTCGGACCAGTCGGCCTCGCCTTCCTCCTCGCCCGATTCGCGCTGCTCGCCGCGCATCTCGGCGTCGCCGCGGCCGCCGCCTTCGTCCTCGTCCCGATCCTCGTCGTCGCCGCCCTCGGCCTCGTCGTCGCCCTCGCCCTCGTCGCCTTCGTCCGGATCGGCATTGCCGTCCTCGTCGCTTTCGATCAGCTCGAGGTCGCGCAGCAGCTTGGTGGCCAAAGCGGCGAAGGCGGCCTGGTCGTCGAGCGCGAGGCCGAGCGCGTCGAGATCGGCGCCCGCTTTCTCCTCGATCCAGTCGGCGACGAAGCCGAGCCCGGCCCGGGCCGCTTGCGGCGGCGCCTCGCCGGTCAGCCGCTCGCGGATCAGCAGCCCGACCGCCGAGCCCAAAGGCACCTCCTCGCGGCTGCGCGCCCGGACCAGAGGGTCGGTCTTCAGCCGCATCTCGGTCAGCCGCGCCAGGTTCGCGCGCACGCCCGCCATGCCGCGCGCGCCGAGCGCCTCGACCCGCGCCTGCTCGGCGGCATCGAAGACGGCGCGGGCGACGTCGTCGGCCGGCGCGCCGCGCCGGTGCAGCGCCGCATTGTGGTGCCGAAGCCTCAGCGCCGCCGCGTCGGCGAAGCCGCGCGCCTGCGCCGCCTCGTCCGCCCCGAGCGAGCGCCCCGGCATCGGCGCCTTGACCGCCTTGCCGGTCACCGCCGGCGCGTCCGAGGTGAACGAGAGCTCCACCTCCGCATCCCCCGCAATCGCCCGCGTCGCCCCGGCAAGCGCGAGGCGAAAGGCTTCGAGAGGATTGGCTTCCGGCATTACCACGCCACCTTACAGCCGAACGTTGCGAAGGCTGGGTCACGCGTGACGACGACCATTTCCTCCATCAGCGCCTGCGCAGCGAGCATCCTGTCGAACGGGTCGCGGTGGCGGCCGCGAAGCAGGCCAGCCTTCACGCCGTGGTTTTGGCGAACCGGAAGGTGACGAAAGCCGTCCCCTGTCACCAGGGCATCGTAATCATGAATTCGCCGTGCCATTTGCGGCAGCTTGCCGAGCCTGACCTTGGTGGCGATTTCCCAGCCCGACACGCTTGAAACATGGATGTCGTTGCCGCGATCGCCCAGCACGCTCCGCATCGACTGCGGCAGCTTCCCATCGTCCAGCCACCACCAAAGAAGCGCATGCGTATCGATCAGATAGCGCATGACTCAGGAGAGGTCCTTGTGCTTGCCTTCCCACAGATCCAGTTCGTCATCGGGAAGCGGATCGAACCAGACCGAGTCCGGAATGTTGCCGATCAACCCCTTGAGGCGCCCGGGCTTGCGCGGCGGCAGATGCTCCTTCTCATAGGGCACCAGCCGGGCGTAGGGCTTACCCGCCTTGGCAAGGATGATTTCCTCGCCCGCGCGGGCGCGGTCGAGCAGTCGGGACAGATGCGTCTTGGCGTCATGGACGTTGATCATCTTCAGGGGATCGGCTTCAGCCATAGTTAGTCCGATTAGTCCATTCGGCCCATAGGATCAAGCTCCGTAGTGCCTGCAGGACGTGGCGGAAAGGGTCGACAGGGTTGTCATCGGCCTCGTCAGCCGATTTGGCCGCGCATTACCAATTGACGGAGTTCAAGGATTTCCTTGTCGCGTTTGGCAATCTCAGCCTCCAAGCGCCTTCTCTCTACCCCGGTCAGAAGAGAACCCGTTGCTTCCTCAAGCCGCCCGCGCAATTGGGTAACGTGTAGCTTTTCAGCCTCCAGCGCCTTTCGAAGACTCGTATTTTGCGCTTCAAGTTGCGCGATCTCGCGCTGCTGTGAATCTACCTTCTTTCTCAATTGATCGAGCTTGGCGCCCGCGCTTGCGGTCAGTTTGGTAGATTTGAGCCGCAAGTTACTGCTGACTGGCGCCGTTAGAATTCTCGCAAGGTCCGGTGCCATGGGTCGAATCCATAAATGCCGCTTCTTCGGCTTTACGGATGTTATCCTCTTGGTATGATGGCTGACCCATCGCTCAAGCTTTCCCGACCACGCTCTCGGGCAGGTCCTTGCCGAACACGCGCTGATAATATTCGGCCACGGTCGCCCGCTCGGCCTCGTCGCATTTGTTGAGGAAGGTTAGCCGGAAGGCGAAGCCGACATCGTCGAAGATGAGCGTGTTCTGCGCCCAGCTGATCACGGTGCGCGGGCTCATCACCGTCGAGATGTCGCCGTTGACGAAGCCGCGCCGGGTGAGATCCGCGACCTTGATCATCCGCTCGACCTCCGCCCGGCCGCCCTCATGGTCGTATTCGCCCGATTTGGCGAGGACGATGCGGGCTTCGGTCTCGGCGGGCAGATAATTCAGCGTCACGACGATGTTCCAGCGGTCCATCTGGCCCTGATTGATCTGCTGGGTGCCGTGATAGAGGCCGGTCGTATCGCCGAGCCCGACCGTGTTGGTGGTCGCGAACAGCCGGAAATAGGGATGCGGGCGGATCACCCTATTCTGGTCCAGGAGCGTCAATTTGCCCTCGGTCTCGAGAACTCGCTGGATCACGAACATGACGTCCGGCCGGCCCGCATCATATTCGTCGAACACCAGGGCGGTCGGAGTCTGCAGCGCCCAGGGCAGCAGCCCCTCGCGGAACTCGGTCACCTGCTGGCCCTCGCGCAGCACGATGGCGTCGCGGCCGACCAGGTCGATCCGGCTGATATGGGCGTCGAGGTTGATTCGGATGGTCGGCCAGTTGAGCCGCGCGGCGACCTGCTCGATATGGGTCGATTTGCCGGTGCCGTGATAGCCCTGGATCATCACCCGGCGATTCTTGGCGAAGCCGGCGCAGATCGCCAGCGTCGTATCCGGATCGAAGACATAGGCCGGGTCGTGATCGGGCACGCGCTCGTCGGCTTCGGAGAAGGCCGGGACCTCCATGTCGCTGTCGATCCCGAACGCTTCGCGCACCTTCACCATCCGGTCGGGCGCGTCCATCACGGTCGCCGCGCGGCTGTCGGGGTTGACGTTGGGAATGTCTGCCATGGTGTTTTCTCTGTTCGGTCCTTCGATACGGGCCTTCGCCTTCGCTCAGTCCCTACTCAGGATGAGCGGCAGGGGGAACCGGATTTACTCCCACCCGCTCATCCTGAGTAGCCGTTGAGCCTGTCGAAACGGCGTATCGAAGGACGTATCGAAGGGAGGTCAGGCGAAGACCGGCCGCCCCTTGAGCGCCGTATAAGCCTCGATCACCGCCTGCAATGCTTTCTCGTGGCCGCGGTCGCCGCCATTATGGTCGGGATGGTAGCGCCGGACGAGCTCGGCATAACGCATCCGCAAGGCCCGGCGGTCGACGTCCATGTCGAGCCCGAGCACACGCAAATATTTGCGGTCGCCCTCGCTGAGCTCACGCCCGTCCGCGCGCCGGCGTTGCTGCATATGCGCCTGGAAGCGCGCGCCGATCGCGTCCAGTGGGTCGACGAAATCGGCCCAGCGCGGCCCCGGCGAGGCGCCCGCGGCGCCGAAGGCGCGGGTCTCGCGATCCCAGCCGCCATAGGGATTCTGGGCCGCGCTGATCTCGTCGGCGCTCATCCCCTGGAAATAATTATAGTCCGAGTTGAACGCGCGGACATGGTCGAGGCAGAGCCAGCGCCACTCGCCCGGCCCGTCGAAATCGGGGCGCTCGGGCCCGGGCGCGCGAAATTCGCCGGGCGCGTCGCAACCGGGCTCGGCGCAATGATGTGCCCGCCCCTCGACCCGTCCGTGGAACCGCGTTTCTTTCCGGCCCGCGCTCGCCAATCCTCACTCCTTTCGGGGACGGTTACTAGTAACTGTCCCCATAAGTGCACTAACATAGGCACAGATGACCCAGCCTTTAACAGGCCCCGTCGCGGCCGAGATCGAGAAACGCCTGCGCGCAGCGCTCGCTCCGACGCGGCTCGCCGTGATCAACGACTCGGCCAAGCATCGCGGCCATGCCGGCGACGACGGCAGCGGCGAAAGCCATTTTACCGTCGAGATCGAGGCAGAGGCCTTTGCGGGCCGGAGCCGGCTGGAGCGCCAGCGCGCGGTCAATGCCGCACTGGGCGACCTGATGCGCGAACGCGTCCACGCGCTGGCGATCAGGGCCAGCGCGCCCGGCGAAGCCGTAAAATAGGCGCAGTCCCTCTTTCTTCGCGCCTTTGCGTGAAACCTTTCTTCTCCTTCCCCGCCGCAGCCCGCCAAATCTTGAAATGTAGGATTTGATCGGGTCCATCCTCGTCGATGGAACAGAATCACGACCCCTTCGCCTCCCGCGCGGCGGCAACCGGTGAGCCCGCCTCTTCCAACGTCGTCGAGCACGAAGGTCGACGGCACCAATGGCAGCTGTCAGCTTCGTCAGCTTTACCGGCGCTACTTTCAGCGATCGGAGAGGGACGACGAATGACGCCGCCCTCCGAAGCGGCTAAGGAGGCGCCACCACCCAACGTCCCTTCCTGTCTTTCCCGCGCCTCTGCTCGCGATGCTGGACCGGATCGGGGAAAGGCAGGCCGAGGAATGACGCAGATCGATATCGGGGTCCGGCGGCTGGACGGCGGCAAGGACGACTATGCGATGGTGGCCGCCCGGAATGTCGCCGCCGACATCTGGGCGATCCTCGACAATGACGTCGAAGAGGAAGAAGGCTGCGCGCTGGAGTTCAAGCCGGGCAATCTCGTGACCCTGATGGATCATAAGGATGCGGACGGCTTCGAATATCCGGTGGCGATGCGCCTCTATGCCGGGACGATAATCTGAAATGACCGACGATCCCTTCCTCCAGACGCTCCTCCCCACCACCCACGATCTCGGCGGGTTCAAGGTCCATCGCACGCTGCCGCAACGCGAGCGTACCACGGTCGGCCCGTTCATCTTCTTCGACCAGATGGGACCCGCCCGGCTCGCGCCCGGCATGGGGATCGACGTGCGGCCGCACCCGCATATCAACCTTGCCACCGTCACCTATTTGTTCGCCGGCGCGATCGACCATCGCGATTCGCTCGGCACGTTCGCGACGATCGCGCCCGGCGCGGTCAACCTGATGACCGCCGGCAAGGGCATCACCCATAGCGAGCGCTCGCCCGCCGCGGTCCGCCCCGGCGGGCCGGAGCTCAGCGGCATCCAGACCTGGATCGCATTGCCCAGCGCCAAGGAGGAGATCGATCCCGCCTTCGAGCATGTGCCGAAGGACGCCTTGCCTTTGGTCGAAGGCGACGGGGTCGCGGCGCGCGTGGTGATGGGAACGCTCTGGGGCGAGACCTCCCCGGTCACCTGCCACAGCCCGACCATCTACGCCGACATCCACCTCGCGCCCGGCGGCGCCACCCCGATCGACGCCGAGGCGGACGAGCGCGCGCTCTACCTCGCCGAGGGCGAGGCGGCGCTGGATGGCGTGCCGCTCGCGCCCGCGACCCTCTACGTGCTGCGCCCCGGCATCCGCGCCACCCTGCGCTCGCGGAGCGGCGGCCGCGTCATGCTGTGCGGCGGCGCCCCGCTCGACGGCCCCCGCCACGTCTTCTGGAACTTCGTCTCCTCGCGCCGCGACCGCATCAACCAGGCCAAGGAAGATTGGAAGGCCGGCCGCTTCGCTCTTCCCCCCGACGACCATGACGAGTTCATCCCCTTGCCCGAAGTCCCCAAGACGGTGAGCTATCCATGAGCGGCCGGGAGAGGCGGGGGCGTCACCCTGAACTTGTTTCAGGGTCCAGCTGGTCGCCCGCCCGGGGCGCGGCCGACTGGATGCTGAAACAAGTTCAGCATGACGGGAAAGATGGACAGGCATGACCGAGCTCACCACCACCCGCATCGCCCTTTCCACCGGCGTCACGCTCAACGTCCAGCAAGGCGGGCCGGCGGGCGCCGAGCCGATCATGCTGCTCCACGGCTTCCCCGAATCGCACCGGACCTGGCGCGAAGTCGCGCCCGCGCTCGCCCGCGACTTCCGCGTGATCGCGCCCGACCAGCGCGGCTTCGCCGGCTCGGACAAGCCCCGGGGCCTGGAGCAATACCGGACCGAACGGATCGTCGAGGATCTGATCGCGCTCGCCGACGCGCTGGACATCGAGCGCTTCACCCTCGTCGGCCATGACTGGGGCGGCGCGGTCGCCTGGCTGGCCGCGCTCAGGCACCCCGACCGGATCGCGCGCCTCGTCATCGTCAACGCGCCGCATCCGCTCATCTTCCAGAAGAGCCTGATCGAGGATCCGGCCCAGCGCGCCGCCTCGCAATATATGAACGCCTTCCGCAACCCGGCGATGGAGCAGGGCATCGCGGCGATGGGCTGGGAAAGCTTCTACGCCAAGACCTTCGGCAGCCACGCCGATCTCAGCCTCGTTCCGCCTGAGGAAAAGGCCGCCTATCTCGCCGACTGGTCCGCGGCCGGCGCGCTGACCGCGATGCTGAATTGGTATCGGGCCAGCGAGATAATCGTGCCGCGGGTCGGCGAGGAGGTGACGGCGCCGGCCTGGACCGGCGGACCCTTCCCGCGGCTGGCGATGCCGACCCTCGTCATCTGGGCGCTCGGCGACAAGGCCCTGTTGCCGGTCCAGCTCGAAGGCCTCGACGCGCTGATCGACGATCTCACCCTCGTCACCATCCCGGATGCCGGCCATTTCGTGCCTTGGGAGCAGCCGGAGACGGTGATCTCCGCGATCCGGGATTTCATGTCGGAGACCCGATGACCCGCGCCTTACCCGTCATTCCAGCGCAAGCTGGAATCTCCTTGCCTGGCGGCGCCGGCTGGAAAGAAAGCGGGATTCCAGCTTTCGCTGGAATGACGGAGGAGGCTTGAATGACGGTTCCATATGACCGGCGCAGACTCTAAGCCGCGCGCCATGGCCACCACTCCCAAACGCTCGCTCTCCCGCTCCGCCGCGCGGCTCGCCGCCGTCCAGGCGCTCTATCAGCAGGAGATGGAGGCGATCCCGGTCGCCCGTTTGCTCCACGAATTCCACCATCACCGGCTCGGCGCGACCATCGACGGCATCGAATATGCCGACGCCGAGGTCGATTTCTTCGATGATCTGGTCAGCGGCGCCGACGCGAGGGCCGAGGAGCTGGACGGCCTGATCGCGGCCAAGCTCGCCTCGGGCTGGTCGCTGGCCCGGCTCGACAAGCCGATGAAGGCGATATTGCGCGCCGGCGCCTACGAGCTCGTCGCCCGCGCCGACGTGCCGACCGCGACCGTGATCGGCGAATATGTCGACGTCGCCAAGGCCTTTTACGACGCCCGCGAGACCGGCTTCGTCAACGGCCTCCTCGACGCCATCGCCAGGGAGGTGCGGTGATGGGGACGGTTACTTTTCCCGGCTCCGGCGACCGCGCCGAAAAGGCTTTGGCGGGAAAAGTAACTGTCCCTCTTTCGACGTGAGCGCCGAGGCCGCCTTCATCGAGCGCCTGCGCGGACTGGCCACCGACTCCGGGGCGCGCGGGCTGCTTGACGACGCGGCGGTGCTGGAGGTGGGCGGCGAGACGCTCGTCCTCACCCACGACATGATCGTCGAGGGCGTCCATTACCTGCCCGGCGATCCGCCCGCCGACGTCGCCTGGAAGCTCATTGCGGTCAATCTCTCCGACCTCGCCGCCAAGGGCGCGCTGCCGATCGGCGCGCTGCTCGGCTTCACGCTCGGCGACGAGGCGTGGGACCGTGCATTCGCCGAAGGGCTCGGCGCGGCGCTCACGGCCTTCGGCGTGCCCTTGTTGGGCGGCGACACGGTCTCGGCGTCGACGCGGGTGCTCGGCCTGACCGCGATCGGGCGCGCTGCGTGCGCGCCCCCGAGCCGGAGCGGCGCCCGTGCCGGCGACCTGCTCTGGGTCTCGGGCACGATCGGCGACGCCGGCGCCGGCCTGCGGGTGCTGAAGGGGGAGCTTGGCGCCGCCGACGCTTTGGTCGAGCGCTACCGCAACCCGCGCCCGCGGATCGAGGGGGGCCAGCGGCTGGCGCCCCTGGTCTCGGCGATGATGGACGTCTCCGACGGCCTGCTGCTCGACGCTTCACGCATGGCCGCGGCGAGCGGCTGCGCGGTCCAGATCGAGCTCGATTCGGTGCCGCTCTCCGACACTTATCTGGCGCTTTGCGGCGAAGCGCGGCTCGATGCCGCCGGCGCGGGCGACGACTATGAACTGCTGTTCGCGACGGATGGGAGCCGAGCGGGCGCGATCCTCGCGCTGGCCGAAGAGATCGGCCTGCCTTTCTCACGCATCGGGCGCTTCGCGGCGGGCGAGGGGCTGGTCCTCAGCGACCGGGGCGCTCCTATCCCCTTGCCCGCCCGGCTCGGCTTCGAGCATGGTTGATTGATCCGTCCATTCTGCTTAAAGGCGCGCCACCAATCAGGGCGCGCCATAGTCCGGCGCCTGCCCTTATTTGCTGAAAATTCAGGGGAATAGAACATGACCGTCGTCTACATTGCCATAGGCTGCGGCCTGCTCGCCGTGCTCTACGGCCTGATCACCACCATGCAGGTGCTGAAGGCCCCGGCCGGCAACGAGCGGATGCAGGACATCGCCGCCGCCGTGCAGGAGGGCGCGCGCGCCTATCTCGCCCGCCAGTATCGCACGATCGCGATCGTCGGCATCATCGTCGCCGGCCTGGTCTTCTATTTCCTCGGCCTCGTCTCCGCGATCGGCTTCCTGATCGGCGCGATCCTCTCGGGCCTGACCGGCTTCGTCGGCATGAACGTCTCGGTGAAGGCCAATGTCCGTACCGCGGAAGCCGCGCGCACCTCGCTCCAGGGCGGCCTCACGATCGCCTTCCGCTCGGGCGCGATCACCGGCATGCTGGTGGCCGGCCTCGGCCTGCTCGCGATCGCCGGCTTCTTCTGGTATTTGACCGGCCCCGCCGCGCACGCGCCCAACGACCGCATCGTCATCGACAGTCTCGTCGCTTTGGCCTTCGGCGCCTCCCTGATCTCGATCTTCGCGCGTCTCGGCGGCGGCATCTTCACCAAGGCCGCCGACGTCGGCGCCGATTTGGTCGGCAAGGTCGAGGCCGGAATCCCCGAGGACGATCCCCGCAATCCCGCCACCATCGCCGACAATGTCGGCGACAATGTCGGCGATTGCGCCGGCATGGCCGCCGATCTGTTCGAGACCTATGTCGTGACGCTCGGCGTCACCATGGTCTCGGTCGCGCTCACCCTGACCACGCTGGCGCCCGACATGCTGATGAAGCTGATGGCGTTGCCGCTGATCATCGGCGGCGTTTGCGTCGTCACCTCGATCATCGGCACCTACATGGTCCGCTTGGGCAAGGGCCAGTCGATCATGGGGGCGCTCTACAAGGGCTTCTGGACCTCCGTCCTCCTGGGCGCCGTCGCCATCTATTTCGCCACCCAATATGTGCTGGGTGACATGAACGCGACCCTCGCCACGGTCGGCGGCACCGCCGGCGCCACCGTCACCCTGACCGGCATGAAGCTCTTTTACTGCATGCTGATCGGCCTCGGCCTCACCGGCGCCCTCGTCTGGATCACCGAATATTATACCGGCACCAACTACCGGCCGGTGCGGAGCATCGCCAAGGCGTCGGAGACCGGCCACGGCACCAACGTCATCCAAGGCCTGGCGATCAGCCTCGAATCCACCGCTTTGCCGACGCTCGTCATCGTCGTCGCGGTGATCGGCGCCTACCAGCTCGCCGGAGTCATCGGCGTCGCCTTCGGCGCGACCGCGATGCTCGCTCTGGCCGGCATGGTCGTGGCATTGGACGCTTATGGCCCGGTCACCGACAATGCCGGCGGCATCGCCGAAATGGCCGGCCTTCCCGACGAGGTCCGCGTCCGCACCGACGCGCTCGACGCGGTCGGCAACACCACCAAGGCGGTGACCAAGGGCTATGCGATCGGCTCGGCCGCTCTGGCCGCGCTCGTCCTGTTCGGCGCTTATACCGCGGACCTCGGACTGTTCTTCCCGAACCTCCAGGTCGATTTCACGCTGAGCAATCCCTACGTCATCGTCGGCCTGCTGCTCGGCGCCTTGCTGCCCTACAGCTTCGGCGCCTTTGGCATGACCGCGGTCGGCCGGGCCGCCGGCGCGGTGGTCGAGGACGTCCGCGCCCAGTTCCGCGACAATCCCGGGATCATGGAGGGGACGACGCGGCCCAATTACGGCCGCACCGTCGATCTCGTCACCCGCGCCGCGATCCGCGAGATGATCATCCCCAGCCTGCTGCCGGTGCTGGCGCCGATCGCGGTCTATTTCATCATCAACGCGGTCGCCGGCCAGGCCTCGGCCTTCGCCGCTCTCGGCGCGCTCCTTCTCGGCGTCATCGTCTCCGGCCTGTTCGTGGCCATCTCGATGACCTCGGGCGGCGGCGCCTGGGACAATGCCAAGAAATATATCGAGGACGGCAATCATGGCGGCAAGGGCTCGGAGGCCCACAAGGCCGCGGTGACCGGCGACACGGTCGGCGATCCCTACAAGGACACCGCCGGCCCGGCGGTCAATCCGATGATCAAGATCACCAACATCGTCGCCTTGCTCCTGCTCGCGGCTTTGGCCGGCCACGCCGCCGGCTGATCCTTCCGCATCCGTAAGGAACAGGCTCGCCGGACTTGGGTCCGGCGGGCCTTTTTCTTGCCTTTTCAGCGGTGAGCCTTATCCTGGCGCCGGGGCCTATGACCATATTCAGATCTGTGTCGGCGGCGGCGACGCTTGTCGCCGCATCTCTCTTCGCACCGCTGGCGGCACAGCCGCCGGCACCCGCGGGTGCGCAAGCGTCAGCGGCGACGCCCGTGCCCGGGCACATCCCGGCCCAGGCGCTCGCCGAGCTGCCGTTCATTCGCAGCCCCGTTCTGTCGCCCGACGGCAATCGCCTGGCGGCCCGGCTCACCGCCCGGGGCCGGAACTGGATCGCCGTCTACGACCTTGGCCGCAGCCTCACCGAGCAGCGGCCGCTGATGATCGAATGGGGCGATTACGAAGTCACCTGGATGCGCTGGGCGGGCAATGGCCGCCTGATCTTCGGCATCCAGGTCGTCCGCCCGGTGCCGATGCTCGACCTTGAGATTCCGGTCACCCGGGCCGGCTCGATCGATCTCGCCACCGGCGTCACCACGCCGCTGATCGGCGGCAACGGCATCCTTGGCGACGACGTCATCTTCGTCGATCCGGCCGGTCAATACGTCCTCCTCTCCTCGCAGCAGTCGCTCACCGATTATCCGAGCGTCGACCGCATTGATCTCGCCACCGGCCGCTCGGCGGTGGTCCAGCAGAGCCGGCCGGGCGTGTGGAACTGGTTCGCCGACGCCGCCGGGGTGGTCCGCGCCGGCGTCGAATATGGCGACAACCGCATCCGGCTCCATTATCGTTCGGCGGCCGGCCAGTCGCTGCGCCGGATCGAGCCGCGCGCCGCTGCCGGCACCAGCACGGTCATCGACGCGATCCATTTCACGCCCGGCGGCGACCGCGGCGTCATCGTCACCAACGAAGTGACCGGCCGCTTCGCCGCCTATCAGTTCGATTTCGCCAGCGAGACCCGGGGGGCGCCGGTCTACGAGAATCCCCAGGTCGACATCGGCAATCTTGTCATCTCGCGAGCCGGCCAGCTGCTCGGAATCGGCTATGAGGACGATCGGCGGCGGACCCATTGGCTCGACTCCGATCTGGCCCGGGTGCAGGCGATCGTCGATCGCAATCTGCCGGGCAACGTCAACCTGATCCTCGATCGCAGCGACGACGCCAACAAGATCCTGATCTGGTCGAGTGCGCCCGACGATCCGGGCACCTTCTTCCTCTACAACCGCTCGGCGCGGCAGCTCAACGGCTTTGCCAGGCCTTATCGCGAGCTCAACACCTACCGCCTCGCGCAGATGCGGGTCGTCCGCTATCGCAGCCGCGACGGCATCGACATCCCGGCCTATCTGACCCTGCCGCCGGGGCGGCCCGAACGGGCGCTGCCGCTGATCGTGATGCCGCACGGCGGCCCGTTCGCGCGCGACAGCTGGGGCTTCGACGCGTGGGTCCAGTTCCTCGCCAGCCGCGGCTATGCCGTGCTCCAGCCCAATTTCCGCGGCTCCACCGGCTATGGCCGCGACCATGTCGAGCGGGGCTACGGCCAGTTCGGGACGGGGATGATCGACGATCTGGAGGATGGCGTCCGCTGGCTCGCCGATCAGGGCATGATCGATCCCGCCCGCGTCTGCATCATGGGCGCCTCTTATGGCGGCTATGCGGCTTTGTGGGCGCCGATCCGCCATCCGACGCGCTACCGCTGCGCGATCAGCTTCGCCGGCATCTCCGACGTGCGGGCGATGCTCCGCTATGATTCGCGCATCGCCTCGGCGACCCGCTATTCGCGCGAGTGGCGGCGCCGCGTCGAGGGCGAGAACAGGACCGACCTGACCGCGATCTCGCCGCTCCGGCAAGTGGAGCGCCTCGGCCTGCCGCTGCTGATCGCGCATGGCGACCGGGACCGCAACGTGCCGCCCTCGCAGTCGCGCAATCTCATCCGCGCGCTGACCCGGAGCAACAGCAACGTCGAATCCGTTTTCTATCCGGAGGCGGGTCACGGCTTCTCGCGGCCGGAGGATCAGGCCGATTTCCTCCGCCGGGTCGAGGCTTTTCTCGCCCGCCACAATCCCGCCGACGCGGCGCCGCCGCCGACGCCGGCCGCCGCGTCGCGATAGTCTTTCCATTTCCGCGACGAGCGGTTAAGGCCTGCCGGCTTTTTTGTGACCTCAGGGGCTTGAATGGCCAAGGAAGAACTCCTGGAGATGCGCGGGCAGGTGGTCGAGCTGCTGCCCAACGCCATGTTCCGCGTCACGCTCGAAAACGGCCATGAGATCCTCGGCCACACCGCCGGCAAGATGCGCAAGAACCGCATCCGCGTGCTGACCGGCGACGAGGTGCTGGTCGAGCTCACGCCCTACGACCTGACCAAGGGCCGCATCACCTACCGCTTCAAGTGACGGCCCCCACAGGCCGTCACCCTGAACTTGTTTCAGGGTCCAGCTTGTCGCGCGCCCGGACAGCGGAAAACTGGATGCTGAAACAAGTTCAGCATGACGTTAGAGAAGTGCGATGCGCCTGATCCTCGCTTCCCAAAGCCCTAGGCGGCTCGAGCTGCTCGCGCGGCTCGGGGTGACGCCCGACGCGGTCGTGCCGGCCGACATCGACGAGACTCCGCTCAAGGGCGAGCTGCCCGTGCCTTATGCCCGGCGGATGGCGGCGGCCAAGGCGGCGGCGGTCGCGGCGCCCGGCGCGCTCGTCCTCGCCGCCGACACGGTGGTCGCCGCCGGCCGCCGCATCCTGCCCAAGACCGAGAGCGAGGCCGAGGCGCGCGCGGCCTTGTCGCTGCTCGCCGGCCGCCGCCACCGCGTCCACAGCGCGCTCACTTTGATCGACGGCGAAGGCCGCGCGCGCCACAGGCTGTCGAGCTCGATCGTCACCTTCAAGCCGCTGAGCGCGGCCGAGCTCGACGCCTATCTCGCCGGCGGCGAATGGCGCGGCAAGGCGGGCGGCTATGCCATACAGGGCCGTGCCGAGGCGCTGGTCCGCGCCCTTTCCGGCTCCTTTTCGGGCGTGAT
>DATKIV010000018.1:0-44753 GCA_035543935.1 Allosphingosinicella sp.
CGGATGGGCCGACGCTTGTCCCCGGCTCGCCTTCAGGCGTGGATAGCCGGCTTGCGAGTCGGCGATCAGCTCCTTGACGAAGCTGCCGCTGCGCACCTCGCGCAGGATCCGGCGCATCTCGGTCCTCGTGTCGGCGGTGACGATCCGGGTGCCGCCCTTCAGCGCTCCGAACTCGGCGGTGTTGGAGATCGCCTCGCGCATGCCGGCGATGCCGCGCTCATGGATCAAATCGGCGAGCAATTTCACCTCGGTCAGACATTCGAAATAGGCGATTTCGGGCGAGAAGCCGGCCTCGACCAGCGTCTCGAAGCCGGCGTGGATCAGCTCGGGAATCGCGCCCCACAACACGGCCTGCTCGTTGAACAGATCGGCCTCGCATTCCTCGGCGAAGCTGGTCGGCAGGATGCCGACCCTCCCGCTGCCGATCGCCGCGGCATAGGAAAGGGCCAGCGTCTCGGCCCCGCCGCTCGCATCCTGCGCCACCGCGAACAGGGAGATCAGGCCCGAGCCCTGCTCGTAATCGCGCCTGAGGGCCGTCCCCGGTCCCTTGGGCGCGACCAGCAGCACGTCGAGATCGGGCCGCGGCTGGATCAGGCCGAAGCGGATGGAAAGGCCGTGCGCGAAGACCAGGGCCGCGCCCTCGCGGAGATGCGGGGCAATCTCCTGCGCATAGATGCGGCCATGATCCTCGTCGGCGGCCAGCATCACGACAAGGTCGGCCCGGGCGGAGGCGTCGGCTGCCGTCATGACGTCAAAGCCGTCAGCCTCGGCCCGGGCGCGCCCTTTCGATCCCTCGGGCACAGCGACGATGATTGCGACCCCGCTGTCGCGCAGGTTGAGCGCCTGCGCGCGCCCCTGATTGCCATAGCCCAGCACCGCCACGCGCCGCGCCCGGACCAGCGCCGGATCGGCATCGGCATCGAAATAGACGCGCATGGCGGATCCCTTCAGAAGCCGAGCAGCGCTAGGGCATCCGGCATCCTATCGCAATCGAGCGCGGCCTCGAACCGCGGCCAATCGACCGGCGGCTGGCGGCGGAACCAGGTATATTGGCGCTTGGCATATTGGCGGGTCGCGATCTTTCCCGCGGCCAGCGCCTGCTCGCGGCTCATCTCGCCGCCCAAGAAAGCGGCGATCTCGCGCACGCCGATCGCGCGCATCACCGGGGCGAGCGCTGACAGCCTTCGCTCCAGCAGTAAACGGACTTCCTCAATCCCTTCATCGGAAAAGATTTTCTCGAATCGCTCGTCGCAGCGCGCGTGGAGCCAGTCGCGCGGCGGCAGCAGGATGAGCGGGCGCAGCGCGACCGTGCCGCCGATCCCGCCGACCTTCTCCGCCTGCCAGTCCTTCAGCGTCCGTCCGGTCGCGCGCATCACTTCGAGCGCGCGCTGGGCCCGCGCCGTGTCGCCGGGCCGGATGCGCGCGGCGGCGGCGGGATCCTCGCGGGCCAGCGCTTCATGGGCCTCGCCGGCGGTGAGCGCGCGAACAGCTGCGCGCACCGCCGGGTCGATCCCGGGCACCGGCGCGATCCCCTCGATCAGGGAACGCAGATAGAGGCCCGTGCCGCCGGCCAGGATCGGCAGCCGGCCCGCTTCGTGCGCCGCCGCGATCTCGGCGCGGGCGTCCGCCGCCCAATCCGCCGCCGAGCAGGCATCGGCGCCGTCGCGGGTGCCGTAGAGCCGGTGCGGCGCCCGCGCCGTCTCCGCCGCCCCCGGCCGCGCCGAGACGATGGCGAGGTCGCGATAGACCTGGGCGCTGTCGGCGTTGATCACGACGCCGTTCGCCCGTTCCGCCAAAGCCAGCGCAAGCGCCGACTTGCCGCTGGCGGTCGGCCCCGCGATAAGCGCGACCGGTATTCTGGAAGAGGCCTTGGTGTTCATCGCGACCCTGATAGCAAAGGAGCGGCTGGCGCGCGGCGATATTTCCGCCGCGCGCGATGCGCTTGGCGGGTCGCCCGGCTTCGACTGGGTCGAGGAGGGGACCGCCTGCGACTTGCTGCTGCCCGGCGGGCTTCGGGATGCGCGCGCCGCGCTCGAGGGCCTGATCGCGGGCGTCGACGTCGTCGTCCAGCCCCGCGCCGGCCGCCGCAAGCTGCTGCTGGTGGCCGACATGGATTCAACCATGATCGGG
Organism: Allosphingosinicella sp.; assembly: GCA_035543935.1. Classification (GTDB taxonomy): domain Bacteria; phylum Pseudomonadota; class Alphaproteobacteria; order Sphingomonadales; family Sphingomonadaceae; genus Allosphingosinicella. Next base: position 2,131 of record DATKIV010000018.1, read on the forward strand.
CAGGAATGTATCGACGAGCTCGCCGATTATGCCGGGCTCAGGCCCGAGGTCGCGGCGGTCACCGAGCGGGCGATGCGCGGCGAGCTCGATTTCGAGGCCGCGCTCGACGCCCGCGTCGCCTTGCTCGCGGGTCTCGACGAGGCGGCGATCGACCGCTGCCATGCCGAGCGCGTCCGCCTCACCCCCGGCGCGCGCGTTTTGGTGGGGACGATGCGGGCCAATCGCGCTTATTGCCTGCTCGTCTCGGGCGGCTTCAGTCATTTCGCCGACCGCATCGCCGCCGAGATCGGCTTCGACGCCGCGGTGTCGAACCTGCTGCATATCGAAGGCGGGCGGCTCGCGGGCACGGTCGGCCGCCCGATCCTCGGCGCGGCGGGCAAGAAAGAAGCTTTGGTAGCAGCGGCGGAGGCGCGGGGGATTCCGCTCGCCGACACGCTCGCCGTCGGCGACGGCGCCAACGACATCCCGATGATCGCGGCGGCCGGGCTCGGCATCGCCTATCGCGCCAAGCCCGCCGCCGCCGCCGCCGCCGACGCCCGGATCGAGTCGAACGACCTCACGGCCCTGCTCTACGCCCAGGGTTATTCGCGCAAGGAGTGGGTCGCCGACGATTGAATCGTCATTCCGGCGAAAGCTGGAATCTCACTTCTTCTTCAAGGAGTTGGAAGGAAAAGAGATTCCAGCTTCCGCTGGAATGACCGGAAGATTGACATCCGACCGGCCCGGGCCCCGTTACGCCGCCGGCTTGCTCATGTCGGCGGCGATCGCGGCGAGCGCGAAGGCGACCGAGCGCTCGCCATAAACGAAGGCGATGCCGATGCCGTCGGCGGCAAGGCTCCTGACCTCGGCCCGGATCGCGCCCGCTTCGGGATGGTGGAGCTCGACGCTGTCGCCGAGCGCCGGCCGCGCATTGGTTTCGAGAAAGGCGCCGGCCGCGGAGACGTGGCGCAGCGCGGCCGGGGCCGGATGCTTGGCGATCAGCACGCACATCCGCCGGCGCCGCCAGCGCGAGGCCATGCCAATCTGCCCCTTGAGGCTTGCCGTCGCGGCCATGTGTCGCCCTCCCTGCTCAGGACGCGATTAGCAGAGCCGCGCAAAAATTCGGTTAAGGTCGTTCGCGATCGCACCCAAATCCGCTCATCCTGAGTAGCCGGTGAGCTTGTCGAACCGGCGTATCGAAGGACGCACCGCATAAGCGCGCGGTCCTTCGATACGGGCCTTCGACTTCGCTCAGTCCCTGCTCAGGATGAGCGGGGTGGAGGCAATGCGATTGCGGCCACTTCTATGGGGCCACTGGGTAGCAGCCGCTGCCGGCCGAGCCGCAGGCGCGGAGCGCGGCGGCGCGGTCCCTGAGCGGGCCGGCCTGGACGCGGATCAGATTGCCGGCGCGGACATAATAAGGCTGGAGGCCGGGCAGGCGGCCGGCGACCGCGCCCCAGGCGCGGCGCGCATTGGCCTCGCTGCTGAACGCGCCCAGCTGCACCCGCCAGCGACCGCCGGCGGCGGCCATCGGCGCCTGGCCCGGGGCCGGGCGCGGCGCCGGCCGCGCGGTGGCGACCTGGGTCCGCGCCGACGGGTTGTCGGGACGCGCGCGCGGCGTTGCCGGCGGTCGCGGCGCGGGGGTGCGCGCCTGCCGCGGCGGCGGCTCCGCCGCGGCCATCTCGACCGGCGGCGGCGCGGTGGCGATGCCGCGCGCCATCTCGACGCCGCGGGCGCGGTCCTGCGCCGACAGGCGGCGGTCGAGCTCGGCGAGCTGGGTCACCGCCGGCGGCAGATTCTGCGCCGCGGCACGGCTCATCAGCGCATAAGCGCGGGGCAGATCCTGGGCGACGAGGTCGCCGTTGAACAAGGCGGTCCCGAGCACATATTGCGCGCGCGGATCGCCGCGGCCGGCGGCGCGCTCGATCCACGGTATCGCCTCGCGCTGGCGGCCGTTCTGGAACAGCAGCAAGCCGTAATTGGCCTGCGCCTCCTCATGGCCGCCGCGCGCGGCGCGCGCATACCATTGCTCGGCCAAAGTCATGTTCTGCGGGACGCCGCGGCCAAGGAAATAGGCCTGGGCGAGATTATATTGCGCGTCGGCGTCGCCGCGGTCGGCGAGCGGGCGCCAGATCCGCACCGCGCCTTCATAATCCTGCGACCGCCAGGCCTCGATGCCGGCGCGCGCGTCGTTCGTGCCGGCCGGCGCCGGCCGCTGGGCGACGGCGGCGGAGCCCGCGAGCGCGGTCGCGGCGGCGAGCATCCACAAACGGGCCTGCGTCTTCATCGAAAAATCCCCTCCGGTAGGCAATGCGTTCGGCCCTGAGCCTAGAGGCGATTGCTTAACGCGGGCTTAGCATAGATTCGGCCATGGTCGCCAGATCGGCCCTCTCCTGACCGGCCGAGATTCCCGACCTTCTCGTTAACCAGATTTTAGCATGCCGGGGGGCAAAACCCGGGGTGAAGCGAGGGAATTGAGGGAAAATTCATGCGGGTATTGGCATTGTCCTCTCAGAAGGGCGGCTCGGGCAAGACCACCTTGTCGGGCCACCTCGCCGTTCAGGCGCAGCGGGTCGGCTACGGCCCGGTCTGCCTGATCGACATCGATCCGCAAGGCTCGCTCGCCGATTGGTGGAACGAGCGCGAGGACGAGATGCCGGCCTTCGCGCAGACCACGGTCGCGCGGCTGGGCGCCGATCTCGAGGTGCTCCGCCAGCAGGGCTTCCGCCTCGCCGTCGTCGATACGCCGCCCGCCATCACCATGGCGATCCAGTCGGTGATCCAGGTCGCCGAGCTGGTCGTCATCCCCACACGCCCGAGCCCGCACGACCTGCGCGCGGTCGGCGCCACCGTCGATTTGTGCGACCGCGCCGGCAAGCCGCTCATCTTCGTCGTCAACGGCGCCACGCCCAAGGCCAAGATCACCTACGAGGCCGCGGTCGCTTTGTCGCAGCACGGCACCGTCGCCCCGGTCACCCTCCACCACCGCACCGATTTCGCCGCCTCGATGATCGACGGCCGCACGGTGATGGAATGCGATCCCAATTCGAAGTCGGCCCGCGAGGTCGCCGAATTGTGGGATTATATCGCCGACCGGCTCGAAAAGAATTTCCGCCGCACCGTCTTCTCCGCGCCCGGCGGGGGGCCGGTGCCGCAGAGCCTCATGCAGCGTCCCGCGTCCGGCTTCGGCCGGCGCGTGGTCGGTCAGTGAGGGAGGGCGCGATGATCAACGACGCACGCAGCTACGCTTCGCTCTCCTCCGGTCTGCTCGCCCGCAAGGGCGCGGCCAAGCCGGCGATGCGGCCGCAGGGTTTCGGCCATCATGCCGGCTTCGACGATCTCGGCTGGAACGACATGGGCGGCCACCATCACGAGCCCCCGCCCGAAGAGGTTTTCGAGGGCGACCTGCCCGAGCATGTGCCGAGCTCGATCGCCGCGCTGACGCCCGCGCCCAAGCTGGCCCGCGCCGCGCCGAGCGACGCCGGCGAGCCTGTCGAGCCCGAAGTGGTCGCGCAGCAGCGCGCCATCGCCGAGAGCTTCCCCGCCGAGGCCGAGGCCGAGGTCGAGGAGGAGTCGCCGCCGCCGGCGCCGGCCGTGGTGCCGCTGCGCAAGCGCCAGGCCGTCCCGGCTCCGGCTCCGGCTCCGGCCGCGTCCGTCGACGGGCGCAAGGCCGCCTTCACGCTCCGGCTCGACGCCGATCGCCATTTGCGCCTGAGGCTCGCCACCGCGGTGACCGGCCGCTCGGCGCAGCAGATCGTGACCGGGGCGCTCGACGCCCTGCTCGCGACCATCCCCGAACTCGAAGCGCTGGCCGAGCGGGTCCCTCCCGCCACGGCGAAGCGGAGCTGAACCCCGGAAGGGCTAAAGACATGAACCGCACCGCCTTCAAGATCGCCTCGTCCGCCGCCATCGTCGCGATGACCATGGCGGGCGTGACCTCGCCCTCGGCCGCGACCCGGCGCCTGGAGCCGGTCCGGGCCGACTCGCGCACCGACCGGGCGGCGGCGCAGCTCTACGACCAGGCTTCGCGCGCTCTGCAGCAGGGCCAGCTCGCTTCGGCGGTGAGCCTGATGGAACAGGCGGTGGCGCTGAGCCCGCGCGACGCCGGCTACCGGATCCTGCTCGCCGACGCCTATCTCAAGAGCGGCCGCTTCGATTCGGCCCGCGCCACTTATGGGGACGTGATCGAGCTCGATCCTTCGAACGTGCGCGCCAGCCTCAGCGTCGCCCTGATCCAGATCGCGCAGGGCCGCCCGGCCGCGGCGGTCGGCATTCTCGACGCCATCGCCGATCGCGCGCCGGCCGGCGACGTCGGCCTGGCTTATGCACTGGCCGGCCAGTCCGACCGCGCGGTGCAACTCCTCGAATCGGCGGCCCGCTCGCCGATGGCGACGCCGCGTACCCGCCAGAATCTCGCGCTCGCTTACGCCTTCGCCGGCGATTGGCGGCGCGCCCGCGCGATCGCCGCGCAGGACATCTCGCCCGCCGACATCGACGCGCGCATGGCCGAATGGGCCGTGATGGCGCGCCCCGGCGCCGGCGCCGCCCAGATCGCCAGCCTGCTCGGCACCGCGCCCGGCGCTGATTCGGGCCAGCCCGCTCGCCTTGCGCTGGCGCCGTCCGGTGCCGCCCCGGTCGCCGTCGCGATCGTCGCCGAAGCGATTCCGGCCGAAGCCGCCCCGGCGCCGTCGCGCGCCCAGTTCGCGCCGGCGCGCACGCCGGCTCCGGACCCGATCGAGGTCGCCGCCATGGACGCGCGGCCCGCCGAGGCGCCCGCTTTCTGGGTGGCCCCCGACACTTATCAGGAAGAGGCGATCGCCGAGGGCGTCGCGCCCGAGCCGGTCCGCGCCCGCGCGCCGTCGCCGCGCCGCAGCCGCGTCGCCCGCGCCGCCGCCCGAGTCCCCGCCGCCGAGCCCTTTGCCGTCGAGGCGCGCTACGACATCGCGCCGATCTCGAGCGACGACGGCCCCGCCGCGGAGGCTCCGATCCTGCCGGCCTTCGAGGCGCCCGCCCGCCCGGCCCCCGTGTCGCGGCCGGTCGCCGCCGCCCGCGCGCCGGCTCGCGCCCCAAGCACACCGCGCCGCTCCGCTTATGTCCGCGCCGCCGCCAGCGCGCCGCTGCCGCGGCCGATCCTCGAGCGCCCGCGCGCGATCCGCGCCGGCAATGCCCCGGTGGTCGTTCAGCTCGGCGCGTTCCGCACCGAGGCCAATGCCGAGCGCGCCTGGGGCCAGGTTTCGCGCCGCTACGGCCTCGCCGGCCGCCGGCCGCTCACCACCACCTTCAATTATCAGGGCCGCACCCTGCACCGGGTCTCGGTGTCGGGCTTCGCCTCGAACGCCGACGCCCAGCGCCTGTGCGGCCAGATCCGCGGCGCGGGCGGCTTGTGCTTCGTCCGCGGCGTGGCCGGCGACGCCTCGATCCGCTGGGCGGCGCGCTATGCCAATCCGCGCCAGCGCAACATCTGATTGCTGATCTCCCAGGACCCTCGGGTCCCCTCTGAAGGGCGGCGGGTTGGCCAATTTCCCCGCCGCCCTTTTTGATTCAGCCGCGCCGCTCCCGGGTGAGCAGGTCGAGGCAGGCCATGCGAACCGCGACGCCGAGCTCGACCTGTTCGAGGATGGCCGAGCAAGCGGGGTCGTCGGCGAGGTCGCCGTCGATCTCGATGCCGCGGTTCATCGGCCCCGGGTGCATGACGATCGCGCCCGGCGCATGCGCGTCGAGCCGGGCCCGGGTGAGGCCGTAGCTGGCATGATAGTCGATCAGCGAATCGGGGAAGGTTTCTTCCATCCGCTCGCGCTGGATCCGCAGCATCATCACCACGTCGACGCCCTTTATCCCCTCGTCGAGATCGGTGAAGCGTGGCAGGCCGGTCCCCGCCGGAAGCAACCCCGCAGGCCCGACCAGCCGCACCTCCGCGCCGAGCAGCGGCAGCGCCGCGATGTTCGAGCCCGCCACCCGGCTGTGGACGATGTCGCCGCAGATCGCGACCTTGAGGCCCGCGATCCGCCCGAAGCGGCGGCGCATGGTCAAGGCGTCGAGCAGGGCCTGGGTGGGATGCTCGCCAGCGCCGTCGCCGGCGTTGATCACCGGGCAGTCCATGATCGCCGCGACGTCGGCGGCGGCGCCCTCGGCCTCGTGGCGGATGACGAGGATGTCGGGCCGCATCGCGTTCAGCGTCGAGGCGGTGTCGATCAGGCTTTCGCCCTTGCGCACGCTCGATGCGGCCGGGTGGAAGCTCGAAACCTGCGCGCCCAATCTCTTGCCGGCGATCTCGAACGAGAAGAGCGTGCGCGTGCTGTTCTCGAAAAAGGCGTTGATCTGGGTGAGGCCGGTCAGCCTTTTGTCGGCCTTGCGCGCGCCGCGGTTGAAATCGATCCAGGGCTCGGCCGCGTCGAGGATGGTCAGAATGTCGGTCGCAGAGAGCCCCTCGATCCCGAGCAGGTGGCGGTGGGGGAAGGCGGCGGGCATCGAAGCCGCGCTCTACATTCCCCCACCGGCAAGCTCAAGCAGTCAAGCCTTATTCGGCGACCAGGTTGACCGTGCCGACCTGGCAGAGGTTGACGTTTCGCACGTCGGTCGTGTCGCCATCGTCATAGGTGGCGCGGATGTCGTAATTGCACTGCGTCTCGGCGCGGTCGAAGGTGACCTGGGCGGTCTGGCCGGCCTGCAGCACCTGGGTTCCGAGAATGTCGGGGCCCCATTCGTCCTCGCTCGTCGGCGAGACGTTGAGGGTCAGGACCGTGTGGCCGGTGCGGTTGACCACCGAGAAATTCTGGCGCGCGGTGGCGACCGACGCGGTCGGGGCGCCGGCTTCTTCGCCCTCGGCGGCTTCGTTGACCGGGGCCGGAGCAGGGGCCGGAGCGGGGGTGTTCGTTTCGGCCGGCTTGGGCGCGGCCGCATTGTTGGCGGGCGTCGCGCCCTTGTTGCAGGCCGCGACGGCGAGCGCCGAGGCGAGGAGCGCGGCGGTGACGGAAATCGATTTCATTGGTCTTCTTCCCCCATGTGGAGCGGCGGAAATAAAGCAGCATTCACATTTGACAAGGGCCCATGCCTCCCACCGCGTCCCATCCGGGCGCGGTCGGCGTCGGAGATGCTGGTTCAGGAACCTCGGCTAGGCTTCCGAGGCTTAAGGTGTATTAGTTCGCTATATCCCTCGTTTCATCCTGTCCAGCCCGCAAGGCCGCGGCCTCCCGCGCTCCTGGTCGACGCATATGTCGCCTTCGCCGCACCGGCTTTGCCGGCGGCGCGCCCGCGCTTCATCATGGTGAGGCTTCGATAAGGAGAGAGTATATGTCCCCCGACCGCAATTGCGACCGGACGCTCCGGCTCAGCCAGGGCCTGTTCGGTCAGCCCAAGCCCGAGTGCCCCGATCGACGGGAGCCGGACCCCAAGGACGGGCCAGCCCCCCCGGCACGCGATTCGAACCGCTGAGTCAGCCCATGCAGAGCGCGTCGATGGCGCCCTGGAGGATGTAGGCGGCGGCCATCTTGTCGACCAGCTCGGCGCGGCGGGCGCGGCTGGCATCGGCGTCGATCAGGGTGCGGGTGACGGCCTGGGTCGACCAGCGCTCGTCCCAGAGCAGGATCGGCAGGCCGAGGGCCTCCATGTTGCGGGCGAAGGCGCGGATCGATTGGGTGCGCGGGGAATCGCTGCCGTCGAGGTTGAGCGGCAGGCCGATCACGATCCCGGCCACGTCCTGCGCCGCGATCGCCGCCTTGAGCTTCTCCAGATCCCTGGCGAATTTGGTCCGTGTAACCAAAGCGGCCGGCGTCGCGATCGTCCATTGGGCGTCGCAAAAAGCGGTGCCGATCGTCTTCGTGCCGACGTCGAGCCCGAGCAGCCGCCCGCCGGGGAGGGCGTCGCGGAAATCGGCGGCTTTGTCGGTGATCATGCGACCCCCATAACGTCATGCTGAACTTGTTTCAGCATCCAGGGACGGGCGAGGCTCAACCGCCCCGCGAAGCCGCAAACGCCCGCGCGGCGCCACGCTGGACCCTGAAACGAGTTCAGGGTGACGGCCGGGGCTGTGGCACCGTCCGCTCATACGCCGCCAGCCGGCGCTCGGCGTCGGCGCGGATATTGGCCCAGAACAAAGCGTAATCGTAGACATGGTAATTGTTGCCGGGCAGGCCGTAGGGGCCCATGTCCGGCAGCGTCTCGATGGGGCCGATGAGAAGGAGGCCGCGCCCCTCGCAGCGCGCCGGCACCGCGGCCCGGCGGAATTCGGCCTCGGTCATCGCCTCGTTGGGGACGAGCGTGCCGAGATTGCGGTCCGCGCCCCCGGCGCCGCCGCGCGCGCCGGTCAGCGGGTTGGTGCAGACCATCGCCGTTCCCCGCCGCGCGATGCCGCCCGGTCCGACGCTCTCGTCGTAAAGCTCCGCGAACTGGCTCGGATCGGCGGGCTCGGCATAGCTCTGCCAGGAGAGGATGCAGCGCGCCTGAGCGGGGCCTGTGCAGGCCGGAAAGGGGAGGGCCGGCAGATCGGCGGTGACCGACACCGGCCAGCCGACCAGGTAGACCGCGACGATCCGCCCCGCCTCGGGCGCGCCCCTGATCCGCTCCTGGAGGAGGCGCATCAGGTGAAGGCTGCCTTGGCTGTGCGCGGCCAGGATTATCGGCCGGTCCGCTGGCGCCTGGCGCAGGAATTCCTCGTAAGCGGCGAGTATGTCGCGATAGGCGAGATCGCGCGCGCGCCGGGCATCGTCCTGGCTGGTGAGGAAAGCGCCGAACGTTGCCTGCCGGTATTTCGGCGCCCAGACCGCGCCGACCGAATTGAACGCGCTCGCCTGGCTGCGCACGAACAAGGCGGCGCGGTCCTGCGATTCGCGGTCGTCGAGGGGTGCGTTCCAGCCGCGCGATTCGAGGAAGCTGGTCGGGTGGACGAAGAAGACCGACGCGCGCGGCGCCTGCGTCGGGCGGAAGCCGGCCGGCGTCCACAGCGACGGATTGCCGGCAATGTCCGGCCGCGCGATCCACAGGCCCGCTTGCGCGTAGGAGGCGCCGCGCGGCATCGGCACCTCGCTATATTCGACGCTCGGCACGAGCGCCCAGCGCATCAGCTGCTTCTCGAACAGGCGATAGCCGATCGCGCCCGCGATGAAGACCAAAGTCAGCCAGAAGATGATCCAGAGGAATTTGACCGCCGGGGATTTTTTTCGCTTTGCCACCCGCGCCCTCAACAGCATGGGCAGCGATCTTTCAAGCTCAGCGGGGTTGGAAGTAGCGCGCGGGTGTGATCCCGAAGGCGGCGCGGAAGGCGGCGGTGAAGGCGCTCGGCGTGGCATAGCCGGATGCGGCGGCGACCGCCTTGATCGGTTCGTTGCCGGCCAGCCGCGATGGCGGCCGCCTCGGGCGCGCCCGCCGCGATTAAAGCGGCGGCCCGCAGCGTCGGCGGGCTCGTCGGCTGCGGCAGCGCGAAGGGCGGCGCGCCCGATTGGCGGAACTCGTCGGCGATCAGGGTGGCGATGGCGGCCTCGGCGGGTTCGCGTTCGTCGAGCATCCCGGCGCGCGCCGTCCGCAGGATGAGCTCGCGCTGCAGCGGCGAGACGGCGATCGCCGCGCATTGCCCGGGCAGGCCGTCTTGCCAGTCATGCGATCCTCGTCGCGGTCGAGGCCAATGGCGGCCGCGTCACGATGCCGAAATCGCCGATCCCCACCGTCGGAACCCTGGTCCGCTTTCTCGACACCGAGGGCAATGACGTCGGCGCCATGCATTACGAGACGCCGCCGCGCGCCTGACCGCGCCGCCGCCGCGCCTCCCTTGCCAGGCCCGGGCGCGCATGCCAGTCTCGGATCGTCCGTCGCGGGAGGAAGCGGCCATGTGGCGCTTGCGTGCATCGATTCTCGCTTTGCTGCTGTCGCCCGCTGGCGCTCATGCCGGCCAGGGCAAGCCCGAGGCCGCCGTCCCGCCCGCGCCGCCGACCGCTGCCATGATCGAGGACGAATATCGGCCGCCGTCGCCTGACACCTCCGCGGGCCGGTTCGAGGCGCGGTGCGTGCGCGGCCGGCCCCACCTGTTCATCGGCCGGCACGACCTCGGCACCTCGCCCCACTTTTTCGAATGCGGCGGCGAATATGACGGCCTGCCGGTGCTGGCGGGCTCTCGATCCTTTCCGACCGGAGAGGAGATCCTGCTGGTCCTCGCCCAATCGTCCGGCGTGGCGAATAACGGCGCCGTCATCTATGTGCGGCGGGGCTCGGTGCCCAAGATGCTGCTGATCGACTATATGACCGAATTCGGCCCGGTCAGCGCCCCCAACCGGCTCGTCATCGCGGTCGGCGGGGTCGTGGACATCAATTGCGGGACGCAATATTCGTCGGTCGAGATGGTGATCGACTGGACGCGAACGCCGCCCACCGTCCGCGACCGCGAGCTCAGCCGCGACGCCAATTGCTGAGCGGCCCGGCGCCGCTCATCGCCCGGCCGTCGGACCCCGCCTTGCCGCAGTGCAGCAGCGATGCTAGCGGCATCGCGGATCGCTTGCCGATCCGCGCCATCAAGGGTTTCCATGTCCGTCGACGAAAAGACCGTCCGCCATATCGCCAAGCTCGCCCGAATCGCCGTCAGCGATGCCGAGGTGGCCGCGCTCGCGCCCGAATTGTCGAACATATTGGGCTGGATCGAGCAGCTCGGCGAGGTCGACGTCGCCGGCGTCGAGCCGATGACCGCGGTCATCCCAAACCAGCTGCGGCTGCGCGAGGACGTCGTCACCGAAGGCGACATCCGCGATGATATCCTCGCCAACGCCCCGCTGGCCGAGCACGGCTTCTTCGCCGTGCCCAAGGTGATCGAATGATGAGCGCGCTTCTCGTCATTCCAGCGAAAGCTGGAATCTCACTTCTTGAAGGCAAAGGGATTCCAGCTTTCGCTGGAATGACGGGGCTGTGACCGCGCTCACCGACCTCGGCGTCGCCGAAATCCGCGACGGCGTGAAGGCGGGCAGCTTCTCCGCCCGCGAGGTCGCGCAGGCGTTCAGCGCCGCGATCGGGCAGGCGCGCGCTCTCAACGCCTTCGTCGTCGAGACGCCCGAGCTGGCGCTCGCCGCCGCCGACGCCGCCGACGCCGCGCGCTCCTCGGGCGATCTCAGGCCGCTCTCCGGCGTGCCGCTCGGCATCAAGGACCTGTTCTCGACCAAAGGCGTGCAGACCACCGCCGGTTCGCGCATCCTCGAAGGCTACAAGCCGGTCTACGAGAGCACCGTCTCGGGCAACCTCTTCGCCGCCGGCGCCGGCATGCTCGGCAAGCTCAACATGGACGAGTTCGCGATGGGCTCGTCCAACGAGACCAGCGCCTTCGGCCCGGTCCTCTCGCCCTGGCGCCGCAACGACGGCGGCAACACCGCCCTGACCCCCGGCGGCAGCTCGGGCGGCTCGGCGTCGGCGGTGGCGGCGCGGCTGGCGCCGGGCGTCACCGGCACCGACACCGGCGGCTCGATCCGCCAGCCCGCCGCCTTCGCCGGCATCACCGGCGTCAAGCCGACCTACGGCCGCTGCTCGCGCTACGGCATGGTCGCCTTCGCCTCCTCGCTCGACCAGGCCGGCCCGATGGCCCGCGACGTCCGCGACTGCGCGATCCTGCTCGAGGCGATGGCGGGCTTCGATCCGAAGGATTCGACCTCGCTCCGGCTCGACGTGCCCGAATGGGAGGCGAACCTCGCCGCCGATGTCCGGGGCAAGCGCGTCGGCATCCCCAAGGAATATCGCATCGACGGCGTTCCGGCCGAGATCGACGCGGTCTGGGAGCAGGGCATTGAGTGGCTCCGCGACGCGGGCGCCGAGATCGTCGAGATCTCGCTGCCCCACACCAAATATGCGCTGCCGGCTTATTACATCATCGCCCCGGCCGAAGCCTCGTCCAACCTCGCCCGCTATGACGGCGTCCGCTACGGCCGGCGCGTGCAGCCCGACCATGGCGGCCTCAACGACATGTACGAGGCGACCCGCGCCGCCGGCTTCGGGCCCGAGGTCAAGCGCCGGATCATGATCGGCACCTATGTGCTCTCGGCCGGCTATTACGACGCCTATTTCAACCAGGCGCAGAAGGTCCGCGCCATGATCGCGCGCGATTTCGACAGGGTCTTCGCCGACGTCGACCTGATCCTCACCCCGACCGCGCCTTCGGCCGCCTTCGGTCTCGGCGAGAAGAGCGCCGATCCGATCGCCATGTATCTGAACGACGTCTTCGCCGTCCCCGCAAGCCTCGCCGGCCTGCCGGCGATCTCGGTCCCCGCCGGCCTCGACGGCCAGGGCCTGCCATTGGGCCTCCAGATCATCGGCCGCGCGCTCGACGAGCAAAGCGTGCTCAACGCGGCCCTCGCCTTCGAGGAACGCGCCGGCTTCACCGCGCGCGCGGAGCCCTGGTGGTGAGCGACCCGGCGGTCCCGAACGAGCAGATGCTGCAGGGCACCACGCTCAATGCCCTGCAGACGATCAATTTCACGCTCGGCACCAGCGTCTTCGTCACCCAGGGCGAGAAGATCGCGGAGGCCTATGGCGGCATCGAGTGGAGCATGCCGGCGATCGCCCGGGCCTTGCACCTGTCGGTCCTGTTGTTCTGGACCGCAAAATTTTTCGCGGAAAATCACAATAACTTCAAGAAGCTGCAGGCTCATCCTTTCTATTCCATCATCCAGATGTTCGGCACCATCATCGCCTTCATGCTGCTGATCGCGGCGTCCGCGAAGCTGACCGATTTTTCCGCCTCGATGGGCTGGCTCACCGCGCATTTCGCGTTCCTGTCCGCCTGGATGATCGGCGCGATTCCCATCTTCTGGCTTCTCGGCATGCACGATTGGTCGAAGGTCAAATGGCGGTGGGTGTTCGCCGCCCTCGGCTATTTCCTGTTGGCGGGGGCCATCTGGCTGCGTGCCGACCTCGCGGCGAATGCGGCCCTTGCCGCGATATTGCTCGTGCTGATGATCGCTTTGGTGGTGGCCGATGCGTTCGTGTCGAAAACCTTCCTTGGCGGCAAGGACTGGGACCGATGAAATGAGCGACTACCGCGTCCAGGGCGCCACCGGGGAATGGGAGGTCGTGATCGGCCTCGAAGTCCATGCCCAGGTCACCTCCGAAGCCAAGCTCTTCTCCGGCGCCTCGACCGAATTCGGCGCCGAGCCCAACACCCATGTCGCTTTGGTCGACGCGGCCTTCCCGGGCATGCTGCCGACGCCCAATATGGAATGCATCCGCCAGGCGGTGCGCACCGGCATGGCGCTGGAGGCGCAGATCAATTCCTGGTCGCGCTTCGACCGCAAGAATTATTTCTACGCCGATCTGCCGCAGGGCTATCAGATCAGCCAGCTCTACCATCCGCTCGTCGGCGAGGGCGAGATCGTTGTCGACCTGCCGGGAGAAAATGGCGGCGCCGGGGCGACCAAGACGATCGGGGTCGAGCGCATCCATGTCGAGCAGGACGCCGGCAAGCTGATGCACGATCAGCATCCCAATTACTCCTATGTCGATCTCAACCGCTCCGGCGTCGCCCTGATGGAGATCGTCTCCAGGCCCGACATGCGCTCGCCGGAGGAAGCCGGCGCCTATGTCCGCAAGCTGCGCGCGATCCTGCGCTATGTCGGCTCGTGCGACGGCAATATGGAGCAGGGCTCGATGCGCGCCGACGTCAATGTCTCGGTGCGCAAGCCGGGCTGTGAATTGGGCACGCGCACCGAGACCAAGAACGTCAATTCGGTGCGCTTCATCATGGCGGTGATCGAGCATGAGGCGCGCCGCCAGGTCGACCTGATCGAGGATGGCGGCATCGTCGTCCAGGAAACCCGCCTGTTCGATCCCGACAAAGGCGAGACGCGAAGCCTGCGCTCCAAGGAGGACGCGCACGATTACCGCTATTTCCCCGATCCGGATCTGCTCCCGCTCGAATTGAGCGACGATTTTCTCGCGGATTGCCGCGCGTCCCTGCCCGAGCTCCCCGACGCCAAGCGCGCCCGCTACGAAGGCGAGCTCGGCCTCTCCGCCTACAACGCCGCCGTCCTCACCGCCGACGTCACCACCGCCCGCTGGTTCGAGGACTTGCTCGCCGCGACCGGCAAGTCGGGCGCCGAGATCGGCAAAGCCGCCTCCAACTGGGTCATCTCGGACCTGTTCGGCGCCCTCAACCGCCTTGGGCGTGACATCACCGAAAGCCCCGTCACCCCGGTCCAGGGCGCCGCCTTGCTGTCGCTGGTCGCCGACGGCACCCTCTCCGGCACGCTGGCCAAGCAGGTCTTCGAGATCATGCTCGAAACCGGCGACGACCCCGAGCGGATCGTCGAGGAACGCGGCCTCAAGCAGACCTCCGACACCGGCGCGATCGAAGCGGTCATCGCCGACGTGATCGCCGCCAACGCCGACAAGGTCGCCGAATATCGCGGCGGCAAGGACAAGCTGTTCGGCTTCTTCGTCGGCCAGGTGATGAAGGCGATGGCGGGCAAGGCCAATCCGGGGGTGGTGAACGAGCTGCTGAAGAAGGCTCTGGGTTAGACGCGACAGTCTCGAAGCGAATTCGACCATCCGATCCCAGGCGCCTAACACCCTCGCTTTCTGGTCGACGCCGGGGATGACCGCCGGCCACCTCCTCCTCGCCACCGGCATGACATTCTACATCCTGGTCGCCATCGGCCATGAGGAGCGCCACCTCGCCGGCCTGTTCGGCAAGGACTATGAGGCGTATCGCGGCCGCGCCGGCAAGCTGATCCCGCGCTTCGCCGGAGAGGCGCGCTGAAGCCTTGCCGGCCGCTTCGAAGGCACCTCATTTTGTGGGAGCAATGTAGGATTTGGCGTGCCAGGCTGGGCGAATCGGCCCATCGCCAATTGCCGGCCGAAGCGTTCTTTGAACCCGTCCATCCGTCCGCCTCGGTCCCTGGATCGCGGCCCCGGCGCGCCCCGGTTTGGCGTTTCGGGGGAGGGCACCCCCCGCGATTCCATGTGACATTCGTGCCAGTCGTGCCAGTCGTGCCACTCGCGCCCTTTGTGGCCTCTCGTCGGATCGCGTTCTTGGCCTAACTTTAGCCTGACTTTCCAAACTGTCGCGCCCGCTCGTCGCGCGCGCTGTCGCGTTCGTCGCGGGCCGGGTGGCCCGGTCGCGCCGCCCCGTTTGTTCGTCGACGCGGGCGCGCGGCGGATCGCGGCCGCCGCTAGCGGTCCGGTCAACAGGAGAATGACGATGTTGACCATGGCCCATCCCATCCGCGGCACCGCCTTTCCGCACGATCCGGCGCGGCGCGGCTATCATGCGGTCTATCGGCCGAAGCAGTGCAACCATTGCCCGGGCTGCGGCCGCAGCCAGTGGATCGTCGGCCGCCTGCTCGCCGAATGCGCCTTCTGCGCGACCGCGCTGCCGCTCGCCGACGGCGGCATGACCGGGGTCGGGCTGTTCAGGAATGGCTGGCGCGCGCCCGAGGCGCTCGCCGCCTGACCGGGGGGAGCGGGCGCCCGGCCCCCCTCGGGCGCCCGCTTTTCCAAATTCCTTGGCCTTCTTCCGGCCAGCCACTCGTCATTCCAGCGAAAGCTGGAATCCCTTTGCCTTTCAGCCTCGAAGAAGCGAGATTCCAGCTTTCGCTGGAATGACGTTCAGAGCAGCCGCAATTGCGCGCCCTGCGGCGGCTCGAACAAATCGCGGCGCAGTGGCCGTTTCTCCACGTTGAGGCCGTGTTTCTTCACCGCGCGCTCGAACCGGGCCTTGAGCAAATCCGCCCAGGGTCCGGAGCCGCGCATCCGGCTGAACCAGTTCGGGTCGTTGTCCTTCCCGCCGCGCAGGGACTGGATGATGTGCATGACCTTGCCCGCGCGGTCCGGGAAATGCTCGTCGAGCCAGGCGCGGAACAAAGGCGCGACCTCGAAGGGCAGCCGAACCGGCAGATAGAAGACGCCGAGCGCCCCGGCCTCGGCCGCCGCCTCGACGAGATGCTCGAGCTCGTGATCGGTGATGCCGGGGACGACCGGCGCGATCGCGACCCAGGCGGGCACGCCGGCCTCGCTCAGCGCCTTCACCGCCGCCAGCCGCTTGCGCGGCGCCGGCGCGCGCGGCTCGAGCGTTCGGGCGATCGCCGGGGTCAGTGAGGTCACCGACAAAGCGACGCTGACCAGCCGGTCCGCCGCCATCGCCTTGAGGAGATCGAGGTCCATCAGCACCCGGTCCGACTTGGTCGTGATCGTCACCGGGTGGCGAGTCTCGGCCAGCACTTCGAGCACGGAGCGGGTGATCCGCCATGTCGCCTCGATCGGCTGGTAGGGATCGGTATTGGTCCCCATCGCGATCGGCCGGACGCGATAGCCGGGCTTGCCGAGCTCGGCGCGCAGCAGCTTGGCCGCGTCCGGCTTGGCGAACAGCTTGCTCTCGAAATCGAGCCCCGGCGAGAGATCGTGAAAGGCGTGGGTCGGCCGCGCGAAGCAATAGATGCAGCCATGCTCGCAGCCCCGATAGGCGTTGATCGAGCGGTCGAAGCCGATGTCGGGCGAGGCATTGCGGGTGATGATCGTGCGCGGATGCTCGACGGTCACCGTCGTCCTGAGCGGCGGCGCCTCGCCGTCGACCTCCTCTCTGGCGTCGAGCCAGTCGCCGTCGGCCTCGCGCCGGGGCAGGTTGAAACGGTCCGGGGTGCGGTTCTCGGGCGCGCCCCGGCCGGGACGGACGTCGGGCCGGGTCATCGCCCGGGCCTAGACCCGATTTCGGAACATATCAAGAACGAGCATGGGGACACGTACTTTTTCGCGAAAAAGTACGTGTCCCCTTTTAGCGGCGGTCAATCCTGCCCCATCGCGGCCTGGCGGCGGGAGGGTTCGACGCGGACCGCGCTCGGGCCCGAAAGGCCGGGGAAGCGGGGCCACATGCCCGCGGCCAAAGCGCGGCGGCTCGGCGAGCGGTCGCCGCCGCGGTCCTCATAGACCCAGTAATTCCTGAGGATGATCGGCACGTAGGCGCGGGTTTCCCAATAAGGGATGGATTCGATGTAGAGCAAAGGGTCGCTCTGGTCGAAGCGCGCATTCCAGGCGGCGATCGGCGCCGGCCCGGCATTGTAGGAGGCGATCACCTTGGGCAGCAGCCCGCCCGTCGAGCTACGGTCGCGCAGCAGCTCCATATAGGATTGGCCATATTCCATGTTGATCACGGGCTGGTTGAGCTGGGCGGACGAAACCGTCTCGCCGCGGGCGCGGGCCATGTCGGCGGCGGTACCGGGCAGCACCTGCATCAGCCCGCGCGCGCCGGCCGGGCTGACCACGTCGGTCCGGAAGTTCGATTCGGCCAGCGCATGGGCGTAGACCAGGGCCTGATCGACCCGCCAGCCGCGCGCCGGCCGCCAGGACGGCGTCGGATAGCGTTCGGCCGGGCCGAAGCGGCTGCCGCGCGGGCCATTGTGCGAGAGGTACATCTGGGCGGCGGTGAGATTGAGCCGGGCGGCGAGGTGGATGAGGTGGGCGTGGTCGCCGGGGCTTCCGATCCGGGCCTGGTGGCGGATGACATCCGAAGCGAGCTGGGTCTCGCCGATCTCGGCCAGCGCGATCGCGGTGCGGGCGTTGCGGTTGCCGCTCAGCGCGCGCCAGTCGCTTTCGGTGAAGGTGACCATGTCGGCGGGCGGGCTGCTCATGCCGAGCGCGCTTTGCGCGAGCAGGCCGTAGAAGGTCTCGCCCATCCGGGCCGCGCCCCTCAGCCGGGCCTGGACCCGCTCGGGACGGCCGGCGGCGGTATCGGCGCGCGCCGCCCAATATTGGCCGGCGGCGGCGAGCTCGACGTCGGTGGTGCGGCTGGCGACGACGTTGAAATGCTCCGCCGCCGCCTCGTAATCGTCCATCCGCCAGGCGGCGAGGCCGGCCACCCATTCGGCGAGGACGGCATATTCGGTCGGGCCGGTGCGGGCCAATTCGCCCATCCGGCGGGCGTCGGGGGCGTTGTCGGCGAGGAAATAGGCCCAGGCGATGCGCTGGCGGAAGGCGGTGCGGGCCTCGTCGGAAAGCTCGGCGATCCGGGTTTCGAGCAGAGCCTCCGCCTCGACCGCCTGATTGTCGCGGATCAAAGGCCGGATCAGCGGCTCGAGCGCGTCGGCGACGGCATCGCCGCGGATGTTGCGCGGACGGGCGCGGCGCGGCTGGCCGGGGAGGCCGTAGAGCCGGCGGGCGTCGGGAAGGTCGGGCAGGCTTTCGGCGCCGCGCGCGCGGGCGAGCCGGGCGAGGTCGCCGGCCTGCGGCAGATCGGGCGCGCGGGCGAGCAATTGCGCCAGCGGCTCGAGCTCGACGCGCGGCGAGCCCGGCATGGTGTAGAGCATCGCCCGGGCGGCGTCGTGGAGCGCGCCGGGCCGCATCCCGTCGAGCCGCCCGGCGGCGCCGGCCCAGTCGCTCGCGCGCAAGGCGGCGAAGATCGCGCGGTAAGTGTCGCGCTCGGCGGCGGTGAGCTGGGACGGCGCCGCGAAGGCGCGGGCGAGGCTCGGGCGCGCGGCATCGTCCCCGGCCCGCGCCG
Organism: Allosphingosinicella sp.; assembly: GCA_035543935.1. GTDB lineage: Bacteria > Pseudomonadota > Alphaproteobacteria > Sphingomonadales > Sphingomonadaceae > Allosphingosinicella. The sequence continues at coordinate 20,555 of DATKIV010000018.1, forward strand.
GGGAAGCGGCGAGCGCGAGGCCGGCGGCGCAGGCGAGGCCGGCGAGCGTCTTCATGGCTTCAGTCCTTCCATCAGCATCTGCAGATCGGCCCAGGCATGCGCCTTGAGCTTGGGCTGCGTCAGCAATTCTTGCGGCCTTATGGTTACCAAAGCCCTTACGGCCCCCTTCGGCGTTTCGAGGTCGTGCCAGCGGCCGCGCGCCGCCGTCATCGGCTGGCCGAGCAAGGCGCGCGCGCAGCTGTCGCCGAAGATGAGCAGCGCCCTGGGCGCGGCGAGCCCGATATGGTGGCGCGCGATCCCGGTCAGGAATGCCACGCCGGCCGGATCGATCCGCCCGGCCGGCGGGCGGATCGGCGAGAAGGGGGCGAGATAGATGGTTTCGCGGCTCCGCCCGATCGCCGCCAGCATGCGGTCGATCAAAGCGCCGGCCTCGCCGCTGAAGATCGTCCCCGCCGCCGAATCCTCGGCGGTGGCCATGTCGGTCACCACCATCAGCCCGGCGGCGGGATCGCCGGCCGGCGCGATCCGCGTCGCCGCCGGCGAGGCGAAGGGCAGGCTGTCGGTCGTCGCCAGCCAGTCCTGGAAGGCGGCGAGGCTGTCGGGCAGCGCCTCGGCGGGGATGGGGGCCGGCGCGGCGCGCGCGGGCGCGGCGTCAGGCCTGGGGTTGAGCCAGTCGCGCGGCTCCTCGCCGACGATGGTGTCGACCCCGGCTTCCTCCCACCATGACAAGGCGCTTTCCGCCCAACGCGACCCCATTCGCTCGTCCCCCGCGAATCCAGGGCCGATTGAGTCACCGGGAGTCGGGCTGGTCAATCGTATAACTGCTGTTTATCTGCCGGACGGTTGGCTCTGTGCGACGACGGGAGTGCGTGAATGGCTGAACGGGAGTCCATGCCCTATGACGTGGTGATCGTCGGCGCCGGCCCGGCCGGCCTCGCCGCCGCCATCCGCCTCAAGCAGCTCGCCAATGCGGCCGGCCGCGAGCTCGGCGTCTGCGTCCTCGAAAAGGGCTCGGAGGTCGGCGCCCATATCCTCTCGGGCGCGGTCGTCGATCCGAAGGCGCTCGACGAATTGCTCCCCGATTGGAAGGAGCTGGACAGCCCGCTCACCGTCCCGGTGACGAAGAACGAGCATTGGGTGCTGACCGCGAAGAAGAAATATTCCTTCCCGCACGCATTGATGCCGCCCTTCATGAACAACAAGGGCACCTACACATTGAGCCTCGGCAATTTCTGCCGCTGGCTCGCCGGCCAGGCCGAGGCGCTCGGCGTCGAAATCTTCCCGGGCTTCGCGGCGGCCGAGCTGCTGTTCAACGAGGACGGATCGGTCAAGGGCGTCGCCACCGGCGACATGGGCGTCGCGCGTGACGGCACCCGCAAGGGCGATTACCAGCCCGGCATGGAGCTGCACGGCCGCTACACTTTGTTCGCCGAAGGCGCGCGCGGCCACCTCACCAAGGAATTGAAGCGCATCTTCGCGCTCGAAAAGGACAGCCAGCCCCAGGTCTACGGCATCGGCCTCAAGGAATTGTGGGACGTCGACCCCGACAGGCACGAGCCCGGCCGCGTCGTCCACACCCAGGGCTGGCCGCTGGACGAGGCCTGGGGCGGCGGCTTCCTCTATCATCAGGCGGGCGGCCAGGTCGCGCTCGGCTTCGTCGTCGCGCTCGACTACAAGAATCCGTATCTGTCGCCGTTCGAGGAGTTCCAGCGCTGGAAGCAGCATCCGGCGATCCGCCAGTTCCTCGAGGGCGGCCGCCGAGTCTCTTATGGCGCGCGCGCGATCAACGAAGGCGGCTGGCAGTCCGTGCCGACCTTGGCCTTTCCGGGCGGGGCGCTGATCGGCTGCGCGGCCGGCTTCGTCAACGTGCCGCGGATCAAGGGCAGCCACACCGCGATGAAATCGGGCATGCTCGCCGCCGAAGCCGCCTTCGCCGCCATCGCCGCCGACCGCGCCGGCGACATCCTCGCCGATTACGAGCCGGCCTTGCGCGGCTCCTGGATCGCCAAGGAGCTCAAGATGGTCCGCAACGTCGAGCCGCTCGTCGCCAAATATGGCGGCGCGGCCGGCACCTTGCTCGCCGGCGCCGACATGTGGATGCGCCAGCTCAGGATCGGCCTGCCGTTCACGATGAAGCATCATGCCGACAATGAGGGGCTGTGGCGCAAGGACCTGGTCAAGCCGATCGATTATCCCAAGCCCGACGGCGTGATCAGCTTTGACCGCCTGTCCTCGGTCTTCCTCTCCAACACCAATCACGAGGAGGACCAGCCGGTCCACCTGACGCTGAAGGATCCGGCGATCCCGGTCGCCGTCAACCTCGCTTTCTATGCCGGCCCCGAGCAGCGTTACTGCCCAGCCGGCGTCTACGAATTCGTCGAGGAGGCGGCGGGCCCGCGCCTGCAGATCAACGCCCAGAATTGCGTTCACTGCAAGACCTGCGACATCAAGGACCCGACCCAGAACATCAACTGGGTCGTCCCCGAGGGCGGAGGAGGGCCGAATTATCCCAACATGTAGGCTCTCCGTGGCCGCCGCCCCCCTCGTCCTTGGCGCTTTCGGCGCTTTGGCCCTCGCCGCGACTCCCGCCTCGGCGCGCGTCGACCGGCGCTCGCCGTTGCTCGCTTATGCCGAGGCGCGCGCCGCCGCCTCGGCGGGCGCGCTCGAGCGGGCCAGCACCGGCTTCGGCGCCGCGCTCGCCGCCGCGCCCGACAGCGACCTCATCGCCGGCCAGGCGCTGGCCCATGCGGTGCGCGCCGGCGATTGGCGGCTCGCCCTCGATGCGACGCGCGCGCTCGAGCGCCGCAACGCTTTGGCGCCCGACGGCCGCTTCCTGCTCGTCGCCGAGGCCTTTCGCGGCCGCGACTGGCGCGCCGCCCGTGTCCAGATCGACGCGATCGAGCGCGAACAGGCCTTCGCCTTCGCGGTGCCGGTGCTGCGCGCCTGGCTCGCTTTCGGGTCGCGCGAGGGCGATCCGCTCGCCGCGCTCGCCGCGGCCGGCGAGAGCGGGGCGGCGGCGGGCTATGCCGCCGAGCATCGCGCCTTGCTGAAGCTCGCTTTGGGTCGCGCCGACGGCCCCGCCGAGCTGCTCAGCGCCGCCCGTTCGGCGGGCGCCCGGGGCGCGCGGCTGCGCATCGCCGGCGCCGCTTTGCTCGCCGGACGCCGCCAGCGCGAGGCGGCGCTGGCCCTGCTCGATCCGGATCAGCCGTCCAGCCGCGCCGCACGCGCGCTGATCGAAAGCGGCCGCCCGGTCCCCGGCGCGATCGGCACGGCCGAGGCGGGCGTCGGCGAATCGATGGTCCGGCTCGCGCTCGATCTGGGCGGGCAGAATCTGCCCGAGCCGGGAACGATGTTCGCGCGGCTCGCGGCCCGGCTCGACGCCGGCAATAGCGAGGCCTGGATCGTCGCCGCCGAATTGCTCGGCCAGCAGGATCTGCACCGGCTTGGCGTCGGCCTGCTCGCCAACGTCGCCGCCAACGATCCGTTCGCGGCGAGCGCACGCGAGGCCCGCATCCGCCTGCTCCTGGGCGGCGGCGATCGCGACGGCGCGCTGGCCGTTGCCCTCGAGGCGAGCCGGGCCCGCTCCGCGACCATGACCGACTGGGTCCGGCTCGGCCAGGTCTATGCCGACCTCGGTCGCCAGCAGGACGCGGCCGATGCCTTCGGCCGTGCGCTTGCCCTGCACCGCGAAGACGCGGTCCAGCCCGCCTGGACCTTGTGGCTGATGCGCGGCGGCGCGCTCGACCAGGCCGACAATTGGCCGGAGGCGCTGAGCGCGCTGCGACAGGCCTACCGGCTCGCGCCCGAGCAGCCCTTCGTTCTCAACTATCTCGGCTACGCCCAGCTCGTCCGGCGCGAGAATATCGACGAGGCCGAGCGGCTGATCCGCGAGGCGCACCGGCTCGCGCCCGACGATGCGGACATCACCGATTCGCTCGGCTGGGCGCTCTATCTCAAGGGCCAGCTGCCCGAGGCGATCGCCCTGCTCGAGCAGGCCGCGCGGGGCCAGCCCGCCGACGTCGAGATCAACGAGCATCTCGGCGACGCCTATTTCGCCGCCGGCCGCCGGGTCGAGGCGCGCTTCGCCTGGCGCGCCGCCGCGGTTTACGCGACCGGGCCGGTCGCCGCCCGGATCGCCGCCAAGATGGAGAGCGGCCTGACCCGCGTCATCGCCGCGCGCTGATGCGGGAAATCGCCTACGCCAAGGTGAACCTCGCGCTCCACGTCCGGGCGCGCGAGGCGGACGGCTATCACCGCATCGAGACGATTTTCGCCTTTTGCGAGGACGGCGATATCCTGACAGCCGCCGACGCGGACGAACCGAGCCTGACTGTGACCGGTCCGTTCGCCGCCGCGCTTGGCGATCCAGCGGACAATCTGGCGATGAAAGCGGCCCGCGCGATCGGCGCAACGGCGGCGCTGACGCTCGACAAGAGGCTGCCGGTCGCGGCCGGATTGGGCGGCGGCTCGGCGGACGCGGCGGCCGTGCTGAGGATGTTCGGCGGGTCGATGGAGGCCGCCGCGACGCTTGGCGCGGATGTTCCGGCCTGCCTGCTCAGCCGGACGGCGCGGGGCGAGGGCAGGGGCGACCGGATCGCGCCGGTCGAGCTCGGCCTTGCCGGAATGCCGGCGCTGCTGGTCAATCCCGGCATTCCGCTTTCGACCGCTGCCGTGTTTGCGGCCTGGGATGGAGTCGATCGCGGCCCGCTGGCGAATTGGGAAAGCGGCCGCAACGATCTGGAAGCACCCGCCCGGCGGCTGGTTCCGGACATCGCCGAGGTGCTCGATTCGCTGTCCGGCGCCCGCGTCGCGCGCCTGTCCGGCTCGGGCGCGACCTGCTTCGGCCTGTTCGACAGCGCGGCCGCGCGCGCCGCCGCCGCGGCGCGGATCGCGGCCGTTCATCCGGGCTGGTGGCTGTCCCAAACCAGGCTGCGCTGACCCGCGCGTCCCATGCCGGTACAGGGACTAACGGCCGTTAACCATCGCAACCCGCAGTAATCCGTTCTGGCACGGCCCTTGCTCGGTAATTCGCCGACGGGTCGAGGCGTGCTGTGCTCGCGCCGACATTCGCCCGCGGCCCCCCGCCTCCACCGGACGGGGCGCCGCGGAACATTTTGGCCGGGTTGTCGCGTAACGGGCAGCCCGGCCTTTTTTTGCGCGACAAAGGCCGCCGCTCCCGGCAAGCCTCCCGCCATGTTCCGCCTCGAACACAATGATGATTACGCCCGTCTGACTCTGGACCGGCCGGAAACGCGCAATGCCATTCCGGCGGCGGGCTGGGCCGTTTTGTCCGAGAAGCTCGACGTGGTCGCGCGCAGCGACGTCAGGATGCTGGTCGTCACCGGCGCCGACGGCGCCTTTTGCGCAGGCGCCGACCTTGGCGATTTCGCCGCGATGTGCGGCGACGCGGCGGCGATCGCGCGTTTCCGCGAGGACATGCGGGCCGCGCTCGACGCCTTGCGCGCGCTTCCCATCCCGACAATCGCCCTGATCGAGGGCCCTTGCTACGGCGCCGGCGTGTCGCTCGCTTTGGCCTGCGACTTCCGGATCGCGCGCCTCGCCACCAAATTCGCGATCACCCCGGCCAGGATCGGCATCACCTTTCCGCAGGAGGATGTGCACCGGCTCGTCGCCCTGGTCGGCCCGGGCCAGGCGGCGCGGCTGCTGCTCACCGCGGAGACGATCCATGGCGAGGAAGCCAAGCAGATCGGCCTGGTCGAAGTCTACGGCCGCCGCGAATCGGAGATATTCGATGCGATCCTCGCCAACGATAGCCGGAGCCTGAAGGCGCTGAAGCAGGCGATCGCCCGCGCCGCCGGGGGCGTGCGCAGCGATCCGGAGCTGGATCGCCAATTCGATGCGCTCATCGCCGGCGACGAATTGGCGCGCCGGCTCGAAGCGCGTCGCGGGAAATGATAGGATGGCGGACATGAGGATCGCCGCCGCGCTCGCTTTGCTGGCCGCCGCCTGCGGTCCGGCCGAGCCGGTCGCGCAGCCGACCAACGGCGCCGCCGCGCCGCTCCCGGGCGTGCCCGACAGTCGGATCGAGTGCCGTATCGCGGGCGCCGCGACCTTCGAACGCGTCTGCTCGGTGACCGGCGCCGACAGCCCGCGCGGCCGGGTGCTGACCGTCCGCAAAGCGGATGGCGGCTTCCGCCGGCTCCTGGTGACCCGCGACGGGCGCGGCGTCGCCGCCGCCGACGGCGCCGAGCGCGCTTATGTGACGATCCTCGGCGACAACCGGATCGAGGTCGAGATCGGCGGCGACCGCTTCCGCCTCCCGGCGACGGTCCGGTGAGCGGCCGTTTCATCCTCACGGCGGCCGAAATGCGCGCCGCCGAGGAAGCAGCGATCGCCGCCGGCACTCCGGTCGAGGAGCTGATGGAGCGGGCCGGCAAGGCCGCGGCGGAGGCGATCTGGCGTTTCGCCGGGCCGCTGCCGACGCTCGTCCTCGCCGGCCCCGGCAACAATGGCGGCGACGGCTATGTCCTCGCCCGCGAGCTTCGCGCCCGCGGCGTCGCCGTGCGCGTCGCAGCGCTCGCCGAACCGAAAAGCGGCGCGGCCCGCACCGCCCGCAAATCGTGGGACGGCCCGGTCGAGGCGCCGGGGGAGGCGCGGCCGGCCGCGCTGCTGATCGACGCGCTCTTCGGCACCGGCCTCGCCCGGCCGCTGGACGCGGCCGTCATCGCGCGTCTGCTCGATCTGGCGGGACGCGCGCAGACGCGGATCGCGATCGACCTCCCCAGCGGCGTAGCCACCGACGATGGCGCCATCCTGTCGCCGATTCCCGATTACGACCTCACGATCACCTTCCAGACGCTGAAGCCCGCCCATCTGCTCCAGCCCGCCGCACGCTACATGGGCCGGGTCGTGGTCGCCGATATCGGCATTGAGGCGGCAAGCAGCCTCACCGAGATCGGGCGGCCGGTGCTGCGCGAGCCTGGCCCGGACGACCATAAATATAAAAGGGGTTATGTGCTCGTCGAAGCCGGCCGAATGCCGGGCGCGACCGCGCTCGTCGCGGCGGCGGCCGCGCGCGGCGGCGCCGGCTACGTCCGCATCAACGGCCGCGATGCGATCCGCAATATTCCCCATGCGATCGTGCAGGGGGGCGAACCGGATCTGCCGTTGGAAGATTCGCGCGTGAATGCGGTTGCCGTAGGACCCGGTTTTGGCGCCTGCGACCAAATGGCGGGCGTCCTGAACCTGATCCTGCATAGCGGCCGCCCGTTGGTGCTCGATGCCGACGCGCTGAGGCTCATCGCCAACTCCGGGCTGGACTGGTTCCAGCACGGGAGCCCGGACGCGATCCTGACGCCGCACGCCGGAGAATTCGCCCGCCTGTTCGGCGAGTCCGAGGGCGGCAAGGTCGAACGGAGCCGGGCGGCGGCACGCCGGGCCGGGGCGGTGGTGGTTTACAAGGGTCCGGATACAATCGTTGCCGCCCCCGACGGCCGCGCCGCGATCGGGGCGGCCGCGTCCCATTGGCTCGCCAGCGCCGGCAGCGGGGACGTGCTCACGGGAATCATCGCGGCGCAACGCGCGTCGGGTTTGGGGCCCTTCGAAGCGGCCTGCGCCGGCGTCTGGCTGCACGGCCGCGCCGCGGCGCTGGCCGGCCCGGCCATGATCGCCGACGATCTGTTGAGCCATTTGCCCGCCGCCGTCGCCGAATGTCTCTAGGCGAGGAAATTCTCCGCCTCGCCGCGCGCGGGGACGGGGTGACGAAAAGCGGACGCTTCTTCGCCATGACCGCGCCGGGCGACCGGATCGCGCCGGATGGCGAGATCGTCCCCGGCGCGCACCACCAGGTCCCGCCTTGCCGCCATTTCCCAGAATGCGGCGGCTGCCAGCTCCAGCATGTCGACGACGCCGCTTATGCCGATTATCTCAAGGAGCGGATCGCCGCGGCGCTGCAGGCCCAGGCCGTCGCCGTTCCCGATATACTCGAGCCGCATCTGTCGCCGCCCCGCAGCCGCCGCCGCGCCGCCTTAAAGGCGCAGGGCGGCTCGGTCGGCTTCAACGCCGAGGCCAGCCACCGTATTGTCGACATGCGCGAATGTCATGTGCTGCGGCCCGAATTGTTCGCTCTGGTCGCGCCGCTCAGGCGCTTGCTCAAGGGCCGTGCGGGCGTGACCATGACGCTCGCCGATCAGGGCGTCGACCTGCTGCTCGAAGGCGTCGGTGCCGAGGGGCTGGAAGCGACCGAGGCGATGATCGCCTTCGCTCAGGAAAACGGCCTCGCCCGCCTGGCCCTCGACGACGGCTACGGCCCGCAGCTGCTGTGGGAGCCCGAGCCGGTCACGATCAGCCTTTCCGGCATTCCCGTCGCCTTGCCGATCGGCGCCTTCCTCCAGGCGACGGCTGATGGAGAGGCCGCGCTGGTGGCGGCGATGCGCGAGGCGGTCGGCGGGGCAGGGCTCGTCGCCGATCTTTTCGCCGGGCTCGGCACTTTCGCGCTGGCGCTCGGCGGCAAGGTCTACGCCGCCGAAGGCGCGCGCGACGCGGTGCTGGCGCTCAAGGCGGCGGGCGCGGGCCGCGGCGTCTTCGCCGATCATCGCGACCTCTTCCGCCGCCCGCTCGACGTCGCCGAATTGAACCGCTTCGAGGCCGTGATCCTCGATCCGCCGCGCGCCGGGGCGAAGGAGCAGGCGCCACTCATGGCCGCATCCTCGGTGCCCCGGCTCGCTTACATATCCTGCAATCCCAACACCTTCGCGCGCGACGCCAAACTGCTGACCGAAGGCGGCTACCGGCTCTTATGGGTGAAGCCGGTCGGCCAGTTCCGATGGTCGACCCATGTGGAGCTGGCCGCCGCCTTCGCCCGCGATTAGCGCGTGCCCCGCACCTGGGCGTCGAGCGCCGTCGCCGGCCGCTCGCCGCGCGCGACCTGCAGCGCGGTCAGCGGGGTCGGCGAGCCGGCGACGATGTGCACGACGGTGCGGACCTGCGTCGTGCCGAACAGGTTGCGGGCCATCTCGTAAGGCAGCCGCACGCAGCCGTGCGAGGCGGCATAGCCCGGGATCTGGCCCGCATGAAGCGCGATCCCGCCCATGGTGAGCCGCTGCATGAAGGGCATGGGCGCATTGTTGTAAAGGTTCGAGAAGTGCGTGCGGCGCTTCTCGATGATCGGGAAGCGGCCCGTCGGCGTGCGGTGGCCGGCGCGGCCGGTCGACACCGAGGTCACGCCGATCAGCCGGTTGGCGCGATAGATGTACGCCCGCTGCTGCGGAAGGCTCACCACGATCTCGACATTGCCCGCCGGCGCCAGCTCGGGCCGCCAGATGAACGCGCCCGCGGCCAGCGTGGCCGCATCGGCGGCGAGCTGCGTCTGCGCATGCATCGCGGCGATCTCGGCGGGCGAGGGCAAAACCGGCATGATCACCAGCGGTGCGACGGGCTGGGCCGCGGCGCTGCTGACCGGAGTCCCCCCCGACGCCTGCATGGCCGACGATGCGACCGGAACGGCAGCCAGCGTCAACGCAACAACGCTGGTGCGCACGAAAAAGGTTTTCCCGAACTTCATCTCTCATCTCCCCGAGACGCGGGAGGCTCACCGACCGATTGGCGGGGCGCCCGTTCGTCTTGGGAAGAGACATATCGTTTCGGCAGTGAAGCGCCTTCGCGCTGCGTCGAAGCCCGTAGACTCGTCGTCAAATCGGCGCGCCAGCGACGAAATGACGCGTTGGAGCGACGAAATGCGCGAATCAGAGCCCGTGCAGCACCCGCGCCGCGGCGTGGACGGTGAGGCCGATCAGGCAGAAGGAGGCCAAAGCGAAGAACGCGAAGCGCCAGACGACGAGGTTGACCGTCGCCTGGATCAGACTGTGCAGGATTCGGAAGCCGACATAGGCCCAGGCCAGCCAGACGTTGATCCACACGTCGCCCGCGCCGAGCAAGGCGAGGCTGATGGCGATCGCGTAGAACAAAGTCGGCTGCTCCATCAGATGGTTGTAATTATGCGCCTTCCACTGGACCTCGTCCTCGACGACGCCGTCCAGCGCGCCGCCGCGCGTGCCGACCCGGCCCTTCATCGAAATGCCCTTGCGCCGCATCGCGGGAAAGCGGGTCGCGTACAGCCACAGCATCATCACCAGCGTCCAGGCGACGAGCGCCACCACGGGCGCGAGAATCTGGCTATGCATTGGCGACCTCCCCCTGAATCAGGGCGGAAGGTGCGCCGGAAATGGAGATGCGTAAACCCAAATCCTCCCCGTTCGGGGGAGGAATTAAGTCAGTCGAACATCTTCGCGAAGGCGCGCTTGGCGCGGGTCTTCCAATGGCCGCGATGAAAAGCGTCGCTGGCCAGCAGCGGCAGCACCGAGGTCGCCTCGGCGAAGACCATTTGCTCCATCGCCGTCGAGACCTTGCCCCAGCTCGCCGCCTCCTGCAGGGTCGAGGAGGAGCAGGCGCCGTCGCGGACGTCGGCGACGGTGATCTGCACCGCATATTTGTGGACCTCGACATCGTCATGGCCGAGGATCTCGGCGCAGACGACGGTGTCCTGGGTGAAGTTCTTGGGCACGCCACCGCCGATCATCAGCAGGCCCGTGGTTCCCGCCTGGATCTTGATGTCGGTGAGCTCGCGGAAGTCGGCGATCGCGTCGAGCACCATATAGGCCTCGCCCGCCTTCATCCGGTCGACCTGGTGCTTGACCAGGCCGAAGCCGGCCGACGAGTCGACGAAGGCCGGGCAGAAGATCGGCACGTCATGCTCGTAAGCGAGCTTGACCAGGCTGTTCTCCTTCTTGCCGTGCTCGACGAGATATTTGCCCATCTCGCGGATGAACGCGCGGGAGGAATAGGCTTTCGGCTCCAGAGAATCGGCGATCGCGCCGATCGTATGGTCGCAATCCTGGAGCTGCTCCTCGTCGATATAGGTGTCGTAGATGCGGTCGATGTAGAGCGAGCGCAAAGTGTCGTCGTCGGGGATCTCCAGCGCCTGATAATGTTTGTGGCCGAGCCCTTCGAAGAAATCCATGTCGACGATGGTCGCCCCGGTCGCGACGATCGCGTCGACCATGTTGTTGGCGACGAGCTCGGCATAGAGGTCCATGCAGCCGCCCGCCGAGGTCGACCCCGCGATGACCAGGATGATCGAGCAGTCCTTGTCCTCGAGCATCATGTTGTAGAGGTCGGCCGCCCGGCCGAGGTCGCGCGAGGTGAAGCTCATTTTCTTCATCGCATCGACGATCGGGCGCGCATCGAAGCTCTTGATGTCGATATGCTCGACCTGCGTGCCGAGCAGCTCCGCCTTACGGGTGTCGTTGATGGGGGCGGTGGTCATTTCCCGGGTATCTCCATGTCCTCCGTCACCCCGGGCTTGACCCGGGGTCCACCTCCTTTCGCAAGGAAGGTGGATGCCGGATCAAGTCCGGCATGACGATTGCCAAATTCGGCGCCGTTACAGCGTGACGACGTTCGACGGAACCGCGCGTTCCCGCATCGGCTCGCCGTAGAGCGTCGCCATCGGCTCGTCCTCGGCGATGACCTTGAGGTCCGAGCCGAAGCCGTTGAAGCCGGTGCGCATCGCGCAGCCATAAGCGCCGAGCATGCCGATCTCGACATAGTCGCCGGCCTCGGTGTCAGCCGGCAGCATGAACGGCCCTGCCATATGGTCGAGATCGTCGCAGGTTGGCCCGTAGAAGCTGAACGCCATGTCACGCGCGTCCGAGGCCTGCTCGCGCAGCAGCTTTACCGGAAAGCGCCAGCCGATATGGGCGGCGTCGAACAGCGCCCCGTAAGCGCCGTCGTTGATGTAGAGCGTGTCGCCCCGGCGCTTCTCGACGCGGACCAGCAGGCTCGCATATTCCGCGCACAAGGCCCGGCCCGGCTCGCACCACAATTCCGACGAATAGGAAACCGGCAGATCCTCGAACGCGCGGTGGATCACGTCGAAATAGGTTTCGAGAGGCGGCGGCTCCATGCCGGGATAGGTGGACGGGAAGCCGCCGCCGACATCGACGATGTCGACGGTGACCGCCGCCTCGACGATCGCCGCGCGGACCCGTTCCATCGCCTCGCCATAAGCGGCCGGCGTCATCGCCTGGCTGCCGACGTGGAAGCAGATGCCGAGCGCGTCTGCCGCCTGGCGCGCGGCCATCAGCAATGCCTTCATCTCGCCAGGATCGGCGCCGAACTTGGCGGCGAGGCTGAGCTTGGCATGGTCCGACGAAACGCGGATGCGCACCAGCAGGTTGAGGTCGGTCGCGGCGACGCCTTCGGTCGCGGTGGCGCGAAGGATCTTCTCCAGCTCCTCCCCGGTGTCGAGCGAGAAGGTGCGGACATTATGGCTGAAATAGGCCTCGGCGATCGCCTCCTCGGCCTTCACCGGATGCATGAAGCAGAGCACCGCCTCCGGCAGCGTCTCCGCGACCAGCCGCACTTCGGTGATCGACGCCACGTCATAATGGGTCACGCCTTCCTCCCACAGGATCCGGAGCAGATCCGGCGAGGGATTGGCCTTGACCGCATAAAGCGAGCGGCCCGGAAACTTCTCGACGAAGAAGCGGGCGGCGCGCCTGGCGGCGTGCGGACGAATGAGCGTGACCGGCTGAACCGGGCGCTGCATTGCAATAGCGATGCCGCAGGCGGCATCGGACGGGAGCGAAGCTAGCCCCAGCGCGCTATGATGGATGTGCAACTCAAGGGACCTCCAGGGAGATAGTTGACGACAAGGCAGCCTTGCGGTTTGGAAGTCCCCCATGGGGCTGCGGCGCGGGATATATGGGTGATGGACCTCTGTGTAAAGACTTATGCTTTCCCTCTGATTTCCCGAGGCTTGCGTGACTGAGAGACGACCCACGGCGAAGGGTGTCGCGGCTGCGGCGGAGCGTATTGCCGATATCGTGACTCGGACGCCGCTCCTACCGCTCGACTGGGCGGGGCGGCGGGTGTGGATCAAGGCCGAATGCCTGCAGCAGGGGGGCAGCTTCAAGCTGCGCGGCGCAAGCAACCGGCTGGCCCTGCTCAGTGAGGCCGAGCGGGCGCGCGGCGTCGTTGCTTTCTCCTCGGGCAACCACGCTTTGGGCGTGGCGCTGGCGGCGCGGCGGCTGGGAATGAAGGCGGCGATCGTGATGCCGGCCGACGCGCCTTCGGTGAAGATCGAGGCGACTCGGGCCGCGGGCGCCGAGATCGTCTTATACGACCGCGCCACCGGGAGCCGTGAGGCGATCGGCGCGCGGCTGGCGGCCGAGCGCGGCGCCACTTTGGTGCCTTCGTTCGACGATGTCGACGTGATCGAAGGCCAGGGCAGCGTCGGCGTCGAGATCGAGGCGCAGCTCGCGGCTTCCCCGCCGATGGTGATCGTGCCCTGCGGCGGCGGCGGGCTTTCCGGCGGTATCGCTTTGGCGCTGCCGGAGAGTCAGGTCATCGCGGTGGAACCCGAGGGTTGGGACGATATGGCCCGCTCCCTCGCGCTCGGGCACATCGTCCCGGTCGTCGAGCCGGCCCCGCCGACGCGCTGCGACGCGCTCCAGACCAAGCTCGTCTCGCCGCTCACCTTCGGCGCGCTCGCCGGGGCCGGCGCGCGCGGCCTCTCGGTGAGCGAGGAGGAGGTGGAAGCGGCGATGGCTTTCGCCTTCCGCGTTTTGCATATCGTCGCCGAGCCGGGCGGTTCGGTGGCGCTGGCGGCTTTGATCTCGGGGAAGGTGAACGCGCCCGACGGCAGCGTGGTGGTGGTTTCGGGCGGGAATGTCGATCCGAAGCTCTATGCGGAGATATTGGGCCGCTGAGCGACCGCGCCGACCAGGGCCGTCAGCTGCGCCATCTGCCGCGCCGTCCGCCGCAGCCCGGCCGAATAATCCTCGGCGTCGATCCCGGGCCGCGCCAGCGCCGCGCTCTCGATCACATTGTCGAGCAGCCGCGACAGGCCGGGCAGGATCACCTGGTCGATCCGGTCCAGCGCCCGGTCGAATTGGCGGTGGTTGTGGACGCTCATGACGGCCTGGCTAGCAGGTGCCGCTTAAGGCTTTGTGAAACGCCCCCGTCCGTGCGATCACGCGGCCATGCCGACCAGCGGACTTGGCGCGACCTTCCTGTCGATACTCATGATCGCCGCCTTCGCGCTCGCCGCCGGCGGCGTCCACCTGTTCGTCAAGCGCAAGGACCGGACCAAGGGCATATTGATGCTCCTCGCCGCTGCGGTGGCGCTGGGCAACGTGCTGATCTGGACCGTGTAATTCCCCTCCCGCTCGCGGGAGGAGAGAGGGCTCAGCGGATCGGGCAGGACGGATCGAGGCGGAAGTCGAGATAGTCGTCGACCGCCTTCATCAGCTGGTCCATCTCGTTGACGAAGAAGTGGTTGGCGCCCGGGATCGTCCTGTGCTCGATCGTGATGTGACGCTGGGTCCTGAGCTTGTCGACCAGCTTCTGGGTGGCGAGCGGGGTCACCACCTCGTCGCCTTCGCCCTGGATGATCACGCCCGAGGAAGGGCAGGGCGCGAGGAAGCTGAAATCGTACATGTTGGCGGGCGGCGCGATCGAGATGAAGCCGCGCGCTTCGGGCCGGCGCATCAGCAGCTGCATGCCTATCCAGGCGCCGAAGGAGAAGCCGGCGATCCAGGTCGTCTCGGCCTCCGGATGGATCGACTGGACCCAGTCGAGCGCCGAGGCGGCGTCGGAGAGCTCGCCAATGCCGTTGTCGAACACGCTCTGGCTCTTGCCGACGCCGCGGAAGTTGAACCTGAGCGTCGCGAACCCCCGCCGCACGAAGGTCTTGTAGAGGGCCAGCACGATCGCGTTGTTCATCGTGCCGCCGCCCTGGGGGTGGGGATGGAGGATCAGGGCGACCGGGGCGCGGGGCCGGGGGCCGGGGCTGAAACGTCCTTCAAGACGGCCCTCGGGACCTGGGAAGATGACTTCGGGCATTGCACCTGCATCTGGAATATTCAAAGGGAAGCGCGCGAATGCGTGCGGGCGCCCTATATAGGGATCGGGCGCGTTTCCGCAATTTGAAAGGGCGACCAGGCGGGTGACGAGGCGAATCTATCTCGACCATGCCGCGACGACGCCGATCCTGCCCGAGGCGGCGGCGGCGATCCGCGCGGCCTGCGCGGCATGGGCCAACCCCTCTTCCGCCCACGCCGAGGGCCGCGCGGTCCGGCAGGCGATGGAGGATGCGCGGCGGCGGATCGCGGCGGCGCTGGGCTGGGACGGTGCCCTCATCTTCACCTCGGGCGCGACCGAGGCGATCGAAATCGTCATGCGCCGCGCCAGAGCCGGGCCGCGCATCGTCTCCTCGGTCGAGCATCCGGCGGTGCTTCGCGTCGCTCCCGAGGCGCGGCAGATCCTGGCCAGGCGCGACGGCAGGCTCGATCTCGCCGATCTCGACGCCGCCCTGGCGGAGGCGGAGCGGCCTTTGGTCGCGGTCCAGTCGGTCAACAACGAAACCGGCGTCATCCACCCGACCGACGACATCGCGGCGCGCGTCGCCGCCGCCGGCGGGCTCCTCCTCGTCGATTGCGCCCAGAGCGCCGGCAAGCTGCCGCTCCCGCACGCCGATTTCATCTCGGTCGCCGCCCACAAATTGGGCGGGCCGCCGGGCATCGGCGCGCTGCTGGTCAGGGACATTGCGACCCTCGAGGCGGTGGGCGGCCAGGAGGGCGGCCATCGCCCCGGCACCGCCGCGGTGCCGATGATCATGGGCTTCGCCGCCGCCTGCGAGGCCGATCATGGCTGGTACGAAGAGGCGAAAAGGCTCCGGGCGAAGCTGGACGCGGAAATCTCCGCCGCGGGCGGCGAGATCGTCGCCGGCTCCGCGCCACGGATCGCCACCATCGCCGGCTACCGCATGCCCGGCGTCCCCGCCGCGGCGCAGATGATGCAGATGGACCTTGCCGGCATCGCAGTCTCGGCGGGCAGCGCCTGCTCGTCGGGCAGCCTCAAGGCCAGCCCGGTCCTCGCCGCCATGGGGGTGCCGGAGGAGGAAGCGCGCGAGGTGATCCGCGTGAGCTTCGGCCCGCAAACCCGGGCGAGCGACATCGAGGCGCTCCTCGCCGAATGGCGCGCGCTCTACGCCCGCCGCCGCGCCGCGTGACCGTCTATCTCGATTATCAGGCGACCACTCCGCTCGCCCCGGAGGCGCTGGCGGCGATGCGGCCCTGGCTGGAAGACAAATTCGCCAACCCGCATTCGTCCCACAAATTCGGCCGCGAGGCGGCGGCGGCGGTCGAGGTGGCGCGGGCGCAGATCCTCGATGCGCTGATGGGGACACGTACCTTTTTGCCCCCGGGAGGGCAAAAAGGTACGTGTCCCCCTGGTAAGCTCTATTTCACCTCGGGCGCCACCGAGGCCGCAAACTGGGCGCTGAAGGGCATCGGCCGGCGCCGGATCGTCACGCTCGCGACCGAGCATGCCTGCGTGCTCGACACGCTCGAATGGCTGAGCACGCGCGGCCACGATATCGAGATCGTGCCGGTCGGCACCGACGGCCTGGTCGATCTCGACCGGCTCCGCGCCGCGGTCGGCGACGAAACAGGCCTCGTCGCCGCGATGGTGGTCAATAACGAGATCGGCGTCATCCAGCCGATCGCCGAGATCGCCCGAATCGCGCATGAAGGCGGCGCGCTCTTCTTCTGCGACGCCGTCCAGGGCTTCGGCCGCGTGCCGATCCCGTCCGACGCCTGCGACATGATCGCGCTCTCCGCCCACAAGATCCACGGCCCCAAAGGCGTCGGCGCGCTCTGGGTCCGCGACGACCTCAAGCTGGAGCCCTTGCTCCACGGCGGCGGCCAGGAAGGGGGTTTGCGCTCCGGCACATTGTCGCCCGCTTTGTGCGCCGGCTTCGGCGCGGCGGCGGCCTTGCTCGGTCCCGACGACCATGAGCATGTCGAACGGCTTTGGAGCATCGCGCGACCATCGATGCGGGATTGGACGCTGAACGGCTCCGAAGGCCGGCGCTATCGCGGCAATCTCAACCTCCGCCGCGCCGGCATCGACGCCGCCCGGCTGATCTCGGAAGTGCGCGAAGTCGCCTTCTCCGCGGGTTCGGCCTGCGCCAGCGGCTCCGGCCGGCCGAGCCACGTTCTCGCCGCGCTCGGCCTCGATCGCCAGGCGGCCGCGTCCAGCATCCGCCTCGGCTTCGGCCGCTACACGAAAGAGGAGGAGCTGGGTGCCGCGCTCGCCCTCGTCAACGAAGCGGCGGCGCGTCAGGCATGACATGCGTGCGCTTCGTCTCCGCCGATGGCGAGAAGGTCCAGCAGGTCGAGGCGCCCGCCGGCGAGCGCCTGCTCGACGTCGCCCAGGCCGCCGGCCAGCCGCTCGAGGGCACGTGCGAGGGCCAGATGGCCTGCTCGACCTGCCACGTCATCGTCGACGCCGGCGATTTCGCCCGTCTGCCGCGCGCGAGCGAGGAGGAGGAGGACATGCTCGACCTCGCCAGCCACGTCACCCGCCATTCACGTCTCGCCTGCCAGATCTGGCTGAGCGAAGAGCTGGAGACGCTGACCGTGCACATCCCGGGTGGCGTTCACAACATGCAGGGACGATGATCGCTACAGGCTGACCGGAGGATTTCTGCGGGTGCGGGACAGCTAAAGGACCGCTAGCCTTGGCGCCTTACCGATTGAGGCTTTTGAACATGCTGTCCTGGCTCATCGCGACAATGCTGAACCTCGCCCTCCCCGGCGCATTGGCCCAGTCGGCGCCGCCCGACCCCGAGCCCCGCTTCGCCGCGATCGAGCGGCGCACCGGCGGGCGATTGGGCGTCGCCCTGGTGGATGCGGATGGCCGACTGCTCATCTCGCACCGCGCGGACGAACGTTTTGCGATGTGCTCGACCTTCAAGCTGCCGCTCGCGGCCATGCTGCTTTCGAGCCGCGTCCCGCTGCGCACGCCGCTGCCCCTCAGCCGTGCCGATCTGCTTTCCAACTCGCCTCATTCCGAGCAGGCGCTCGCGGCCGGCGTGCCGCTGCGCGCCGGCCTGGCGGCGCAGGCGATCATCGAGCGCAGCGACAACAGCGCGGCCAATCTGCTGCTCCGCAGGCTCGGCGGGCCCGAAGCGCTCACGGCCTGGCTGCGGCGGGCGGGGGATCCGACGACCCGGCTTGACCGCTACGAGCTCGCCTTGAACGAAAACCGGCCCGGCGATCCGCGGGACACGACGAGCCCCGCGGCGATAGCGCGCACGACTGCCGACATCATCTACGGCGACCTCCTCGCTCGCTCCCTGCGGGCGCGGTTGCGAGGCTGGACGACCGCCAGCGGGACGGGTCTGCGCCGGATCCGCGCTGGTCTGCCTTCCGGCTGGCGTGCCGGCGACAAGACCGGGAGCTGCGGCACCGCGTTCAACGACGTGGCCTGGTTCGAAGTGCCCGGCGGAGCCTCCTTCGTGCTGGCCGTCTATCTGGACCGGCCGACCGTCTCCGCCGCCCAGGCGGAGGCGGCGATCGCCGAGGTCGCCCGCCATGTCGCCGCGCGCGCGTCCTGATCGGTATCTTGCAACGCGAAGGAAGCCGGGCCATATGGCGCCCGGGAGTCGGGCGGACGGCGCTCTCGCGAACCCGGTCAGGTCCGGAAGGAAGCAGCCGTAACGAGTTTCCGCGCCGGGTCGTTCCGGCTCCCACCTAAGGGGACAGTCACTTTTCCGCACTCCGGCGCCAGGCTGGCGATGCCGTGCGGAAAAGTGACTGTCCCCATTTCCGTTCATCCAGCTTTCGCTGGAATGACGGGAGGGGGCTGCTTAGGTTAGCGCATGGCCTCCGAATCCCCCCAGCCCTATCGCGTCCTCGCTCGCAAATATCGCCCGCAAAGCTTCGACGAGCTGATCGGGCAGGAGGCGATGGTGAAGACGCTGGCCAATGCGATCGCGCGCGACCGGCTGGCGCACAGCTTCCTGCTCACCGGCGTGCGCGGCGTCGGCAAGACCTCGACCGCGCGCCTCATCGCCAAGGCGCTGAACTGCATCGGTCCGGACGGGACCGGCGGGCCGACCATCCAGCCCTGCGGCCTATGCGAGCCTTGCCGGGCGATCGCCGAGGGGCGGCATATCGACGTCATCGAAATGGACGCCGCCTCCCATACCGGCGTCGACGATGTCCGCGAGATCATCGAGGCGGTGCGCTATTCGGCGGTTTCGGCGCGCTACAAGGTCTACATCATCGACGAAGTCCACATGCTCTCGAAGAACGCCTTCAACGCCCTGTTGAAGACGCTCGAGGAGCCGCCCGCGCACGTCAAGTTCCTGTTCGCCACCACCGAGGTGAACAAGGTCCCGGTCACCGTTCTGTCGCGCTGCCAGCGTTTCGATCTCAGGCGCATCCCCGCCGAGCTTCTCGCCGCCCATTTCGCCCATGTCGCCGAGATGGAAGGGGTCGAGGTCGAGCCCGAGGCCTTGGCTCTGGTCGCTCGCGCGGCGGAAGGGTCAGCGCGCGACGGCCTCTCCATCCTCGACCAGGCGATCGCCCACGGCGCCGGAGCCGTCACCGCGGTCCAGGTGCGCGCCATGCTCGGCCTCTCCGACCGCGGCGCCACGCGCGCGATATTGGGCCAGATCCTGACCGGCGACGCGCCGGGCACCCTGGCCGCCGTCCGCGATCAATATGATCTCGGCGTCGAGCCCTCGGCCTTGATCCGCGGCCTGCTCGAGGCCGTCCATGGCATCACCCGGTTCAAGGTCGGCGGCGCGCGGGATCCGGCGCAATCGGTGGAGGAGCGCGATTCCTATGCCGCCTGGGCGGACCGGCTCGGCCACGGCGCCATCCATCGCCTCTGGCAATTGCTGCTCAGGGGCCTCAACGAGGTCCATAACGCGCCGATGCCGCTCGAAGCCGCCGAGATGGCGCTGCTGCGCGTCATCCACGCCGCCGACCTGCCCGATCCCGGCGCGGTGCTGGAGAAGCTGGCGAGCGGGGAGACCGTCGCCTCCGCGCCGGCGCCGGGCGCGGCCAAGGCGGAGAGCCAGGGCGCCTTGCTGGCACTGCCGCCGAGCTTCGCCGTTTTGGTCGAACGGCTCGGCACCGGCGGCAAGGCCCATATCGCCCAGCAGCTCCACGATTATGTCGGCCTGGTCAGCTACGCGCCGCCGGAGCTGGTCGTGCGGCCGCTCAAGCCCTTGCCGGGTGACTTCATCCGCAGCGTCGCGGAGGCGCTGAAGACGGTGACCGGGGCCGCCTGGCGGGTGCGCACCGCCGACGAGGAAGCGCAGCCGAGCCTGCTCGACCAGCAGAAGACCGATGCCGACCGGCTGCGGCAGGAGGTGCTCGACGCGCCGATCGTCCAGGCGGCATTCGAGGCCTTCCCCGATGCCGAGCTCGCAGGCTACAGGAATGATGAACGAGGGAGTGCGTGACTTGCCCGATATGAATGAAATCATGCGTATGGCCCAGGAGGCCCAGACCAAGCTGATGGAGGCGCAGGAGGCGCTCGACAAGATCGAGGTCGAAGGCGTCTCGGGCGGCGGCCTGGTCCGAATCCGCGCCTCGGCCAAAGGCCGGATCATCAGCGTCGACATCGACCAGAGCCTGCTCCAGGCGTCCGAGAAGCAGATGGTCGAGGACCTCGTCGCCGCGGCGATCAACGACGCCCGCGCCAAAGCCGACGTCGCCGCCGCCGACGCGATGCGCGAGGCGACGGGCGGGCTGCAGCTGCCGCCGGGATTCCAGATGCCGTTCTAGCTCAGTCGTAGACGCAGGCGTCGAGCCCTTCCCGTGCGATATAGGGCATGCGGCGCTGGATGACGTTGCCGTAGCGGCGGGTGAAGCCGGCGGGATCCACTGCCTCGCGGCGCCTGGGCAAGGGCAGGATCGCGGCGAGACGGGCGGCCTCGGCCGGCGTGAGGCGGTCGGCGCCGTGGCCGAAATAGCGCTGGGCGCCGGCCTCGACGCCATAGGTGCCGATGCCGGTTTCGGCGACGTTGAGATAGACCTCCATGATCCGCCTCTTGGTCCAGGTCGTCTCCATCAAGAGGGTGAACCAGGCCTCGAGCCCCTTGCGGAAGAAGCCGCCGCCTTGCCACAGGAAGGCGTTCTTGGCGGTCTGCTGACTGATCGTCGAGCCGCCGCGAATGGTCCGGCCGCCGGCCGCGTTGCGCCGCATCGCCGCCTCGATCGCGTCGGTGTCGAAGCCGTGATGCTGGCAGAACTTGCCGTCCTCGGCGGCGATGACGGCGCGGATCATGTTGCGGTCGATGCGCTCGATCGGCACCCAGGTCCGCGCCGCGCCGTTGGCGTCGCCGATCTGGGTGAAGGTCAAAGGCGGGTCGACGAAGCGGTAGAGCAGGACCCAGACCAGGCTCAGCGCGAGAAAGGCGGCAATCCCGACGCCGATCCAGCGCAAGATGCCAAAAGCGACGCGTCCGACCATCGGGCCGGATTAGCGGCAAGGGCCGCCCCGCCGCCAGCCCGAATCCGGATTCAGGCGCATCTTCTTCTTTGGCCGCGACGGGGCTAGGAAGCGCGCCATGAACCCGGTTTTCGCGAACCTTTCCACCTCGATCTTCGAGACCATGTCGATGGCGGCGCGGACCCATGGCGCGGTCAATCTCGGCCAGGGCTTCCCGGACTTCGGCTGGCCCGAGGATGTGGTGGCCAAGGCGGCGGAGGCGCTGACCGGGGCGGCGAGCCAATATCCGCCGATGCGCGGCCTCCCCGAATTGCGCGAAGCGGTCGCCGCCCATTATCGCCGCCACCAGGGCCTGGCGCTGGAGGCCGAGCAGGTGATCGTCACCTCGGGCGCGACCGAGGCGATCGCCGCGACGTTGATGGCGCTGATCTCGCCCGGCGACGAGGTGGTCTTGTTCCAGCCGCTTTACGACGCCTATCTGCCGCTTGTGCTTCGGGCGGGCGGCGTGCCGCGGCGGGTCCGGCTGACGCCGCCCGGCTGGCGGATCACGAAGGAGGCGCTCGCCGAAGCGTTCACGGACCGGACCCGCTTCGTCATCTTCAACAACCCGCACAACCCGACCGCGCGCGCCTTCGAGCCCGCGGAGCTCGCCCTGCTCGCCGAAGCCTGCGTCGCGGCGGACGCGACGGCGCTCTCCGACGAGGTCTGGGAGCATGTCCTGTTCGACGGCCGCGTCCATGTACCGCTCTCCTCATTGCCGGGCATGGCGGAACGCACCGTCAAGATCGGCTCGGCGGGCAAGATCTTCTCGCTCACCGGCTGGAAGGTCGGCTGGATCGCGGCGCCGCCCGATCTCGCCGTGGCGGTGACCAGGGCCCACCAGTTCATCGCCTTCGCGACGCCGCCCAACCTGCAGAGCGCGGTCGCCTACGGGCTCGGCAAGGACGATGCCTATTTCACCGCCATGCGCGCCGGCTTCGCTGCCGCGCGCGACGCCATGGCCGGGGCGCTCGCGGCTGCCGGCTATTGCGTGCTGCCCGCGGAAGGGACCTATTTCGCCTGCGTCGACCTCGAAGCGTCGGGCATCGCGGCGGACGACGCGACCTTCTGCGACCGCGCCGTCGCCGAATGCGGCGTCGCCGCGATCCCGCTCTCGGCCTTCTACGCCAGCGATCCGGTCGCCAACGTCATCCGTCTCTGCTTCGCCAAGAAGCCCGAGACGATCGCGGCGGGCGTGGCCGGCCTGATCAAGGCGCGGGCGCTGTTCGGGGGCTGATTTGGGCCTCGAGTGGCACGACTGGCACGAATGTCACATGGAATCGCGGGGGGTCTTCCCCCCGAATCGCCGAATCCGGGCAAGACAAAGCGCCCGGGCCTTCGCCCAGGTCCCAAGAGCCGACGGTGAGAAAGAGCCGAGTCGCACCAGGGTGACAGACGAAATCCTACATTGGAAGCGGTGCCGGGTTGACTCATTTCGATAAATAGCTAAATATCGAATCATGAGCGGCGTGTTCAGAGCTTTGGCGGATCCGACCCGGCGGCGGGTGCTGGCGCTGCTGCGCGAGCGGCCGATGAGCGCCGGCGAGCTGGCCGAGCAGTTCGACGTCTCCAAGCCGACCATGTCGGCGCATTTCACGGTGCTGCGCGAGGCCGGGCTGATCGATGCCGCCAAGCACGGCAAGTCGATCATCTACCAATTGAAGATGTCGGTGCTCGAAGAGGCGCTGATGGGGCTCGCCCAGACGGTCGGGCTCGATCTCGGCGCGGCGGCGGCGACGACGACAGCAGAGGAAGAACCATCATGACGCGCGAACATAATGCTTTGTGGATGGCCGTGATCACGGTGGCGCTGGTCGAGGCGCTCGCCATTGCCCTGTTCCTGATCGTGCCCGAGAAACGGGAATATTGGCTGATCGCCGCGCTGACCATGCCGATCCTGTGGGCGGGGGCCGAGCTGACGAAGCGCAACAAGGCGGCCCTGCGCCTCGCGGTCTCTTATGCGGCGATCACGATCGCTTTGGCCGAGGCGCTCGCCATCGCGCGTGCGACCGGTGCGATCGAGCGGGACAGTGAATCGATCGCGCTTCGGCTGCTGGGCATCGGCTGCGGCCTCGTCATCGTCTTCTACGGCAATATCGTCCCGAAGAAGGCGGAGTGCGTCGATCCCGCTTCGCCCGGCGCCGCGCGCAAGCAGGCGGTGCAGCGTTATTCCGCCTGGGTGCTGGTGCTCGCCGGCCTCGCCAATACGGCGATCTGGGCATTGGCGCCGATCAAGCAGGCGGCCTTGTGGTCGATGGTGCCGCTGGCGGCGGGCCTGGCGCTGATCGCGCTTCGGATCATGGCGTCCAAATCGGGGCGGGAGACACGGGCATGAACAGGCTGATTGCGATGCTGGCGCTGTTGCTGGCGGCGCTCCTCGCCGCGCCGGCCGCCGCGCAGCAGCAGGATTGGACCGGCGATTGGCACGGCGCGCTCGCCGTCACAAACGCGCAAGGCTTGCGGTTGATCGTGACGATCACCGCGGCGCCGGGCGGCGGCTTCAGCGGCCAGCTGGAAAGCCTCGACCAGGCGCCGGGGCTGAAGATTCCGATCGATACGCTCGCCATCGCCGATGGCCGCCTCACCTTCGCCATGCTGGCGCTCGGCGCGACTTACGAGGGCCGCTGGGATCCGCCCCGCAACCGCTTCGTCGGCACCTTTACCCAGGGTGGGACCCCGCTGCCGCTCGATCTCGCGCGCGGCGCTGGGACGGCGCAGCCGACCATCTCCGGGCTGGACGGACGCTGGGCGACGCGGATCGAGCGCAACGGCGTCCAGCTCCGCTTGATCCTGCGCGTCGCCACCAGCGCGCTCGGCACGATCGCCTTGCTCGATTCGCCGGACATGATGGCGAACGGCCTCGCGGTCACCGGCCTTGCGCGCG